>JAAEOI010000340.1 GCA_024244665.1 Bacteroidota bacterium | reverse complement strand
AGGTCCAGTGCAGGTATATTTTCGAGATGGCAAACAGGGCGGCATCCGGTGTATTCGGTTCTATACCCAGACTTTCCGGCGGACCGCTCAGATAGTACATGGGTTCAACCGGACCCCAGAACAGAACGCCTATGGCTATATCCGTGCACAGGATGATGGCAAACAGGCGCCATTTGGTCAGCAGCGGTTTGGCATCCGGTCCGCCAATAATAATCCGGCCGAGAGGAGAGAAATAGACAACAACACAGATAACCAGCATGAGAAACGCCAGTAAAACAACCAACCAACCGGTTGTGTCAATTACCCAGCCATAAGCATTGGTCAGAACCGAGGTGAACGCCTGCTCATTGGTGAAATTCAGCACAATCACCGCCAGGAGAAGCAGGAACGGAGGTAGAAAGACTATAGGTTTTATCTTTTTCATTTGGAGTCCCATACCCAGCGCTAATTAATCATTCTTCGAGTGGACCTTGAAGGCATCGATGGAGATACGACCTTTCCATATTGTAGGATTCTTATTTCCCTTGACCACAATTTTGATCGTGTGCTTGCCGGGCTTTAAGCCGGTTTTGGTGAACAGTTCCTGCTGTGGCAAATGGACGGGATTATGCGTATCGACCGTGGCCTGGAGGACATTGTCAATGTAAACGTCAGCTTTTCCATGTAAATTGTTTTTTATTCCAATCCAGGTGATTCCGGTGCCCACAAAAGTAAATTCGCAATTGGCCCCTTTCACGTTGCTCATACTTCGATCGCCGCCTATGTATCCAGCTGATCTGGTAGTGATCCAATTAGAATAAACGATTTGTTTATGGTTATCATTGAATACACCTTTTGTACCGGGCAGACTTGGGGTAGTATCGTTGTAGGCTTCGAATTCATCGATACGGCATCTGTCGGTCTCGGTTCGGCTGACCACCAGCCGAACCTTGTTGGTGGTGCGGGCGACGATCGGCGCCAGAAAGCCCATCTTCGACCTGTCGTTGTCTTTAAGAATCGTGCGGCCCGGTATCCTCCCTCCGTTGAAGCAGCTGAACCAGCCCTTTCTGTCCAGATCCCAGTATTCGATGGTGAAGCGCGTGATCGTAGAATTGGGATGCTCCCGAATCATAAACTCGTTGACGGTGCGTGGTTCTCCGAAATCAATCTCCAGCCATGCCCCTGTCGGTTCCGCAGGTATCCATGAGGTGTTGATGAGGCCATCGTTCGCTTTCTCGGGGCCGCTGGCCATGAGGCTGGATGATGATTTAACCTTGGCATCCAAAGCCAGATTGCGTGTACTACAGGCATGTTCCTGTTTTTTTATAAGGCAATCAGTAAAGGTCATCTGTCCGATATCATTGGTCAACTCCTCGCCCCAACTTAAATAAAACCGGCAATTCTTCCAGTCGATTTGACTGCGACTGGCTACATTATAGATTTCCACATAGGGAAAAAGGTTCTCCTTGACCCGAGTAGCCTTGCCGTTGAGGACACAGTTTTCCATCACGATCTCCCGATTGTGCGTCGGCCCCGAAGCGCCGTAACACGACAAGAAGCCCGGTCCCTCCGTGTCGTGAAACAGGCAATTTCGCACAAGCAATTTGTAACAGTCTAATTCGAAATCAAACGACTGACCGTCAATGCTTACCTGCCCAGGCTCACCGATGGAGACAAAGCCCCACTCGCTATTCTCGAACACCATGTTCTGACAGCGTTGAATCATGGCACCGGCCACGCCATTGAAAGCCTTAAATCGCCGGCCCGTATCATGAAACACGCAATTGCGCACGGCACCGCCGTTTATGCCCCGTAGTCCGATCTGCCATTGCTTGCCCTCTTCGGCTATACAACCGTCGATCACCAGGTTGCCGAAGCTGTATTTTCCGTCGGCCTTCTGGTTCCAGTTGTCAGGATTGTTAGTCCAGATCGCCGATAGCAACCGCTCAAACCGGCAGTTCTTGATGGTGATATCCGTCATGACCAGGACCTGGTCGGTCTCATCGGTCCAGAGCGAGATGCCGAGGCTCGGCCTTTCCTTGAGGAAGTCATGGTACCCGCTATAATAAGTGGCGTCATGAATATAGCAGTCTTCAATCCACAGGTACTTCTTCGGTTTCTTGTCGGCGCTGTAATGCGCGAAAATGCCGGAGCGGTAGCGGGTAATCTCAAGACCCAGGATTCTGTAGCCTTCCACATCCAGCAGATGGATGCCAATCCGGTTCTGGTGATCGTCCAACCCGTCGAGGATGGGTTTATTCCCGCTTCCGTAGGAGGCGATGATGATGGGATTCTTCGGCGTACCGGACCCTTTTGGACTCAGTGTATCGTCAAACCATGTGTCACCACACTTCAAGAGAAGACTGTCGCCGGCTTGATACTCTTGCGACGCCCTGGCCAACGTTTTCCATGCTGTAGCCACAGACTGACCGTCATTGTTGTCACTACCCAAAGACTGGCTGACATAATAGGTCTTTCCCGACGCTTGCGTCACGAACACACAGCCTAACATGCAATAAACACAAATTAATAACGAGAGAAAAAATTTACTTTTTCGATTTGTAGCTTTCATACTTGTTGCTTTATTAATTGATTATTGAGCTGAATTCATATGTTCCGGAACCTAGATTAAACACTGCCCGGCCCTTTTCCATCCGCAAGAACTTGACGCCTTGAGCTATATCAATCGGCTGCCCGCTCTCCATCACATCTGCCATTCTATTTGCAGGCACATACACCGTTGCAGTCGTATTGGCGGGAATGTTGACTTGCCACTTGAACTTATCGTTATCTCGTTTCCAGTTACTGACGATCCGGCCGTGCATCGATTTATACGAGGCATTGACATAGGTCAGGCCTTCCAAGGGTTCAGGCTTTAAGATGATGTGCTTGAATCCGGGATTGCTAATATCGGGAGCTATGCCGGCTATATTCTGGTATAGAAATGCGTGCATGTCTCCAGCCAGCATCTTGAAGCCCTGGCCATTCATCTCCGGTCCCAGAGTGTTCATGTCCCAGCGTTCCCACATCCCGGTGGCACCATTCTCAACCATATACCCCCAGCTGGGGCGGGTGGTCTGCTGAGTCAATTTATAAGCGACATCCGCATGCCCAATGTTACTCAGGGTTCGCATATAATAACCCATGCCAACCAAGCCCACCGTTAAATGGTCGTTATGTGTTACCTCTATATCATGAATGAGATTCTCTATAACTGCAGCTCTGTTTGCTTGCGGCACCATTCCAAATGCCAGAGGCAGTACATGAGCACATTGGGTTTTGCCTGTATAGGTGTTGGATTTCGGGTCAAAGAACCTTTTGTTGAAGGCCGATTTCATCTTTTCCGCTTTTTCACTGTAGGCACCAACGTCTGTAGTCTCATTCAACACTGCGGCGACAAAAGCCATCTGTTGATACAGGTACGTGACATATGCCGTAGAAATCAAGGGCTGGCTTGTAGCTCCATTCGTTTTGCCACCGTCCATGCTGTACGTATCGCACCAGTCGCCGAACATGTTCAGGTTAGTGGTTCCATCAGACAAGATGGAACCTTCTACCCAGGAGAGCCACCTCTTCATGGCGGGATAGTTTGCGGCTAAGACACGCTTATCTCCATAATACTTGTATATCCCAGCAGGTATGAGAACGATATCAGCAGGCCAGACAACATCATCAAAGTAGAAAACCCAATAGCTGGGAGATACCGCTGGAATAGCTCCATCAGCTCTTTGATCTAAGCATATATCATCCAACCACCTGCTGAAAATGGCCGCCGAACCAAGGTGTGCGGCCTCATTCTCTATGTAAGTGCCAGCTGCACCCAACCAGCCTTGCCTTTCATCGCGGCCCTGTTCCGAAGATGGATAATTCCGCATTTGTCCGAGCTGATCATAGGTCATCATCCTGTTGTAGGTGTTGAGCAAGGTATTGGAACTCTCGAAAGTCCCGAGTCTCTCAACATCATTGTGAATGAATAAGCCCCTGATATGATCAGCAGTGAATGTTCCCGTAAGGCCGGTGATTTCCACGTAACGATGGCCATGTCCACGGAACCTCGGTCTCCAGGTCTCCTTACCACCACCTTTGCAGATATAGGTGTCTGTGCCCCTGGCTGATCTTTCGTTGGCAAGGTTCACTCGTCCATTTGCATGGAGGTCACCGGATGAAATCATTTTAATTTCAGTGCCTGACGGACAACTGACGGTTATTTGATTTACACCGTAATAGTATTGGCCAAAATCCACGACATGCACGCCCTCTTGAGGAGTTGATACCTTAACAGGGGTAAGAACCTCACACACACGCATTGGCTCCTGGACCATGGACTGAAGATCCCCCCCGGGTGCAGACAGAAGGTCGGCATTTCGCCAGCCTACTTCATTAAATCCGGCCACACTCCATCCGGGCATCTCCATCCGTGCGTCATATTCCTCTCCGTCATATTCGTTGATAGCCCTTATGGGACCTTCGTCAGTAGCTTTCCACTGACTGGAACTGACAAGATCATCGGTGCTGCCATCCTCATAGGTAATCTGCAAATTAAGCAGCAATCTGGGAGTTCCAAATGTTTTGGTATAAACCGGGACATTAAGTCTTGGCGCAAAAAACCTACCATTGCCTAGAATTGTACCAACAGCGTTGTTGCCCATATGAAGGTACTCCTTAACGTCAAAGGTTACATACAAAACACGTTTGCTGAATTCTGTCCTACCGGGGTCCCGCTCATGGTCCCCCACTTTTTCACCGTTTAAGAAGAGATCAAACTCACCAAGCCCGCAAACGTACGCCGTCGCAGAACGGATCGGCTTGTTGATCTTGAACTCCTGGCGTAAATAACGGGCAGGCAGTCGGGTATGTTCGCCCTGTTCAGCTTCATCCTGCTTCCTGGCGTGATTTGATCTTTCCAGACCAATCCATTGCGCATTGTTCCAGTCTTCCGGTTTAAGCAGTCCCATCGACCACATGGCCGGCTTGCTCCAGGTGGACTCCTCTTCGATTCTATCCCAGACGCGCACCTTCCAGTAACATGACATTCTGGAGGTCAGCGGTATTCCGGCGTACTCCACGTGGATAGACTGATCGGAGTTGACTTTGCCGCTGTTCCAGATATCGCCCTGGTCCCTGGCGAGCAGTTCCGGTGTTGAAGCTACCAGGAGCTGATAGGCGGTCTGCCGTTCACCCCGCCGTTTGGATTCGATCAACCAGCTTAAACGTGGCTTCTCCACGTCGATCCCAAGCGGATCAACAAGGTATTCACAGCGCAGGTCTACAAGGGAAACCTCATCCTTGCCGGATTGAGAAGCGTTGTAACGGCAGCTTGAGCATAATATAGCGAAAACGGAAAATAGTAAGATTTTTGATTTCATTTCTAAATACTTAAGATTCATAATCGTAGTTTTCTACAGCTATTGCAAATCCACCGGACGACCTTTCAACGCCCCTGATTTTGCCTGATGGGGCGACCATCGAGCCCGCGCAGCATCCGGATCAACGTAAATCTTCTGTTTGATCGTATCAAAGGGGACGTGCTTGTCAAGGAACTTTTCCATCCATTTCTTCGTAAGTGCATGAAGCTCATCCCGCACCGTATGATGGTCAGGAGAGTCAAACAGGTTCTGCAGTTCGTGAGGGTCCTCCTGCCGATCATAAAGTACATTGATCCCTCTAGTGGCACCTGGCGGCTCAAATGCGTAGGTATAACGGTTCGTGTATACACCGCGCCAGTCGCTCGATTCACCCCAGAAGAAGAGAGGGACAGATTCCACAGCCAGGTCTTTCCCTTCTTTCAGGGCAGCGGCATAATTACTGCCCTGGCAGGTCACTGGCGGCTCAATGCCCAGTAATCCCAGCAGCGTCGGCAAAAGATCCAGGGTTCCCACGAGCATGTCACTGACACGGGCCGACAGCCTGCCGGGCCAGCTCAGAATCAGGGGGACGCGGCAGGAGACGTGTTCGGGAACAGATTTGTGCCAGTCATGAATGCCGTGCGACCGCAGCAGGTCTCCGTGGTCGGAGGTATAAACCACCAGCGTGTTGTCCCGAATCCCCTTCTCGTCGAGCTTCTTCATCAGGCGGCCGAAGTTGTCATCAATGTTCGTGCACATCGCCATGTACCCCTGATATTCCGTTCTACTTCTCGGGGTATCCGTGCAACCCGGGCGTAGCTTGATTTTGGCCGGGTCATACAATTCCTTGTATTTCGCAGGTGCGACATATCCCTTTCCACCAATATTGTCATGCGGTGGATGCCAGGAGACGAAGAGTGCAAAAGGTTGCTCCTTGCCAGCATGGCGATCGATGAAGGCGAGCGCCTGGTCGGTTTGTCCATCTGGCTCCCACTTATCGAACTTCACACGCTTTCCATGCTCATCCCAGTAGAAGGCTGATTCGGCCCTGAAATCAACAGTACAGTTGTTTGAGAGGAACTCGTGATCGAAACCGTAGCGCATGGGTCCGGGAGGAATGGGGCGATTGCGCAACCCGCCGAACAGATGCCACTTGCCGATGTAACCCATTCGATAACCTTTATCTCTGAGCAGTTCACCAAAATGATTCCCCTTCCCCTGAAGCATTTGCATGTCGTTGACCATGGCGCCGTTGTAGAGAGGATGCTGCCCGCTCATTAACATCCCCCGGTAGGGCGTGCAGACGGGGCTGGAAGATATGCAATGATTGAACAGGATGCCCCCGGCCGCCATCTTGTTTATGTTCGGCGTAATGATCTGATCGTTGCCGTAGCAACCCAGCATGTCCGAAGATTGCTGGTCGCTGAACACGAAAACAATGTTAGGTTGCCGGGATAGTTCGTTTTTTTCGGCAGTTTCCTTTTTACTACGCGTGCAGCTCACAGCTGCTGCGACTACTAGTAAAAGGAGTAGGTAGTTGGAAATATATATTTTCATTCCTGAAAGTTTCATTCGCCGTATGCTACAAATTCGTTAATGCCCGGACTGCCATATCCTGTGCGATGAACAAACAACCTGATCTTCTGTGTGGTCACCGGCACCGGAGTTACCAAAAAATCCGTACCGATGGTTGCCCCGTTGAAACGATCCCGCCACAATGATGCATCAGCATCCCACACCTGAATGGCAAACCGTGAAACAGACGAAAACATATTCTCGTCGACAACGAGATAATCGACACGCCTTGGCTGGCCAAAATCAAGTTCCAACCATTCGCCGCTTGATGCACCTGAAACACAACGCCACGCAGTCTTGCCCTCCTCGTCGATGGCATGGCTTTCCGGATGACGATAGTCGGCAGTTGAAGCTGAGACTTTTGCTTCCAGGCGGTCACTTCCTGTAATGCCTTCGTGTTTGCGAAATATCTTGCAGTTGTCATATTCAAAGACTGAGGGTCTTTGTAGTTTCTCGCCACAGGCAAGATAGACCCTGCAGTTTCGCAAGGTGGTTTTACCATCCAATTGACCACAGAAGACCTGGTCGCTTCTGGTAAGGCCATTTAAGTTTTCATTTCTAGCTTTATTCCATTTTTCCTTGGCGTTGAACACGCAATTCTCGAACTCTGTATCCACGTTTTTCGTATTGCGATTAGCCGATGCACCCCAGACCATCAGGAAACCGGCTCCTTCGGTCGCGTGGAAGAGGCAATTACGGAAAATCGTACGGGTCATATTGCCCTCCAGATCAAATGATTGGCCGTCATGGCCGTCAAGACCCAATGCAATGTGCCCGAATTCGCAATTCTCCACTATGATATCCTCGCTACGATACAGCATTGACCCGGCAATACCATTTGGAACATCCTCGTTGTAATAGGCCACCCGGTGGACCCAGCTGTTGGAAATCCGGCCTCCGATGGTGGAATGTATGACGAATTGCCAGTTTTTACCACCTTCGGCCGTACATTGGTCAATCACCACATTCCGGAACTCGTGCAAGTTCTCAGCATCCTTGTCCCACTCATTTCCGGACCAGACATTGATAGCACAGGCCACACGCTCGAAACTACATTTTTTTACAGTGATATCGGACAGGCAGATGATGTCGGCGGTTTCCCGTGTCTGGACCCAGACACCCACATCGAAAACGTAATCCGGTCCGGTACCGCCGTCAGAGGGGACGTCTTCAGTGTACCAGCCTGTGCAATTATAATAGAGGGCGTCGTGGAAATAGCAGTCCTCGACCCACACGTATTCCTTGCCGTGCACCCCCTTGTCAAAATCGACGAAAACTCCCCTTCCGAATCGGGCAAATTCTATACCCTTGATCTTATAGCCGGCGATGTTCTTCAGCCGGATACATACCTTATCAATGTTCTTATCAGTGGCCTCACGCCGGTCGATCACCGGTTTCGGCCCCTCACCAAAAGAGCCGATATAGATGGGATTCTCAGCAGTCCCCTCCCCCTGCGGCAGGAGCTCTTCGTCCCAGGTATCCCCGCACTTCAAAAGGATGTGATCGCCGGGAGAATAGGTGGGTTGTGATGCCCTGGCCAGCGTCTTCCAGGCTGTGGCGGGCGACTTACCGTTACTGTCGTCACTACCCGAAGATTGACTGATGTAATAGGTAGTCGAGGCCCATGCTGCCGGCGCGAGAAGCATCGCCAGCAGAGTGGATAACACAATTGCCTTTGTGAGGATTCTCATGTTCATTGTATTTTTCCTTATCTGGTTTTGCCTTAAAGTTGAAAAAAGAGAACACTTGAATTGTTTAAACTTTGACTTCATAGTTGTTGTTTTTTAGTGTTTGTCAATTTACCGGAGTAAGTTTGGCACTGTTTAACGTCAGCAACCTTAGGAACTTGGTTAGCCTAAAGCTAAGAGACAGTTTATTCATATCAAAGCTGTTTTCTTTGACTCAAAATCCAGTCTTCTTTTCAGCAGGTTTGCTGCTTAAACGCTTTTTACCTCCTTCGAGAAAACCTTTACTCCATCTGTAATACAGGTTGGGATTGATGCCCTCACGACGGCATAGGGTGGCTATACTATCTTCTCCTCTTAATCCTTCAAGGACGATCCGGACCTTTTTTCTTTTTCTCGCTCATTTTGAAATTTTATTAGGGTTAAGTTAAACATTTAAATGTTTCTCTTTTATTCTGATTAGTAACACGTAATTAAACAGAAAGTAAACTTAGGTTTAGCTAATCGGAGTCCGAACACTTTGATGACCTACACTGTGGAGTACCCGCGATTAACTGATAATCACTGCGCAACTACCCAGCAACCGCTTAATACAAAATAAAACTTCGCTTTCTTTCAATGTCATTATGGCCTTGCTATTCTATCGACAATAATCCTGACATCCTGCAGAGATCAATCTGAATTGATGAAAATAATACAAGCCGGAGAAACCCTTACCCGCTTCGGAACAAAAATGATTGCCCGGTTTTGGAATATCCTCAGCATTCAGAATAGAAATTCTCATCAAAACATGAAAGCTAACTTTAAACACATAACTTTATGATAATTGTTGTTGGCTAACTCATATTAAGAGATGGAAAATAGAAGCTTTGATCTTTCAGGAAAAAAGGCAATCGTTACAGGGGGAGGTAGCGGTATTGGTAAAGCTATCGCAGTTGCCCTGGCAGTTCACGGAGCAGAAGTTTCCGTACTGGATTTGAATAAAGAAAACGGCCAACATGTGGCAGATGCTATCGTGGCTTCTGGCGGACAGGCAGTTTGCATCCATTGTGACGTATCAGATATTAAAAGTGTGACCAGTGCCTTCCATATTGCGACCGGAGGCGGTGCGTTGGATATCCTGGTTAACAATGCAGGTATTGCGCATGTTGGGAATGTGAGTGATACTTCTCCCGATGATTTTGACACTATCTATAGTGTAAATGTAAAAGGGGTTTTTCATTGCCTCAAGGCTGGTGTCGAAAGGATGAAATCTAAGGGAGGATCAATCATAAATATATCTTCTGTTGCGGCGCACGTGGGAATATCCGACCGGTTTGCCTATGCTATGAGTAAAGGGGCTGTCCATACCATGACCCTGTCGGTTGCCAAAGACTATGTATCTGAAAAAATAAGATGCAACTCCATCGCACCGGGAAGGGTGCATACCCCTTTTGTAGATGGGTTCCTTGCTAAAAACTTCCCGGGAAAAGAGGAGGAAATGTTTGAGACACTTTCCAAAACCCAACCCATTGGCAGAATGGGAAAACCGGAAGAGATTGGTTCGCTGGCACTCTACCTCTGCTCAGATGAGGCATCTTTCATCACAGGAAGCTGTTTCTCCATCGACGGCGGATTTATTACCTTGAATACCTAAAAATAGAACGATATGAAATTGATCAGATTTGGCAACCCTGGAGATGAAAAGCCAGGATTGGAAATAGATGCGGTCCGCTACGATGTAAGTCACCTGGTTAGTGACTACACCGAAGACTTCTTTGCAAATGATGGAATTACCAAATTAGAAAAGGAGTTTGATCAGAATTTATCTGCCCGGATTGATCCTGGAATTCGATTGGGAGTCCCTGTAAAAAAACCGGGCAAGATTATTTGCATTGGGCTGAATTATCTTAAGCATGCCAGGGAAAGCGGAATGGCCATTCCAACAGAACCTGTTGTGTTTTTTAAGGCCACTTCTTCGCTAACGGGACCCAATGATCGTATCATTATTCCAAAGAACAGCAAGAAAACAGACTGGGAAGTAGAGCTGGCAGTGGTAATAGGCAAGCGGGCAAACTATATCAGCAAGGAAGAGGCCCTGGATTACGTTGCCGGATATGCATTGCACAATGATGTGAGTGAACGCGAGTTTCAACTGGAAAAAGGGGGACAATGGGTGAAAGGAAAAAGTTGTGATACCTTCTCTCCCATTGGGCCCTACCTTGTTACGAAGGATGAAATCACTGATCCAAATAATCTGAGACTCTGGCTAAACGTAAATGGGAAAAAAGTACAGGATGGCAGTACCAGTGATTTCATTTTCAATGTTCAGGAAATCATCTCCTACCTTTCACAATTCATGAGCCTGATGCCCGGTGATATTATTTCTACCGGAACACCTGAGGGCGTTGGCCTTGGATTTGATCCTCCTGTCTTCCTCCGTGATGGAGATGAGATCGAATTGGGAATAGAGGGTTTGGGGACCGCAAGACAGAGTGTTCGAGCTTGGTCGGAAACTTACCAATAATCAACATGTAAATAATAGTCCAACATATGACTAATCCCGGAAATAAATCCTTTCTGAAAAGAATATGGTTCATGCTGCTGGCGGTGGGACCTGGTTTCTTCGCTATTGGTTATACAATTGGAACAGGCAGTGTAACTTCCATGGCAAAAGCGGGTAGTGAATTCGGAACCCAGCTCTTATGGGTGCTGGCCCTGAGCGTATTCTTTTCATGGGTAATGATGGAAGCGTACGGCCGTTACGCGGTAGTAACGGGAGGGACAGCCATGCATGGTATCAGGGGTAAGGTGAAATTCGGCAGGGCCCTGGCCATCGCCATTATCGTAGGGTGTGTGCTGGCCCAATGGACCTGTCTGTCGGGGATCATCGGACTCACTTCCAATGCAATATATGAGTTAATCCACATCTTTTTCCCTGGCACCTCGCCTACCAGCTATTGGGCTGTTCTGGGCATAGCACTTGTCATGACGATCACATTATACGGAATACTCCTGCTGGGGGAATACTCCATCTTCGAGAAGATCCTGGTAATATGTGTGACCGTTATGGGCTTATCGTTCATTGTTTCCATGTTTATTGTGCTCCCGGAACCTGGTGAGATAGTGAGAGGGTTTGTTCCATCGATTCCTGATGTGGAGGGAGGAAAGCTACTGGTTGCTGCATTTGTGGGTACCACCATGGCTGCCCCTGTGTTTGTTACCAGGCCCCTGTTCATTCAAGGAAAAGGATGGGGGAAAGAAAACACCAGGGAACAGAGCAGGGATGCCATAGTTTCTGCAATCCTGATGTTCGTAGTCAGCGGTTCAATTATTATAGCCGCTACAGGTGCCCTATATCATGAAGGGAAGACTATAGATAAGGTACTGGACATGGTATACACTCTTGAACCGGTGGCCGGTAAATTCGCAGTGGCCATTTTCATTGTGGGTACACTAAGCGCAGGAATATCTTCCATTTTTCCCATCCTCATGGTTGCCCCCATATTAATAGCCGATTATCGGAAAGGGCGTTTTGATACCAAATCCTCCCAATTCAAGGTGATCACTGCCATTGCAGCCCTGATTGGCCTTACTGTCCCCATACTGGGCTCCAATCCCATTGTAGCTCAAATCACCACACAGGTTTCTGGTGTTTTCGTGCTCCCCCTTGCTGTTGCCGGCGCCGCTCTGCTGGTAAACCGGAAGGAGATGGGCAAACACCGGGCGGGCATTGGCTTGAATGCAGGTATGTTGGCTGCATTTTTATTTTCCTGCTTCATGGTTTATACCGGGTATACTGCCTTAATAGATTTGTTTGGAAATTAAAATTGAAATGAAGATGATTCAAGAATTCAAAAAGAAGTTAATGGATGGCGAAGTGGTATTCGGGCCATTCATGAAAACCTCAGATGCTGCTTTCGTAGAGGTTATCGGACATTCAGGATTTGATTTTGCGATCCTGGATATGGAACATGCCCCATTCACCTATGCAAATCTTCAGAACCTGGTCATGGCCGCTGAACTATCCGGGATCCTGCCCATTGTCAGGGCCCAGAATTCCAGTGATATCTTTATATCTAAGGCTCTTGACATGGGGGCAAAGGGAGTCCAGGTACCCCATATTACAAGTGCGGCGGAGGCAGAAGCATCTATTTCTGCAGCAACGTTTTGTCCGTTTGGGCAGAGAGGAATGGACCCCTTCGTAAGGGCGGCCTCCTATTCTTCAGTCCCAAAGGATCAATACTTTTCGCAGGCAAATGAGACCCTGGTTATTCTGCAAATGGAGGGCAAAGAGGCAATCGATAATCTGGATGAGATCCTGGAGGTGGATGGATTTGATATCCTCTTCATCGGACCTTATGACCTAAGCCAGTCCATGGGTGTTCCCGGACAGGTGGGGCATCCCAGTGTGGTCGGGCATATGGAATCCATCGTAAGCCGGGCAAAGAAAAAAGGGATTGTTGTGGGAACTTTTACAGACACCCTCGAATCGGTCCGAATGTGGAAAGAAGCCGGGATACAGTATTTTTCTCACGCAGTGGATATTGCCATTTTCTCCGATGCGTGCAAAGAGCTGTTAGGGCAGCTGCACACTACCACAAAAAAGAAATAAGGATACAATCTAAAACGCTGCTTTTTAGATTATACTTCTAGTTCATAGCCAAAACCAGGACGATCAGGAGGAACCATATAAATACCCTCCGGTCCTCTCGTAATTCCATTCTCTTCAGCGTACATTTCATACACCTCTTTTGGCCCTCCGGGGGGAGGCATAAACATTTCGCACCAGGGGCTATTAGGAGTAGCCATGATATAATGTGGGGCACCACCTCTCCATCCTCCATGGGGAATTACAGGAATACCGTGTGCTGCAGCCATGGCTCCGATTCTTCGTAGCTCAGTGAGCCCGCCACACCAATTCATATCAGGCTGCCATATCTTGGCGCCATCATAGTCAAGCAACAGTTGAAAACCATACCGGGTGTATTCATGCTCGCCTGTTACAATTCTTGTGGATGTGATCTGCTTATTCAGTCGGCCGAATCCGGCATACTCATCAGGTGGCAGGCACTCTTCCATCCAATATACCCTGTAGGGTTCAAGCATTTTGGCAAATTCGAGGGTATAATCTTCTGTGAAAGCCATCCAGCAATCCAGCATAATCTCGCCATCCGGTCCAAGGATTTTTCTTGCCCTTTCCACCAATTCAATATTCTTTCTCATCCCTTCCCATCCATCAGCGGGACCATAAGGAATGGCAAGTTTTAATTTTGTATATCCGAATTCCACATGTTGTTCCAGGTCATTTCCTGTACAGTAGGCAGGTATCCGCTCCTTGGTCTTGCCACCCAGTAACTGATAAACCGGAACTTCCAGTGCTTTTCCGATAATATCCCACAGTGCATTATCCACAGCACTGATAGCATTAACGACCAATCCTTTTCTACCGTAATACATGGTGGACCGCCACATAATGTCCCAAAGCCGCTCCACATTAAAGGGATCTTCACCCATCAGCAATTGTGTCAGGTGGTTTTCGATCACGAATCCCCCGCCTGGTCCTCCATAGCCTATACCTGAAATACCTTTATCGGTTTTAATTTGCACAGTAGAGAGACCCAGATCACCTGCCAGGAACAATGCCCTGTAGGCTTTATATTCCGGGTAGATGGACATGGGATTGGCAATTTCCGCCCTCATTGACCAGGACCCCTCACTGGGCTCGTATTTGGGCCATGGTTTTTTCCTCTTGGGATTAACCATCTTTACCTCAGTAATTTTCAACTTGCTTTTCAATTCCTGAAAAGGCAAAGGCGGAAGGTTAATTTCAGTAGACCTGGGTACAACTGCGTTAAGATGACTAATAGGTATTCCAAGCGCGGGAGCTGATAGCGCAGCAACCTTAATAAATTTACGACGTTCCATAAGTAGGTTTTATAAATTAATATTTAAATCTCTTAAGGTGTTTAACCCATAAATTCTGGAATTTCAAAAATTTATGTAACAGGCGTTCCATATATTTCACGCCAGTGCGGATCCTGCTTCAGAATGGAAAGTCCTCTCATGGATAAATCCAGGAATTCCTCTTCGGTAAGGGGACTAAACTCTTTCATAATCTTTAATGCCGGTTCCAACTCCTCTACATTTGTGACCCCAAGAACTGCGGAAGAAACCCCGTCCAGGGAAAGTGCATAGCGCAAGGCTTCTTTGTAGTCCTCTTTGGGGATCTTAAACGAGCCTGCTTTGCCTGTCGATCCACCAAAGACTTTCATGGCGACCAGACCGATTTTCTCTTCCCTGGCCCTGGCCCAGATTTTATGTTCGAAATCATAGCTGTGCTGAACCACATAATTGACAGCCAGCATGAGCACATCAATCTCACCCGAATCGATGACATAGTGCATGCGGCTGGGCCAGTTGTGGGCCGTGGCGCCAATGTGGTGGATCATCCCCTTCTTTTTTGCCTCTCTCAGTGCCTCCATGGCGCCTTTTTTGCTGAATGCCAGCTCCAGATCCGTCCAACGTTTTGTGTGGCCAATGCTGTGTAGATGAAGGAGATCGATATAATCGGTCTGAAGGTTATCCAGGCTCTGTTCAATCAGTTCCAATGTTCCTTTGTAGGAGGGTGCTTCTGTTTTATTTACCAGGAATACCTTATCCCGTTTTCCTTTCATGGCTGCTCCCAGCCTTCTTTCAGATTCCTGGTCGCCATAATTCGGGGCCATGTCTACATAGTTTATCCCGGCCTCGAGGGCTCTGTTGAACAGCCTCTTGATATCTTCTGCGGTATTGGGCTCCCGCCACCAGTGACCACCTCCGATACCTATCATGGATACTTTTTCGCCCGTACGCCCCAGAATCTGCATGGGCATAGGATTCTCCTTGCTTAAGCTGATTGCACCGGCACTCTTCAGCCCCAGGGAGTATAACCCTCCCCCGGCAAGAATTGATTTGGTTAAAAAATCTCTCCTTTCCATCTTATTTCATCTCTTTAGTAAATTACCATAATTTTACGAAACAGTTTTCAGAAATAAGCATAAAGTGAAACTAAATCCTTGTTAACTATATGTTAATGTGATTATTATTAATCCTATTATCATTTTACCGGAGTAAGTTTGGCACAGCGCAAAGTAACAGGTCCTATTAGTCCTGATGGCAATAATTCGTCATCCTTATCCCAATGCTTCCATGATGCAAAAGTTACACGGGAAGATTCGGGGCGTTGTTGAATATCATTTATCCAATCGGGCCACTGATTGAAGTATTTTCCCTCTATCCGTTCAAAGTCTTCCGGGTATTGCTCATCGCCAATAAGCCTGTTCACCCACAGGTTGGTAACATTAATCTCCAGTGTGTTGGTTCCGGCACTCATTGCTTTGCTTATCTCGAGCCGATAAGGTTTACTCCAATGCACACCCAGATCCTCTCCGTTCAGGCGGACTTCAGCCATTACTTCTACTTTCCCCAGATCGAGCCAAACCTCCTGGTCGCTTTGCTTATAGCTTTCAGGTAGATCGAATTTCAGCGTATAGCTTGCCGTTCCTGAAAAATACCTGATACCGGTATCAGCATGTTGATCCCACGAAATGAGTTGATCAAATTCAGCACTGGCCGGGGCGCCTCTCTCCGGCTGGAAGGCGACGCTCCATGGCCCGGCAAGTTCAAGTGCATCAGGGATTTCTGTTATTTCAATATTTTTTGTTTTACCAGAAGCACGATGGAGGATGTGGGTTCCATTGCTGAAGGTCCTTAATTGCAATTTATTTTCAGTTTTAAAGCGGGGCATCCAGAGGCTGTCTTTCTCATTTAGCAGGGGATTTCCCACCGCTACGTAAGGATCCCTGCCTGGTCTGCCCGAATGACGAAAAACAACAAAAACCGACTCGTCGGGGTTCAGGTTAAGCGGAACCCGGGTATGTTCACCATCAACTGTCCAGCCGGAGACAGTTTCAATGGAAGCATCAACTGCATTCCAGAATTCAGGTATTTTTCCCACTATGCGAAAACCGGCAACTGTATTCACCCTGCGGCCCGACTGATTAGAAATGAAGTAGATGTCAGCTTCCTCAGTTTCTCGTTGTATCCACTCTAATTCAGTAATTTCCTCCGGGATTTTTACTGCCGGGTATACATTAAGTTCCTTCAGCACTTCAGCCGGAGAAACACCGGAATAGACCTCTCCTTTGCCATATCTGTTTGATGTAACGGTGCTGCCGTCACATCTTCCCCATACCTCTTCACCGATGGCTATCACTTCCTGCTCCGAAGAAGGAAACCCTTCCAGGCTTGGAGTATGTATAGGTTTAGGGCCCACAATAGTTGCTCCATCACGAACCAGATCACGAACTTTCCGGGCAAATTCAGGCCTCAGGAATCCGTGATCAGGCATGACCAGGATCCGGTATCTCTTGCCCGAAGGCACAACGATATTCCCCTCCTCTACCTTCAACTGTCGTAAGATATCGGTACCACAGGCATCATAGTCATATCCTGCATTTTTTATATCATCCCTGTGAACCCCGCCATTAGGAGCAGCATCACCGGCAAAACAGAGCACATCGGCTACATTGGTGCCACTCTGCAAAAGAAACTGTGAGCGGTGGATATATTGTATCCATGCCCGT
>JAAEOI010000339.1 GCA_024244665.1 Bacteroidota bacterium | reverse complement strand
GTCTTTATTATACATGCCTTCATTTTTACCTGCTGCGAGTCTGACGGAGGTAATGGCAGGTTTGAAAAAACAGGACTTATTAATGAAGCAGATACCGGAAGTGGATATGGTTGTTGGTAAGATGGGAAGGGCAGAGACCGCGCTTGATCCGGCCCCAACCGCGATGATTGAGACAATTGTAAACCTGAAGCCAAAGGACCAATGGAGAAATGTGACTATAGATAGATGGTATTCAAACTGGTACATACCGAGGCGGACGAAAAGTATCCTGGGTCTGGTATGGCCTGAGGAGAGAGCTATCACGAAAAATGAGATACTTGAGGAGTTACGTGAAGCAACGAATATGCCCGGTGTTGCACCCACATGGCTTCAACCGATACAGACACGGGTTATCATGCTACAGTCTGGCCTGCGTGCAATGATGGGTGCAAAGATTTATGGAGATGATCTGAAGGAGATTGAACGTATAGGTTTGCAACTGGAATCGATAATAAAGCAGGTACCGGGTGCGGTTGATGTGATAGCCGATCGTATAGTGGGGAAGCCATATATTGAGTATAAGATAGACCGTGAAGCGATTGCGAGGTATGGAGTAGATTTAAAGGATGTTCAGGATGTCATAGAAGTTGCCCTTGGCGGTAAGAATATCACATGGACTGTTGAGGGACGTGAGCGTTACCCGGTAAGGGCCAGATACATGAGAGAGATCAGGGACGATTTTGATATGCTGCCACGGATACTTGTTCCTACCCCTGCCGGAGCACAAATCCCCATTGCGCAGGTATGCGATATAGAATACACAATAGGTCCTTCCATGATTAAGAGTGAAGACACTCTCCTGC
>JAAEOI010000338.1 GCA_024244665.1 Bacteroidota bacterium | reverse complement strand
CTTTTGCCTTCAGCCACCAGCCTTCCGCCGGGATCGACAATGTCGTAGCGGATTTCAAAGCGCTGTTCTCTGCGGCCGTCATTTTGTATTTCAAGCGATACTTTCATTTCTGCCTCCCCGGTAGAATCAATGCCTGAGGAGATGAATTCTCCCCGGAGGGGGATATGGAGGGAGTTGGTGGCGATCAGCCTGACGGGCCTGAAAATCCCGGCACCTGAATACCACCTGTCTTCCGGCATTTTGCCGCAGTCGGTTCGTACCGCAATAACGTTCAGTGTGTCGGTTCGGACCAGTGCTGAGATATCGTGATGAAAGCTGGCGTAGCCGTATGCATGGCTGCCCAGGTGGGTTCCGTTAAAGTATACATCAGAATTCCGGTTGACTCCTTCGAAAAGCAGGATGAAGCGCTCCTTATCCTGGTATAAGCTCATGTCAAGGCTCTTTCTGTACCACCCAGTACCACCAGGGTAGTAGCCGCCTGCTGTTCCCGATGGATTTGAAACATCCACGGGCTGTTCGATCATCCAGTCATGGGGGACGGATACAAAACGCCATTGGGAATCATCAAATCCGGGCGACTGGGCATCTTTCGGGTTGCCCTTGGTGAAACGCCAGTTAAGGTCGATGGAGCTCACCACCCTGACCTGGGTATCCCTGGTACGGTAAACAAACCAGGTGGCTGCGATCAGTGTAATGCCAAGAACGATCCAGTGTGCGGCTTTCATCAGGATTCGGAGGCTTGAAGAATCTGTTCGAAGCGCATAATGAATTTATTAATGGTCTCAGCATGAGCGGCTTTCAGTCTTCGGTTGACCGCTGGCTGGGATATGCCCAGCATCTTGCTGATATCCATCTGGTTTTTTCCGGTGAGGTTCAGGAACATGGCTTCTGCCTGCTCGTCCGACCAGTCATGGATCAGGATATCCATGAAGCTGCATGAGAGTTCAAACTCCTCGTTGAGCTTTTTGTCAGTGGTAATGATCCGGATTCTCTGATTTCGTTTCATCTTACTGTTGCCGTCCGTAGCGGTCCGGAATGCTGTGCCGTCCGATTCCCTGAGATGATCCTGGGCAAATTCAACCGGACCGATCCCAATGGAGATTTTCAGATCGAGCCTCTCATTTAACTCTTTGTAGGAGAGGAACCTGAATGCACTGAAAAGCATGATAACCGAACGCATGCAGTGCAGGGGAGATTCTGATAATCCAAGGAACTCATCCATCCGGATGATTTCATAACTGATCTTTCCACTTCCGGCTACAAGCCTGTTAACAGCCTGAAATGACGCCCTGATGAGGTCTGGAATCTTGCTGAATTGCTCGTCAGAGACCCTGGAGCCGGGGGCTAGTTCGCCTGCGACAACAGCATAATGTGCCTTATTCGTCATTTCGCAATTAATAAATTTATATAGGGTATTGTTAGGGTTATTATGGGAAAAAGTTAGCCGCCAAATATATAACTATAAAAGCTTATTATGCAACTTATTCACGAATTAGTATATAGCTGGCCACCGGGTGAATCTGAAGGTAAAACTCTATAGTCTTAAAATTCAAAGGGGTGCGTCCTCAGGAGGAGGGTACTTAGACTCATTCTGAATAGCTTAGAGAGCTGGTTTCGCAGGGGGCATAAAGGACGATTAATGCTATTTTTGGTCTCTATCAAATAGTAACTCATAAAACAATAACTCATAAAACAATAACAATGAACAAATTGGTATTATTTCTCCTTCTGGCTGGTATGGCTGCAGAGGGATTTTCACAGGAGCCAACCCATTGGCGCGGTGAAACAGGTAATGGTATTTACCAGGAATCCGGCTTATTGAAGAGCTGGCCAGTAGAAGGCCCGGAGATACTCTGGACCTATGAACAGCTTGGACAGGGGCACTCATCCCCTGTTGTGGACCAGGGTTTTGTCTATACTGCCGGAATGATTGAGGAAACAGGGATCCTGTTCAAACTGGGGCTGGATGGAAAGTTGGTCTGGAAGACGGAGTACGGGAAAGAATTCACTGCGAGCTATCACGGTACAAGGGGTACCCCGGTGATAGTGGGTGACAAAATCTACCAGATAAGTGGAACGGGTATGCTGCATTGCTTCAGTAATGATGATGGCTCCATTCTCTGGAGCAAGAATCTATTCTCAGAACTTGACGGAAAGAACATCCGGTGGGGTATGAACGAAACTCCTGTGGTGGATGGACAATTGATCTATGTCACGCCCGGCGGAAAGAAAAATAACGTGGTTGCGCTGAACAGGCACTCTGGCAATCTGATCTGGAGCAGCAAAGGCAAGGGGGAGCTTTCAGCTTACTGTACTCCGCTTCTGGTCGAACACAATGGACGGAAGCTTCTGATTACACACACAACCTCTCACGTTATCGGACTGGATGCCCTTTCCGGGGAGATGCTCTGGTCGCATGGTCAGACCAACAAATGGTTGGTTCACGCCAATACACCGGTGTATTATAAGGGTTCAGTTTTCTTCTTCAGTGGTTATGGACAGGGGGGCGGAATGCTGAAACTGAGTCAGGATGGCTCCTCGGTGGAGCAATCCTGGTTCAAGCAGAATTTGGACAGCCGTATAGGCGGTGCTGTTGTGTTGGATGGCTATCTCTACTTATCGGGCGACAAAGCCAGGGAGTGGCGCTGTGTTGAGTGGGAGACCGGCAAGGAGATGTATAATGCAACTGCAGTTGGTAAAGGAGTGGTCATCCTTGCAGATGGTATGCTTTTCTGCTACAGCGACAAGGGAGAACTTGCCATGGTAAAGGCCGATCCCTCTGGTTTTAAGGTGCTCGGCAAGACCAAGGTGATCCACGGCTCAGAACAGCACTGGGCACATCCCGTGATTCATGACGGGGTACTCTACCTGAGGCATGGCAATGCGATTATCGCATACAAAATAAAATAGTACTCAATACTCAGTACTCAGTAGACAGTACTCAGTACTCAGTACTCAACTCAGTACACAGTACTCAGTGGACAGTACTCAGTACTCAGTGCTCAGTGGACAGTACTCAGTGGATAAAGGTTGATTTTATGAAGGATATGATGAGATATTTGGTTTTTGCAGGATTTTTAATGGTTTCCATGCTTGTTAAGGCACAGGATGCCCAGTGGAGAGGGCCGGACAGGAATGGGATTTATACCGGAACCGGACTGTTGAAATCGTGGCCCGAAGATGGCCCGGAAGTGCTTTTTGTTACGGAGGGGATCGGCAAGGGCTACTCCTCGGCAGTGGCCACTGAAAAGATGATCTATGCAACCGGTCTGAGAGATACAATTGAGTACCTCACGGCAATGGATTTGAAAGGGAATGTATTATGGCAGAATTCCTTCGGACCGGGTTGGAATCAGTCCTTTCCCGAATCAAGGTGTACACCCGCCGTACAGAGTGACAGGGTATGGGTGCTTTCCGGACTGGATAACCTGGTCTGCTTTGATGCCCTCAGCGGGAAGGAGATCTGGAGTGTGGACATTCACCAGGCCTATGGCAGCAAATGGGATTTATTCGGGGTTTCCGAATCGCTCCTGCTGGTTGATGATAAGGTGATTGTTACTCCTGCCGGCGAGAACACAACAGTGATCGCTCTGGACAAAATGACTGGTGAGCTGGTTTGGAAATCCGAATCTATGGGAACACTACGTTCCAACATGTCGCCATCACTGATTGATCACTGTGGCAGGGATTATATCATTACAGCCAACCGGACGCATATGATTTCAGTCGATGCTGAAAGTGGTGAGATCATGTGGAGCTATCACTACAATATTCTGGATGAGAATAACGAGAATACAACCATTTTTACCAATACCCCCACCTACAGTGACAGCTGTCTCTGGATTACCAGCGGGTGGGATAAGGAGTCGGTGATGCTTGAAATTTCTCCCGACGGAAGATCGGTGACCGAGAAGTTCATTGATCACACCTTTGACAACCAGAATCACGGGGTGGTATTGCTGGATGGTTACCTCTACGGATCAAACTTCACAGGCCAGCATTCAGGCAAATGGGTCTGCATGAACTGGGATACCGGAGAGATTACCTGGATTGAGCCCTGGTTTACCAAGGGTCCTGTTATCTCTGCTGAGGGCATGCTCTACTGCTATGACGAAAAGCGTGGGAACATGGCACTGGTAAAGGCCGATCCCGATGAGTTTGAAGTGATCAGCACCTATAAGGTGAAGGACGGAAAGGGCCCGCATTGGGCCAGGCCGGCCATCTTTAACCAGATGTTGCTGGTGAGGCACGGGGATGTATTAGTTAGTTATAAGTTGGGAAGTTAGTAAGTAAGGAAGTAAGTAAGGAAGAAAGTAAGCCAGCCAGTTGGGGAGTTATGAGGTTTAAGAAAGGATATTATTTGGCATGGATGCGTACTGTGTTTGTGATGCTACTCTCCCTGTATTGTGTGGACGGTTTGTTTGCGCAGGATACGCAGTGGAGGGGAGTGAACAGGGACGGTAAATATCCGGATACCTCTTTGCTGAAGTCATGGCCCGAACAGGGTCCCCGGCTGATCTTAAAAAAAGAGGATATGGGTAACGGGTACTCAACACCTGTATGCTACGAGGGTGCGATTTATATCAGTGGCCGGAGGGACAGCCTGGATGTGATTACGCGGCTCGACCTGGAGGGGAATATTGCCTGGGAGACTGTTTTTGGCAAGGCATGGAACCAGTCTTTTCCCGAAACCCGGAGTACACCAACCATTGAGAACGACCGTCTTTACATCATGGGCGGACTGGGTACGGTGGTCTGTATGGAGACCGGAACCGGGAAGATTTTATGGGAGGTAAACACCCACCAGGAGTACGAAGGTGAGTTTCATCGCTGGGGAATGGCCGAGTCCTTGCTGCTGACCGATCGGGCAGTAATTTCGTCTCCCGTCGGGGAGCAGACCGCTGTGGTGGCGCTTGATAAGCGGGATGGTTCCCTGATCTGGAAAACAGAATCGCAGGGAGGTGCCAGGTCCTATGCCTCTCCGCTGCTGATAAATTACAAGGGACAGGAGATGATCCTGGTAACTTCCAGCAAAGATCTGATGGCGGTGGATCCTGCCGACGGAACTTTCATCTGGACATACGATGTTGTTACGGGCAATTCCGGCCCGAGAAACAGGCGGAACAACACCAATACTCCTCTTTTCCATGAAGGAGCAGTTTTTTTCACCAGCGGTTATGATGCGGACGCCGTGATGTTACAGCTCTCTCCGGATGGACAGAAAGTGGATTTGAAATGGCGCGAGGGTACGCTTGACACCCACCATGGTGGAGTGGTACTGGTGGACGGATATCTCTACGGATCCAACTGGATCAATAACGGGAATGGCAACTGGGTGTGCCAGGAGTGGGAAACGGGTAAGGTGATGTATGAGGAGAAGTGGCATAACAAAGGTTCCATTATCTATGCCGACGGACTTCTATACCTTTATGAGGAGAAAAAGGGGCATGTTGGCCTGGTGGAGCCCTCACCTGATGGTTTCAAGCTGGTGAGCTCATTCAAAGTTGACGGGGGATCGGGACCCTACTGGGCGCATATGTCCATCTATGACAGGAAATTGTTTGTGAGGCACGGGAAGGTTCTTTTTGTGTATGATATAGCGGATTAAAATTGAAACTGAACAGCATAAATATTACCACCGGTTTGCTGGTGGCAGCCGGATTGATCTCCATCGCATGGTGGCTGGCGAAGGATCCGGTGGATAGCCTTGTGACCACCCAGCCCGGTCTGGATAACAGGGGTGCTAAAGCGGTGGTTCCCGACATTAGGATCGGAGATTTTTATGAGGTGCTGGCACCTGCGGATGGTCTTCTGCCGGAGACGGGATTGCAGGAGACCTGGCCCAGGTTCAGGGGGGAGCATTTTGATAACATCAGCCGCTCAAAGGTTCCGTTGATCGAGAAGTTCCCTGCGGATGGCCCGGAGATAAAGTGGCAGGCGGATTTTGGAGAGGGGTATGCTGCTGCATCAATCTACAAGGGAATGGTTTATGTACTGGATCATGACGAGGAGATGCGTGCCGACCTTTTGCGCTGCTTTGTGCTTGAAACCGGAGAAGAGTTGTGGCAAAGGGGGTATCATATTAATCTGAAGAGGAATCACGGGATGTCGAGAACCATTCCTGCTGTGACCGAGGATTACATCCTGACCATGGGACCGAAGGCACACGTGATGTGTGTGAGACGGGCGGATGGCGAGCTGCTATGGGGTCTCAATGTGGCTCTGGACTACGAGGCTGATATTCCCCTGTGGAATTCGGGTCAGTGCCCCCTGATTGATGGCGACAGGGCGATTATTGCCACAGGGGGGAGTTCACTGATGGTGGCGGCAGACCTTGAGACCGGTGAGATCCTTTGGGAAACCCCCAATATCAATAAGTGGCTGATGTCCCATTCATCCATCATGACTTACGAGTATAAGGGGGTGAAGATGTATGTCTACAGTGCATTCGGGGGCGTTTGCGGGATTGCTGCCGAGGGTGACCGTGCCGGTGAAATTCTGTGGGAGACCAGTGCGTGGAACCACCAGACCGTGGCCCCTTCACCGGTGTGTTTGCCCGACGGGAAGATTTTTCTCACTGCCGGTTATGGGGCAGGAGGGATGGTTCTCAGGCTGATTGAATCCGGTTCTGAATTCAGTGTGGAAGTGCTAAACGAGTATAGCCCCAAGGAGGGACTGGCAAGTGAGCAGCAGACCCCGGTTGTTTTTGAAGGGCACCTGCTTGGGGTTCTGCCCAAGGATGCCGGGCCGCTACGCAACCAGCTGGTGTGTGTTCATCCCGATAACTTCAATGAGGTGATCTGGTCCAGTGGATCGGAGTTTAGATTCGGACTGGGGCCCTATATGATTGCGGATAATAAACTCTTTATGTTGAACGACGATGGCACCCTGATTATCGCCAGGCCCAGTACCCGGGAGTATATCGAACTGGACAGGTACCGGGTCATGGAGGGGCACGATGCGTGGGGACCGCTGGCCCTGGCCGATGGTTATATGGTGATGAGGGACGCCAAAACGATGATATGCCTGGATATGGCAGCAGAGAGAAACAGATAACAGTTCAAAGGGATGATATGAAAAAGAGAGGTCTGACAGCAGTAATACTGGTTATCGTGCTTGTGATTATCACGGTGATCGTGGTGGATTTTCTCAATAACCGTCCCGATCGCCGGGGCAGTAATCCCTATGCACTCGAGGTTGAGCATCTTAAGAAGGTGGATCCTGAACTGATCTCCCACCGGGAGACGAAGATCCTTTCACTGGGATCGCTTGAAGGGAGTGCAGTTGTTTATGCCGAAGGAAAATTGTTTGTAGTGGGGGATTCATCACTGGTAAAGATGCTGCCCGATGGATCGGCTGTGGAACAGTTCCCCGTGGATCCGCATCCCCTCTCTCTGCTGGTGGAGGAGCAGGAGATTTATGTAGCTTATAAAAACTATGTAGCTCAATATGACCGGGATATGAAGCTGGTGAAGCGTTGGGACAGCATGGGAGACAGGGCGGTTGTAACCAACCTGGCGGGAAACGGTGAGCAGGTCTACGTGGCCGATGCAGGGAACCGACAGGTGATAATTTACAGTAGAGACGGGGAGGTACAGGGTGTAATTGAAGGAAAGGCTGAGACTGATGCCGGCCATGGTTTTATCGTACCCAGTGCCAATTTCGACCTGGTGGTTAACAGTTTTGGTGAGTTGTGGGTGGTCAACCCGGGCAAACACGCCCTGGAGAATTACAGTGACGACGGCCGTATGAGGGGATTCTGGGAGAATGCCTCCTTCGATATCAATGGATTCACTGGTTGCTGCAATCCGGCCAGGATCACAGCCCTGGATGACGGCTCGTTTGTCACCAGTGAGAAAGGGCTGGTAAGGATCAAGATACATGACCAGTCAGGTCAGCTGAAGAGCGTGGTGGCAGCGCCCGACCTGTTTAAAGAGGAGGGCAAGGCGCCCGATGTTTGTGCGGATGAGAGCGGGGTGGTTTATGCCCTCGATTTTGACCGCAATGTAATCAGGATTTTTGAACCGAAAACGGATGAATAGAAAGGAATTTTTGAATCAACTGGCACGGGGAAGCCTCCTGGCTGCCATGGCCCTTCTGGGAGGAGTGCTGTTTTCCAGGAGACAGATATCCCTGGAGCAGGAGTGTGAACTCAATTCCATGTGCAGGAACTGTTCGAAGCTGAAGAGGTGTCTGCTGCCGGAGGCTGAAAAGGAGAGGGGAGATGAAAAAGGATAAGGCTTATAAGAGGAGGGAGTTCATTAACACCGGGGTTCGGGCGACCCTGGGGTTGACGGTGGTTGGTACCGGTGCCCTGACCTTGACGCGGCCGACAAAGGGGGTGGAGTATGTCTGGCAGATCGATCCCTTCAAGTGCACACAGTGCGGACGTTGTGCCACCGAGTGTGTTATGGCCGAATCGGCAGTGAAGTGTGTCCATGCTTATGACCTGTGCGGGTATTGCGACCTGTGCGGGGGCTATTTTAAACCGGGAGCCAAACTGCAGACCGGTGCTGAGAACCAGCTCTGTCCCACCGCGGCCATTCAGCGGAAATTTATTGAGGAGCCCTACTTTGAATACATCATTGATGAGGAGCTGTGTATCGGGTGTGCCAAGTGCGTGAAGGGCTGCTCGGCCTTCGGGAATGGCTCTCTCCATCTGCAGATCCGCCATGACAGGTGCCTGAACTGCAACCAGTGCTCCATTGCCAGTGACTGTCCGTCCGAGGCAATCAGCAGGGTTGCGGCCAGCAAACCCTACATAATCAAGGGGCACTTCACTAAAAAGAAGGAGGAATAACATGAGTAAGAAAATCCCCTCCAATTTCATTCTCCTTTTTATGATCATGGTTTTTGCAGGCAGCCTTGTCCAGGCCCAGCAACGTTTCCCAAAACCTGAATTTGAGAGTGGCTATGTACAGCCCGATCCCACCACCCCTGAGCCCCGGAGTGTGGCACTGGAGTATTTTGATGTCTTTGTATTGCTTGCAGTTCTCTCCCTGGCATCCTGGCTGGCTGTCCGCAAACGTTCCAGGAAAGGATTGATGTGGCTCTCCATCTTCTCCCTGATCTATTTCGGGTTCTACCGCGATGGCTGTATCTGTTCCATCGGGGCAATCCAGAATGTGGCCCTCTCCATTTTCGACCCGGCCTATACCATTTCCCTGGCGGCACTGCTCTTCTTCCTGTTGCCGCTTCTGTTTGCCCTCTTTTTCGGCCGGACTTTCTGTGCAGCAGCCTGTCCGCTGGGGGCGATACAGGACCTGCTGGTAATCAACCCGGTTTCCATACCAAGCTGGATCCGGAAAACCCTTGGGTTTATCCCCGTGATCTACCTGGGGCTCTCGGTGCTGCTTGCTGCCACCGGCAGCGATTTCATCATCTGCAGGTACGATCCCTTCATTGGGATATTCCGCATGGATGGCCCCTTTTTGATGATCTTCCTGGGCATTACCTTCCTTATGCTGGGGATGTTTTATGCCCGTCCCTACTGCAGGGTATTCTGCCCCTATGGCGTGTTGCTTGGCTGGATGTCGAAGTTCTCTAAATGGCACATGAGCATTACCCCCTCGGAGTGTATCTCGTGCAAACTATGCAAGGATTCCTGTCCCTTCGATGCCATCGAGGTGCCGGTTGATCCGGCCTACAGGAAACCTGAAGTGACCAGGAAAAACCTGAGAAGGTTCATCCTCTACATTGCATTGATCCCGCTGCTGGTATTCGGCG
>JAAEOI010000337.1 GCA_024244665.1 Bacteroidota bacterium | reverse complement strand
GTTAATTCCAGCCCTCATTCTGAACAAGCTCATATTTTAAGGTTTCTCCGTAAGGTATCGGACCATAGATCTGATGGTCACTGTAATTTCGTTGCTCAACCTCCACATAATTATATTCAGTTCCGTCAGCGGAGACCTGAACCCCGTGGACCGGCTCTTTCATCACATCGATCATTTTCCACCGTCTCAGGTCCCAGAACCGCTGATTTTCAAAACACAACTCGAGCCGTCGCTCGTTCTTGATCATGTCTACAAAGGTTCCATTAGCGATAGAAAAGTCCACATAAAACGATGTAGTAATCCCGCCCCTGTAGCGAATCGCATTAATCACACTTTTCGCTGTATATCCACCAATGTCTCCCTCGGGTCCCACAGCCTCATGCGCCGCTTCAGCAAACATGAGCAATACATCTGTATAGCGCGCATACACATAATAGTGTATGCCATTTGAATTGACGACAGGATTCACATCCACATCGATGTTCATAAATTTCCTCAGGTAATAGCCTGTTAAAGATCGATTGGGATCGGCGCTTCCAATGGCATCCTGGCTTCCTGCAGTGGTATTGATCCTCATGTAGAGAGTATCCGATTTCTCGATTTCTGATCCATTATAAAATATATATAAGGAGAGCCTTGGATCCCGGCCTGAATAGGGATCTGAAGAGTTGATCTTACCCTCGCTGATTGGTATCCCGGTTTCCAGCGGAAAAGCATTCACAAGTTCCTGGGTTGGATT
>JAAEOI010000336.1 GCA_024244665.1 Bacteroidota bacterium | reverse complement strand
TGCGCATCAACGGTGGCTGGGGATGGCGTGGTGAGCGGACCATTGCCCGCTGGTATACCATGTATGCCACCATTATCCAGTGCAGGGAGTGGCTTCCCGCTGCAATCGGAGGAGTAGTTTGGTTGGCACAGGACAACGTGGCCACCTCCATCTACATTCCTGTCTATTGCTCAGGCAGTGATCTTCCTGAATCCTACAAAACCCCGGGGCGTACCAATGGTTATTCGCCTCAATCCGCCTGGTGGGCCTTTAACCGCCTGGGAACACTTACAGCCCAGCGATGGGGTGAGATGCGCTGGGATGTGAACGAGGTCTGGGACCAGTGGCAGAAGGAGTTGTTTGAGGACCAGGATGCTTTTGAGGAACGAGCCCTTGAGCTAAATAAAAAAAGAGATATGGCGGAGCTGAACAGCTACCTGACCGGTTATACCAAGGAGTGGGGCGAAAAGGTTGTTGACAAAGCCTGGGAGCTGGGTGATATGCTCTGGACCAATTATGACGAAAAATTCTGATTATGAGTAAGAGAGGATTTGCATCTGATAACAATGCCGGAGTGCATCCGGCCATACTGGAAGCAATGGCCTCGGTGAACGGCGGACATGTCATCGCTTATGGGGATGACCCGGTGACCATTGAGACCACCGCACGTATGAAAGAGATATTCGGTAAGGAGAGTGAGATCTTCTTTGTCTTCAATGGCACGGCGGCCAATGTGCTCGGACTCGGGGCAGCCACACAGTCGCACCATGCAGTCATCTGTCCCGAAACGGCACACATCAATGTGGATGAGTGCGGGGCCCCGGAAAAATTCACCGGATGCAAGCTGCTATCGGTACCTGCTCCGGATGGAAAGCTGACCGTTGAGGAGATTAAGAAGCAGATGCACGGCATCGGGTTTGAACACCATGTTCAACCCCGTGTGATCTCCATCACCCAGGCTACTGAACTGGGAACACTTTACACCCGGGAGGAGATCCGGGAAATTACCGGGTATGCCCGTGCCAACAACCTGATGGTTCACATGGATGGTGCCCGCATCGCTAATGCCGCTGTGGCACTTGATGCTGGTTTTTATGAGATGAGCGGAGGTGCAGGAGTGGACCTACTCTCATTCGGGGGGACCAAAAACGGTATGATGTATGGCGAGGCAGTGGTGTTTTTCGATCCGCAGATGGCCAAATATTTCAAATACCAGCGTAAACAGGGCATGCAGCTTGCCTCAAAGATGCGCTATATTTCGGCCCAGTTCGGAGCATACCTGGAAAATGACCTGTGGAAAGAAAACGCACTCCATGCCAACCTGATGGCCAGGAAACTATATGAAGCTGTGAGGGATATCCAGGATGTGGAGGTCACACAGAAGGTGGAATCGAACGCTGTGTTTGCCATCATTCCGCCGGAAGTCATTCCAAAGCTGCAGGAGCACTACTTCTTCTATGAATGGGACGAAGAGCGTTCAGAAGTGAGGTGGATGTGCTCATTTGATACCACCGAAGCGGACATTGAAGGATTTGCTTTAAAACTGCGCTCCCTTCTGAAGTAAACTCACTTACGGGGCAGGAGCAGTGAGCTGTCGCCGTAGCTCAAAAAACGGTAGCCGTTCTCCAGAGCTGACTGGTATACCACTCTCCAGTCCTCACCTATCAGTGCGGCGATCAGCAGCAGCAGTGTGCTTCCCGGCAGATGAAAATTGGTGATCAGTCCTCCGATAGCCCTGAACCTGTATCCAGGAACAATCATCAGGCTCGTGGTGAAGCGGAGCTGGGTAAGCTTTTGCTCCCTGCAATAGCTGATAAGTGCCTCCAGGCTCTCCTTCAGGGATATATCATCGGGAAGCGACTCATTGTCCCATTGCCTGAATTCTGTTCCTTCCGGGTGGAGGGATTCTCCAGTGAGCAGCTTTACCCCCAGCCAGTAGATCGTTTCAAGACTCCGGGTTGAGGTGGTCCCCACCGCAAGAGGCAAGGTTTGCTGAGCGGACCAATCCTCTATGAAATCCAGTGAAACCATCACCAGTTCGGCATGCATGGTGTGCTCCCTGGGATTCTGCTTTTTAACCGGAACAAAAGTTCCGGCCCCCACATGGAGGGTAAGTTCGCTGGTCATGATCCCCTTATCATGCAGTTTCTTCATCATCCCCACAGTAAAATGGAGTCCGGCCGTAGGTGCCGCCACCGATCCCAGGTCACGGCTGTAGATGGTCTGGTACCGTTGCCGGTCCAATAACTCGGCGGACCTGTTAAGGTAGGGGGGTATGGGAGTGGATCCGGCTGATTCAATTATTTCACTGAAAGAACAGGCGGGGGCATCCCACTGAAATTGGACCACGAAACTGTTTTCCCCGGCCTCAAGCATGCAGGCATCCACCACTACCTCCGCTCCGCCAACCATTGCGCTCATGGAGATGTTCCCCGATTTCCACTTCTTGGCATTGCCCACCATGCACCTCCATGTGCAGCTCTGCATCGATTCAAAGGACTGGTGATGATCGACAGGGTCGACCGGCTCTAAGCAGAACACCTCAATCCTGGCCCCGGTTGTTTTGTGAAAGGCGAGTCTGGCCTGGATCACCCGGGTATTGTTGAATACCATCCAGCTATCGCCGGGAAGCTCTCCGGGAAGATCCCGGAATCTGCGGTGTTCTATCCGGCCCTCGTGGCAGACCAGCAGACGTGAGTCCTCCCGGTGGGGAAGGGGATGTTTGGCAATGGAGGTTTCGGGCAGAGAGTAATGGTAGCTGTCGATGGATATTTCTGTATGTCTGGTCATAAATCTGTGTCGAGTCCGCAAAAATAGCTAATTTTGTACTGTTCTTTAAAATTTTGCAGCAGTTGGCTCTGTCGCTGTAGTTTTACTGCAGAGGAAAGTCCGGGCAGCAAAGGGTGCCGCACTGTTGAAAAGCAGCCGTTCGCGAGGGCAGGGTAACAAAGAAGAAAATAACCGCCCTTTCACAAGGGTAAGGGTGAGAAGGTGGGGTAAGAGCCCACCAGTGCAGCGGGTAACCGTTGCAGCTGTTTGTTCTGCGGGCTGAAAGGCCATGTATACCGGCGTTATAAAAGCTACCCGCTTCTGCCGGGGGGTAGGCCGCTTAGAAAAATGACAGGGATTCCGCTTTGGCGGGATACAGAACCTGGCTTATACAATTGCTGCATTCATATAGAGACTGTCTCAAAAAGGCAGTCTCTATTTTTTGTTCACAGGGATACTAGTCGGTGGGGGGCTTTTCGAAGAGTGATGAGGCTATTCTACGGTTCATCTCAACCTTCAGGATATCCAGAGCACTTACCACCTGACCATTCATCCTGGTGATCATACGGTGGGCTATGGGTATTCCTTTCACCTTTATGTATTCTTCCATAAAAACCTCGATTTCAGCCTCCGATCCACTCAACTTCTGTGTGGTTTTGATAGAGCTGATCAGGTGACTCTCCCGATCTATAAAGAAATGCTGCACCTCTTTGTCAGCATTGGTAAAGAGCAGATGAAACGGTTCATTTTCCCCGCATTCAACGACCTCGATTTCTGCACCTCTTTCTTTATAGTTCCAAAGCAGGTTTTCAAACTGAACCTGTTTGAGAAGGTTCTTTTTCTCCTCACCGCTAACCTGAGCAGGGACGGGAACACCCATGGTTGGTGCATATTTCCAGGCGCTATCCCCGTTGAAGGTCTGAACCATTTTTGATCCCTGGAAATCTCCCTCCACCCTGAGTTTATCAGGTCTTGACTGGTAAATTTTATAGGCCGACTCGAAACTGGTCATGGCAATGGTGCTGATGCCAGTGGTAATCATGGTCTCTATTTTTTGCATCTTAGCCTGAGCCGCAGCCTCATAGTGGGCCTCCAGAATTGAGGAGAGATCCTGGGCAGATACCGTGCATAAGAAGTAGCAAGCCAGAAGGGATAAAAATATTCTTTGCATTGAAACGATTTTAAATAATTTCCTGATTTAGTCCGACTGTAATTTCCCTCAGTCTGAGCATCTGCTCAATCAAAGGCTCCAGATTGACCAGGGGCAGCATGTTGGCTCCATCGGAAAGCGCCTTTGTGGGTTCGGGATGGGTCTCCAGGAAGATCCCGTCCACACCTGCGGCCACACCCGTACGAGCCATGTGTTCAATTAGCTGCGGGGTTCCACCGGTTACGCCTGACTGCTGGTTGGGTTGCTGTAGAGAGTGCGTAACATCCAGGATTACCGGTACACCCATCTGCTGCATGACCGGGATTCCCCGGAAATCCACCACCAGGTCCTGGTATCCAAAAGTGGTACCCCTTTCGGTGATCATGACTTTCCTGTTACCCGAGCTGGTGATCTTATCAATGGCAAACTGCATGGCACCTGGCGAGAGGAACTGCCCCTTCTTCACTGAAACGGTCTTCCCGGTATTGGCACAGGCCAACAGCAGGTCGGTCTGCCGGCAAAGAAAAGCCGGAATCTGCAGTACATCCACATATTCTGCGGCCATTACCGCCTCTTCGGGAGTGTGTACATCAGTGATCACCGGGACTCCAAAGGTGCTTCTTACCTCGTCAAGGATTTTAAGTGCCTCCTCGTCACCAATCCCCGTAAAGGAGTCGAGTCGTGACCGGTTTGCCTTCCTGTATGAGGCCTTGAATACGTATGGGAGATTGTAATGCTCACTCAATCGGGTGATGGTCTCAGCAATACCCATTACCATGTCCCTTCCTTCAACCACACATGGACCTGCCAGGAGTAGCAAAGGATCCCCTTCACTATGTTCAATTGTTGGAATAAAGTCTGTTAATAGCTTTTTCTTACTCTTCTCCATAGGTTTTCATGGTTTTCCACAACCGCTCAAGATGCTTCTTCATCTCCACCTCCCGAGGATTCTCCCCGGGAGTAAAAAACTGTTGATTCTTTAGCTCTTCAGGAAGATAATGATCCTTTACGAAATGATCTTCGTAGCTATGGGCATATTTATAATCTTTTCCGTACCCGATCTCCTTCATCAACTTGGTGGGAGCATTCCTCAGGTGTAGGGGAACAGGCAGGTTGCCGGTATTTCTTACCAGCTCCATGGCCATGTTGATGGCCATATAGGCCGAATTACTTTTGGCCGATGCGGCCAGGTAGATGGTTGTTTCCGAAAGAATGATTCTTGCCTCGGGCATACCAATCATATGCACAGCCTGGAAGCAGTTGGTGGCCATCAAAAGTGCGTTGGGATTTGCCAGTCCGATATCCTCCGAAGCGAGGATAACAAGCCTCCTTGCAATAAATTTTATATCCTCACCACCCTCGAGCATCCTCGCCAGCCAGTATACTGCTGCGTCGGGATCACTTCCCCTCACCGACTTTATAAAGGCCGAGATGATGTCGTAATGCATCTCCCCGTTTTTGTCGTAGATGGCCATGTTCTCCTGCAGCCGCTCCTTGACCATCTGATTGCTGATAAGAATTGGGTCCTCAGGCGTAAACCCTTCCCCAGACGCTTCTGATTTAACGACCAGCTCCAGTGTATTGAGCAGTTTACGTGCATCACCCCCTGAATAGTGCAGCATCGCCTCATGCTCCTCAATCTCAATATTCAGCTTCTTCAGATGGAGATCCTTCTTCAGCGCCCGCTGGAGCATCTCCACCAGGTCACTCTCTGATAACCCGTTCAGGATATAAACCTGGCAGCGAGAGAGCAGGGGAGATATTACCTCAAATGAAGGATTTTCAGTTGTGGCACCAATCAGCGTAATCACTCCCTGCTCCACAGCCCCCAGGAGGGAGTCCTGCTGCGATTTACTGAAGCGGTGAATTTCATCGATAAAAAGGACCGGGTTGGGTTTGTTGAAAAATTGATTCTTTCTGGCCTTTTCGATGGTCTCCCTAACATCCTTCACACCCGACTGTACAGCACTGAGGCCGTAGAAGGGGCGGTCCAGCTGTTTGGATATAATGGTGGCAAGCGTAGTCTTGCCCACTCCGGGTGGCCCCCATAAAATAAATGAACTAAGGGAACCTGAGAGCACCATCTTCCGTATAACAGCATCGGGACCTACCAGGTGCTTCTGTCCGATAAAGTCATCAAGCGATCCCGGACGAAGGCGATCGGCAAGGGGTTGGTTGGGAAATTGGATAGCTGATGACATGGAGACAAATTTAGTTTTTTTATTTTTGCAGTTGAAAAGGAATTAATATGAAAAAAAACAAATGCAGGCTGGGTATCATAATCCTGGCTTTAAGTATCAGTACAGCAGGCCAGATCAGGGGACAGCACTATGAATTGGATTTTGTATACGGGGGAGTGTCGGATGCTGAAAAGCTTCTTCAGGCCTACCTGGAACCTTTTGCAAATATCCTTGGATCCGACCTGAATGCTGGGTGGTATAATACCGCCAGGCCTCACCAGCTGGGTGGGATCGATGTAACGGTCACCGTAAGCTGGGCAAAAGCACCCTCTTCGCTGCTTACTTTCGACGCAGCTACCCTGGGTCTTTCAGGACAGATTACACCTGGAGGCTCTTCAATTGCACCAACTGTTTCTGGGAGCATGGATGAGCGTCCTACTATGGCATATTCAGAGCTGGTCGAGTTTCCCAATGGATCCACCCAGGAGATCGAATATGCCAGGTATACTCTCCCCAACGGAACCGGGGTTGACTATTTCCCACTTCCCATGGCTCAGGTTTCAGTTGGTCTCCCACTGGGAACAGATGTATCCATACGCTTTGTACCCATGATCCAACTGGGTGATTATGGTGAAATCGGCCTATGGGGTGTAGGCGGAAAACACTCCATTTCTCAGTGGCTTCCGGGAATCAAAGAGATGGATTTCCTAGACATTGCGGTTCAGGGAGGCTATTCAAAAGTGTCTTCATCAGTCAACGTTAACATGGAGCCACTGGATATAGAAGACATGGTTGATCCGAATCCTGATTTCGATTGGAATGATCAATTTATGGTGCAGCAGGTTTCCGGATGGACTCTTAACCTTATAGCTTCACAAACCATATCTGTACTCACGATATATGAGGGTGTTGGTTATGCCAATTCCCTGGTGGATATGGATGTACAGGGTCATTATCCTATCCATACAGTGATTATAGATGAGGTAGATGAATCGGTAAATCCTACATATGAAATCGTGAAAGATCCCTTTTCATTCAGGTATGAGAACCTGAGTAAGCTAAGGCTGAACATAGGGGCGCGGATCAAGTTGGGTGTACTGACCCTGCATTACGACTTCACCCACACCCTGTATGCCACACACTCTGCAGGAATAGGCATCTCTTTCCGTTAGTTAAAAACCGTTCAGATCCATAGTCACAGTGGGGATGAGCAGCAGCCAGCCCAGGAAGACCAGTATAGCCATGAAGGGAAGTACCCATTTTGCCATCTTCAAGGATCACCAGTATTCCCCCGGCCAGACCGACAACCACTGCTGCAGAAAGAATATCCCTCATCTCTTCAATACCATCAAAAAGGGCACTGAACACCTGCCAGGTCTGGGGCGCTTTCTCTGCAGTATGATATGAGCCCTCCACGATCACCTCCCTGGGTGTACCGTTTACATCGACCGTTTCCCGTTCAAATTCACCACCGGGAAGAATCCATGTGAGCATTGCTGCCATAAGAATAAATGCAGAAACAATGACGTAAGTATGGGGGATATTAAGTTTTTTGGGCATCTCATTTTTTTTTGAAACTCAATACAATATTAAAAATTCCTATTTTTAAACCGTGAAATTCAGCCTCGGTATGAGAAAATATTTAAAACCGCTGTTCTTTCTGATGCTGCTGATCCCGGTTTTCGCCGGGGCTCAGGATATGATCCGGGTAGATAGCCTGGTCACAGAGCTGGAAAGAGAAAGTACAGATACGACACGTTGCCGGATCATGCTTGAGATTGCCACCTCTTATAAAACCACCGACACCACCATTGCACTTGAATACCTCCGGAATGTTAAGTCCCTGGCCCGTGAACTACCGGATAAAAGCTACCTGGGCCGCTGTTTTGAAATCGAAGGGGAGATGAAGGTGCACTTCGGCAGGTACGATGAAGCAATCATTGATTACGACCGGGCCATGGCCTTCTATAATGAGGCTGATAACGACATCGGTTATTATGAAACCATGAAGGACAAGGGAAATGTCTACCTCTATAAAGGAGTTTTCCCCCGGGCCATGAATTATTATGAAACAGCCCTCGACTACTATCGCCGCAACAACATGGTGGATGGTGCAAGCCGCTGCCTGAACAACATGGGGATCATATATAAGAACCAGGGGAGGTATGTTAACGCACTCAGTGTTTACGATGAATCAATTAGTATCATTGACCCGGAACAGTATCCAATGCAGATTGCCAAGGGCTACATTAATATGGGGACAGTTTTTGTTTATCTGGGCACCTATGAACGGGCCCTTGAGTATTTTGAAAAGGCCCTTGAGATTTCTGAGAAAGCGGGCAGCAGGCAGGATATTGCACTTTGCCTGATCAACTCGGGGGTTGTTCAGAACAAATGCAGTAATTTCCAGGAGGCACTGGAACTTTACAACCGTGCTTTGGAGATCGGGAGAGCCATTGGAGATCCGATTATGGTTTCAAACTGCCTGATCAATATCGGGACCAACTACTCGATACTGGGCAAGCATAAAGAGGGGCTTCAGTATGTGGAGAGGGGCAGGGATATGAAAGTTGAACTGGGCGACAGGAGAGCCATCTCCAACTGCCTGATCCACATGGCAGAAATACATTCAAAGTTGGAGGAATATGACCGGGCAACAGAACTCTTTATGGAGGCAATTCCAATCAAGGAGGAGCTGAGCGACCAGGAGGCACTGGTACGCTGTTACCTGGGGCTTGCTTCTATCTCCTTTAGCAGGAGGAATTTCAGCAACGCCAACCTGATGTCGGACCGGGCCCTTGAGATCGCTTCCGAATTACACTCGATGGAGCATATAACCACCGGGTACAACATTAAAAGTGACATTGCCGAGGCCAGGGGCGATTTCCGCTCGGCCTATCAATATGCAACAACTAGCGATCTTTACAGGGACAGTATGATTGATGAGGCCACCTCCAGGGCAGCCATGGAGATGGAGTTCCGGCACAGGTCACGTGCACTGGAAAAGGAGAACAATAACTTGAAGATCCAGTCAGAGCTTACCTCTCAATTGATGAGGAAAAGAACTGCATTAATGTACAGTGTGGCCGGAATTGCCATTCTCCTTACTGCACTTGTTATACTGGGAGGGTATTTTCTACGCAGACTGAAGCACTCCTCCCTGAAACTGGAAGAGAAAAACCTGGTGATCACCCGGCAAAATATGGAACTGGATGCAATGAACAGGACCAAGGACCGGATGATGTCAATCATCGCACACGATCTAAGAGGTACAATGGGTAATCAGATAACAGCCATCGAAGTATTGCACCGGGTTGAGACATCCGGACGGTCTGACTTCGACCGTAAGAAGTTAATGGGAAACCTGAAACACTCAGCATCATATTCGCTGGAACTGCTTGAAAACCTGCTTCTATGGTCCAGACTGGAGGAAACTGACACTTATTATAATCCTGGAGAGGTCAGTCTGGATATAATTGTAACCGGATGCATGGCCCTGTTTGATGAGTCGGCTCATATTAAAAATATTTCCGTAATTAAACAGATCGACGATGGCCTGACAATGCATGCAGACCGTATTATGCTGGAGGCTATCATCAGGAACCTGCTATCCAACGCTATTAAATTTACTGAGTCTGGAGGGAGCATTAGCATCACTGCACAATTAAAAGAGGAGACCATCCGGATAGCGGTAGCCGATAATGGAATTGGAATGACTGAGAAACAGAGCGAAAAGTTATTGCACAAGGGCGGATTCTCCAGCAGGGGAACTGCAAATGAAAAGGGAGCTGGGATCGGCATGACTCTTGTTCGTGAATTTACCACCCTTCACAGGGGGAAACTGACCATCAAAAGCAAATCGGGCGAAGGCACATCGGTAACGATCTCTTTTCCAAGGGGGAACTGAGTATGGAGACGTTGAAAAAGTACAGTGAGGATCTGCAGAAACAGATTACATACCGGTATGGAGAACTGATAAGGGCATGCAGTGATGAGTATGATGCCCGTGGGCTGAAACTCATCAGGAAGTCTGTGGATTTCCTTATCGAACACACCCCAGATGGGGAGCAGAAACTGGGCATGCATCTCACCATTTTTGCACTTAAGCTGGCTGAGATGACAATCAGGGAGCTTGGACTCGATGCCCTGGGAGTCTCCTCCGTCCTGGTAATGGATGCGGTGGAGCAGCTCGCTGTACCCCTGGAAGAGGTAAAGGAGAAGCTGGGCGAACGCACGGCGAAAATCATCGAGGAATTGCTGAAAATCAGCAATCTCGACACCACCACCAACAGTGGTCAGGCCGAAAACATGCGCAACCTGATCCTGACACTGGCCACTGATTTCAGGGTGATCCTCATAAAGATCACTGAGAGGTTGTTCCTGATGAGGCAGATGCATATACTGAATGAAAAGGAGCAGATCGAACTCTCATGCGAGGCCAGGTTCATCTACTCGCCCCTTTCGCATCGCCTCGGGCTCTACAACGTTATGTTGGAGATGGAAGATATCTCCATGAGTCTGCTTGAGAAAGAGGCCTACAAGGAACTGGACACCAAGCTTAAAGCCACTGTGAAGCGAAGAGAACGCTTTATCAGCGAGTTTATTGAGCCCATCAGGGAGGACCTGCAAAAAGAGAAGTTAAAGGTGGAGATCAAAGGGCGGCCCAAGGCCATCTCATCTATCTGGCGAAAAATGAAGCAGCAAAAGGTAGATTTTGAAGAAGTCTATGACAAGTTTGCCATCCGGGTCATCATTGACACCTCCCAGAAGAAGGAGAAGGCCGATTGCTGGAGGGTTTACTCCATCATTACCGACCATTATCAGCCAAACCCGGAACGGCTCAGGGACTGGATATCGGCGCCAAAAACCAATGGTTACGAATCCCTTCACACCACTGTTGTAGTACCTGGAGGAGAGTGGGTGGAGGTCCAGATCCGGACTGCCCGTATGAACGAGATTGCAGAGAAGGGACTTGCAGCCCACTGGAAATACAAAGGGATCAAAGGACAGAAAGGCATCGATCAGTGGATCGAGAAGGTTCGTGAGGCCCTGGAAAGTTCTGATGTGGATGCCAATAACCTCATCGAGGACCTGAAGCTGAGCCAGTTCAGCAAAGAGTTATTTGTCTTTACACCCAGCGGGGACCTGAAGAAATTTCCTGAAAATGCCACGGTTCTTGACTTTGCATTCGACATTCATACTGATGTGGGCTCCACCTGCGTGGGTGCCCGGGTAAACGGGAAAAATGTTCCCATCCGCTACACCCTCAGGAACGGGGATAAGGTGGAGATCCTCAGATCCAAGAACCAGAAACCCAAGGTTGACTGGCAAAACGTGGTTGTTACCTCGAAAGCAAAGGGCAAGATCAAACAGGCCCTGAAGGAGGCCAAACTCAAGGACTCGGAGCATGGCAAAGAGATCCTGAAACGAAGGTTCCGCAACTGGAAAATAGAGTTTGACGATTCCAGCATACGAAAAGTGATCCAGCATTTCAAATACCGCGATGCCATCGAGCTCTATTTCGATGTGGGCACGGAAAAAATTGATCTTCTGGAAATTAAGGAACTGTTGACCACAGTGAAGAAGCCGGCTGAACCAAAGAGCGGAAAGATTGAGGATGAAGCGGTCGAAAAACTGGTCAGCCATGCAATACATGAGAATAGCGATTTCCTGGTTATAGATGACAAGCTTTCCAACGTGGAATATAGACTTGCCAGATGCTGTAACCCCATCCATGGTGATTCCATATTCGGATTTGTCACCATCAGTTCCGGAATTACCATCCATAGGATGAACTGTCCCAACGCTCAGCAATTGCTCTCCAGGTATGCCTACAGGGTGGTGAAAGCACGCTGGACCCAGTCTGAAAAAGGCTCCTCATTCCCTGTTACCCTACAAGTTACAGGGATGGATGAGCTGGGCATTGTAAGCAATATCTCCGATGTGATCTCAAAGGACCTTCAGGTAAACATGCGTTCCATCTCTATCGATTCCAACGATGGCATGTTCGAAGGGAGCATCACCCTGTTCGTAAAAGACACCCAGCACCTTGAAGCTCTAATCCGGAAACTGAAAAAGGTGAAGGGCATCCTGAACATCCGCCGTTTCGATAACTAACAAATCAGTACTCAGTACTCGGTACTCAGTACTCAGTACTCAGTAGTCAGTACTCAGTACTCAGAAAACAGTGCTCAGTACACAGTACTCAGAAGACAGTACTCAGGGGACAGTACACAGTACACAGTAGTCAGTGCTCAGTGCTAAGAATAATAATATGTGCTAATATTATATATTATAACTTAATTAAATTATATAGATACATTATAATCCTTACTTACCTATTTACTTACTTACCCACTTACTATTTGCTATTTACAGTGAGCAAACTAATACCTAGGATCGGGCTGGTAGGGGAGTTTGGCCATCT
>JAAEOI010000335.1 GCA_024244665.1 Bacteroidota bacterium | reverse complement strand
TGGAGTGGCTTGAAAGCGGAAGGGATAAGGAGAGGCCGTTTTTCCTCATGCACCACTACAAGGCCCCACACGATATGTTCGAGTTTGCTCACCGCTATGCTGAATACCTGGAAGATGTGGAGATTCCCGAGCCTGCAAGCCTGTTCGACAACGGGAACAACGGATCGGTTGCTACCCGGGGGGAGAATGACGCTCTGATTCGTGTTATCGGATCTTCCGTGAGCCACAGGAACATCATCCGGAACATGGGCATGCACATGGAGATTGACTCCACCATTCCCGATCCGGAATATGCCCATCTTGCATACCAGGAGTACCTCAAGCGATACCTGCGTTGTGTAAAGGGTGTGGACGACAATGTGGGCCGGCTCTTCGCCTACCTGGAAGAGAACGATTTGATGGACAATACCATTATCATTTACACGGGCGACCAGGGCTTTATGCTTGGTGAACATGACTACATCGATAAACGATGGATGTACGAGGAGAGTCAACGCATGCCCTTCCTTGTGAGGTACCCAAAAAAGATTAAAGCCGGAACCCGCACCGATGCCATTGTAAATAATGTGGATTACGCACCTACCATGATTGAACTGGCCGGTGGCACCGTCCCTGTATACATGCAGGGAGAGAGCTTTAAATCGATTATCGAAACCGGTGAGGAGCCCGATGGGTGGAAGCAGGATACCTACTACCGTTACTGGATGCACATGGCACACCGCCATGCTAACCCGGCCCACTTCGGGATCCGCACAAAAGAATACAAGCTGATCTTCTTCTACGGGGTCTTCTACAAGGACAATGGGGTAGAAGCCAACCTGGAAGGCTGGGGCAACCGTTATACTTTCAGGACACCACCGGGCTGGGAGTTTTATAATTTGAAAGAAGATCCCAAGGAGATGGATAACCGCTATGGCGATCCGGCCTATGCTGAAACCATCACAACACTGAAAACCCGTCTTGCGGATCTAAGGGGGGAGATTGGTGAGATTGATGAGCAGTTCCCGGAGATAACGAAGGTGATTGAAGAGCACTGGGATGACTAAGCGGTAGTAATAACTCAAAAACACATAGATAATGAAGAGAGTAATTGTCATATTCATTGTCCTGGGACTGATTGGCTGCTCAGGCACCCCGGAACCTGAATCGTTTGAGTCAAGTTGGGAATCTCTCAGCCAACATGAGGCAGCACCTGAATGGTTCAGGGATGCCAAGCTGGGCATCTATTTTCACTGGGGTGTCTATTCAGTACCCGCTTATGGGAATGAGTGGTACCCAAGGTGGATGCATTTTGAAGGAAACGACTATTATGAGCACCACCTGGCCAAATACGGGCATCCGTCTGAATTTGGATACCATGATTTCGTGCCCATATTCAAAGCTGAGAACTTCGATGCCGGTGAATGGGCAGACTTGTTTGTAAAGGCGGGAGCCAGGTTTGCAGGTCCGGTCGCCGAACACCACGATGGATTCTCCATGTGGGACAGTGAAGCCACACCCTGGAATGCAGCGGATATGGGACCTAAACGGGACATCACCGGCGAACTTGCCAAGGCGATCCGGGAGCGGGATATGAAATTTATTACCACCTTTCATCACGCTAAGCACCTGCAGAGGTATAAGGCAAATGCGGTGGAGGAGCTGACATCGGTGGAGAATCAAAGACGGCAATTCCGTCAGAGCCACTATCCATTCATCGAGGGCATGCCCACCGTATCCGAAGATGAGCAGTTGAAGTACCTCTATGGAAATATTCCTGAAGAGCAGTGGCTGGAGGAGGTATGGCTGGGAAAACTGAAAGAGGTCATCGACCAGTATCAGCCCGATATTATCTGGTTTGATTCCTGGCTGGACCAGATCCCAGAGGCTTACAGACAAAAATTCAGTGCCTACTACCTCAATGAGGCCGAAAAGTGGGATAAAGAGGTAGTCATTGTACGAAAGCAGGATGACCTTCCGCTTAACTACACGGTGGACGACCTTGAGAAATCAAGGAAAAACAGGCTGGAGCCGGAACCATGGATGACCGATGAGACAGTGAGCAGGGGGAGTTGGTGCTATACGGAGGACCTGGAGATCAAGGAATCCAAAGACGTATTGCATGTGCTGATCGACATTGTGAGTAAGAACGGTGTATTGCTCCTTAATATCTCACCCATGGCCAACGGGACCATCCCGGCTGATCAGAAGAAGGTGCTGACGGATATGGGTGGATGGCTGGAACAATATGGAGAGGCTATCTATGACACCCGTCCCTGGTATATCCATGGAGAAGGGCCCACCATGGAGCCTGAAGGCCACTTTAAGAATAACAGGGCCTTTCTGAATATTACCTATAGCTGGAAAGACATCCGCTATACAACCATGGGTGAGACCATCTATGCCACAATGCTGGGCTGGCCTGGGACTGGTGAGACGCTTGAACTAAAATCATTTGCTTCCGATTCACTTGCGGTACCCATCGATGTGAAATCAGTTGTGTTGCTGGGTAGCAACGAGGAGATTGAGTGGGAGCAATCGAACGCCGGTCTGTCGATCACCACGCCAACCGTGGCTCCTGATGAAATGGCCATTACCTTTAAAATTGAAACTGATTAATCATCCTGTATAAATCGATATAATATGAGAAATACACATCTCTTAATTCTGGCGGCAGCCATTCTGATCTCATCCTGTACCGGGAAGAGTGAACCTGAAAAACCCAATATCCTGTTCATCCTGGCCGATGACCAGTGTTTTAATACTATCAATGCCCTGGGTAATCATGAAGTGATCACTCCCACACTGGATCAGCTGGCCCGACAGGGCACCGTCTTTACCACAGCTTATAACATGGGTGGGTGGAACGGTGCAATCTGTGTGGCTTCAAGAACCATGTTCAATACGGGCAGGTTCCTCTGGAGGGCACATGCATATGACAAACGGCTGGGAGAATTGAACGAGTCCGGCCAGTTATGGAGCAAGGAGATGGAGAGCATGGGTTATGAGACCTTTATGACCGGAAAATGGCATGTAAAGATTAAGCCAGAGGAGATATTTACCCATGCCGGTACCGACAGGCCGGGTATGCCTAAAGCAACACCCGAAGGCTATAACCGTCCCCTGAGTGAGACTGATACCACCTGGCGCCCCTGGGATACAGCTTTTGGAGGATTCTGGGAGGGAGGGA
>JAAEOI010000334.1 GCA_024244665.1 Bacteroidota bacterium | reverse complement strand
GGGCGTCCCCAATTAATAATGGGATCAGGCCATACGGAAGGCAGAAGATCTGCTGCAGCTTCCATATCGTCTATGATACGTTCAAAAACAGCCTGGCAGTCATTGTAGGTCTTGCCACCCTTATCATAGGACCAGTGTCGATGCATATACTCATATTCCGATCCACTTGGAATAATGGTATCTACATAAGGAATTGTTCCCCATATTCTTACAAATTCATAATGCCAGAACGCCCGGTAGAACATCGCCTGTCCTTTTAACCAATTCCGTTGTTCAGCTGAGGCTTTAACCGGTGCTCCTGTTCTTATCTTGTCAAGGCATATATTGGTAATCCGTACCGCTTTCCACATGTGTGAGTAAAGTCCGAAATTAGCACCCTCGTGGGCACTCCCTTCATTATGTGGAAAAAATATTGAATGGTCTCTCATTAATCCACCCCCAGACCGGGCATAAAGACCGAGGTTTGCCTTGGTGACTGAAAATCCAGCATATGCCACGCACTCCCCTCCTAAAGAATGAACACGCCTGGCCCCTCCCCTGGTATAATCTTTCATCATCACAGGCAGTTGATCCTGGAAGCCCTGAAAGTCTTTATACGTGGAAAATATATCATCCTCGGTCAACCCGGCCTCCACCGGAATATCAAGGTAATCTTCACAGCCCGTGAACGAAACTATCAGGCCCAGTGTCAGAATAAAACAAATTGCTGTATTTTTCATTGCGTAAGTTTTAATCGCCTCTTCGTTTAGAATTGAATTCTCAGACCGAAGTTCACATGTTTCTTCGTTGGATAATTCTTCATGTCATGGTTTGCACCAACACCGTCGTCGGGCATAATTGACCACATCCAGAGATTTCTTCCATTCACATAGAACTTAATATTGGTAATTCCGATTCTTTTTGTCCATTTAGATGGCAGACCGTATGCCAGTTGCGCAGACTGGATTCTTAAGAAAGAACCATCGTACCTCTGGTAGTGACCTGTTGGAGCCCATTTCGAACCTCTGCTTAAAGCAGGGAAGTCCGGGTCGACCGTATTGTATGTCCAGCTTCTGTCCAGTAAGTAATCAGGGATGAAGGCTCTCTCGAAATTAAACATTCCCGAAGCGATATTTCGTGTTACATTATAGGCTCCAACAAATTGAATAGAAAATTCCAGGCCCTTGAAATCCGCACCCAGAGAAATGCCATAGTTGTTCTGGGGATATACCGGATATCCGTAGGGAACTACATCATCTGAGCTCTCATAGAGTCCGTCAGCATCATAATCAATCAGTGTCACATCACCGGGCATGCGCTGCTCATTCTGACCACCGGTGGAAGATCCTGGTGTAGAATAGAGGTCATCCCAGCTATTTATTATTCCTGATGCGATTGAGGTTCTCGTCTGGTTCAGGGGAAATCCTTCTTCGGCCCTGTACGATGGCGTCAGCGGAGGATCCTCTTTAAAGATTACTTCACTTCTTGCAACAGACCAGTTCGCTTTGACCCAGTAATTAAAAACATTTCCAATAGAGTTCCGATAGGTCACCTCGAACTCCATTCCACGGGAAGAAGCCTCCCCCAGGTTAGCAGCAGCAAAAGTAGGAACACCACTAATACCAGGTACCTGGCGCTGATCTGCTGCGATAAGCATATCGTACCGATATTCGTCCCAGAGATCAACTGTCATCGATATCCTGTTTCTGAGTAACCCAATATCAACACCAAGATTCTGCTTTCTGGCAGTCTCCCACCGAAGGTCGGCATTCCCGGGAGTTCCTTCTGAAGTCCTTAAATACCCATCGTAATCGGAGAAGGGATAACCGAAACGTGATTCCTCAATATCCGTTGGGTTATCGTTGCCAGATGGTCCGTTAATAGCGTTGGGAAACAATTCCCAAACGGTTACATAAGGCCACTGTCCCCCGGCATTTACGCGGTCGTTCCCTACCAGTCCCCATGAATACCTAACTTTGAGTCTTTCCAGCCAACCCAACGAAGCATTTTGTATAAAAGGTTCATTGCTGATCATCCAGCTTCCTCCTACTGAAGGGAAAAGAGCGAATTTATATCCCGGGCCGAATTTCTCTGATCCGTTGTACGCCCCGTTAACTTCCAGAAAGTAACGCCTGTCATAATTATAGGTCAGACGGCCAATCCAATCCTCCCGCTTTCCGGGCCAGTTGCTACCTTTAACTTCTTCCTGACGGCTGAAAACCGCGGTTCCGGTTACATCATGTACTCCGAAACTCCGGGCATAATTCAACCTGGCTTCATAATAGAGGTCGCGCCTTGTGGAATTGGAGGTACGTGGAAACTCTGTTGCGATAAATCTGACGGGCTGTTCAATCCAGCCAAATCCTGCACCTGTAGCACCTCCCCCACCTACATCCCATACTGTGTTAGGAAAAGCCATATTAGCAGGATCACCATTGGCTAATTTATAGATCCCTTCATCAGTGTCGTAATACCCGCCGTTTAGATAAAAATCTTCACTAATCGTTTTAGTAAGCACACCGTCATCTCTAACCTCAAGACCCTCTGCTTCGAACCTGTTATCGTAAGCTAATTTTGCCGAAAAATTCAATCCCGGAGTAATAAACTTAAGGTCTTGCTCAAGCGTATAATCCATATTAATGGTAGTGGTGTTTCGGGCTTGAAGACCACTCATATTCAATCTGCTTAAAGGGTTATATGCATTTAGAGGATAGTTCCTGGCTCCATACACCCCATCTTCATATTTTGCAACCATTGCATTGGGAGGATAAGCACTGATTGCATCATAAATACTATTTAACTTATATGTGGGAATTGAATTCTGGAACGTCTGGATCCCATAGACATTCACTTTCAGTTTGGTTGTACTTGTCAGTTCAACATCGAAATTGGATCGAATATTGATACGGTCGTAACTGTAACCGGGCTGGTAACCCCGACCTTCATCTGTACCATTAAAGAGATCGCCTACATGATTATAGCCTGCGTTTACGAAGTATTTTAAGCGCTCCGTCCCTCCCCTTACACTTCCATTTACACGGTAAGAATTTGTATTATCCTTAAAAATGATATCCAGCCAGTCGTTATTGGGATAGGCATATGGATAAGTATTGTTACGATAGTAGCCAATTACATCGTCAGAGTAGTAATTGTTAAGTCCGGATGATCCGTCGGTTCGCCTGGTCCGTTCAACTGCATAATTAAAGGCATCGACCGCGTCCAGAAGTCCGGCCGGTTCTACAATCTTACTCCACGTCTCCATGGAATACTCACCTTCAAGAGTAAACTGCGCTTTACCCAGTTCACCACGTTTGGTGGTAATCAAAATTACTCCATTCCCGCCTTTCACACCAAATACAGCAGTGGCGGAAGCATCCTTCAATACGGATATACTTGCCACCTCATTAATATCGATGTCGTCGATTTCACGCTCAACTCCATCCACCAGAATTAAAGGAGCCGCATCGTTCCAGGTACCTTTCCCGCGTATCAGGATCTCTGTATCCCGGCTGACCCTTGAATCACCTCCACCGGCCAATCCTGAGGTAGACATAACAGCCATACCCGGAATAACACCGGTTAGCGCATCCTTAAGGTTCGTCACATTTCCCTGGGACCTGATTTCTTCACCTTGGGCAACACTAATGGCTCCCACCAGACTCTCCTTCTTCTGTTCACCATATCCCACAACAATTACCTCGTCCAGACCGACTGTGCTTGATAACAGGGTTACGTTTATAACCTGGTCCAGGCTTGTAACCTCAATGCTTTGAGTTTCCATTCCAACAAAGGAGAAGACTATTGCATCTCCTAAAGAAACACCATCCAGCGCAAACTCCCCATCTGCACCGGTAATTGTCCCTATTGTCTTTCCCTCTATGGAAACGTTGGCTCCGGGGATCAATTCTCCGGTCTCGTCCTGAACAGTACCCGTAATAAGCCCCCCCTGGGCAAATAAGAGGGTAGATACCGTTGCCAGGAACGAAAAAATTACAAGGATTTTCTTCATAGCATCCAAGTGTTAGTTTAGTTTGGATTGAAAGATCGCATTCAAAGTAGCATAACGGGATTAACAGAAGTATAAATATCAGATTAACAAGTGTTCAATAATTCAGTAAATCTTATATTTTAAAGAAGCCTGGCAATGAATACAGCAACTCCTAAACGCCACAATCTCAAAGAACTATGATAAACAACTTATAATTTTATTTTTATAATTGAAGAAAGGCATTGGGCAACTGCGGTTACTAAATGCTTACCTGAAATATCCATGTGGAGTTATGAAAGTTGAATCAAAACAGGAAATCTCAGAATATGTTTAGCGAACATTAATGAGATATGTGTTAAAGACCGGTTAAGCAATTTGCGGTAATGAGAATCTAATAAACGTTATATAGGGATGCTAAGAGCCTATCGCTTAAGCAAAAACACCGGGCCGGGTTACATCTGCTGATACAGCGTTCTGGCAGCCTGCAGCCATCAATGCCATTGTTGAAATACAAAGTAGTTAACTTCTTGTTAATTACACATTAATCCTCTATTGCTACATTCATATATTAGAGACATTAATATTTAATTTGACACAAAAGGCAGATCAGAAAAATCAAGGATAAAACCCATTTAGAAAATGGAAAACTCACGAAGAATTTTTATCAGAAAAGTGGCTGCAGGAACTTCGGCATTAGCCATTGGTGGTGTTGGGTATGGATTCTCTCCTGCAAGTTATTCCCGGATTATGGGTGCCAACGACCGCATCACAATGGGTATTATGGGAACCAATGGCAGGGGAAAGTCGATGGCAGCCAATTTTGCGATTCAGAAAAACACAGACGTGATATGCATCTGTGATGTGGAAGACAAAGCCCTGGCAAAGGGAATTGCTGCAGTAGAAAAAGCTGTAAATAAAAGGCCCAGGAGTGAGAAAGATATCCGAAAGATGCTCGATGCAAAAGATATTGATGCGGTTTTTCTGGCGCCGCCCGATCACTGGCATGCGCCTGCAACCATTATGAGTTGTGTGGCTGGAAAGCACGTGTACGTGGAAAAACCCCTCAGCCATAATCCGGCGGAGGGAGAGATGGCCATTAAGGCAGCCCGCAAGTACAACAGAGTTGTTCAGATGGGCTCTCAAAGACGGTCCTGGAAACTGCTGACAGAAGGCATCAACCAATTGAAAAGTGGTGTCATAGGCAAGCCTTATATGGTAAAAACCTGGTATACAAATAACCGTGGCCCCATAGGAACAGGGAACATTGTTCCGGTACCTGTTGGCCTTGATTATGAATTATGGCAGGGTCCGGCTCCACGACGTCCATATCAAGATAACCTGATCCACTATAACTGGCACTGGTTCTGGAACTGGGGAACTGGTGAAGCGCTGAATAACGGAACCCATGAAATTGATCTTGCCAGGTGGGGATTGGGTGTTGATTTCCCAACCAAAGTAAACTCGGTGGGAGGACGATATCACTACACTGATGATTGGGAGGCTTTCGATACACAACTCATCACGTTTGAAGTCGAGGGAGCCTCTATCATTTGGGAAGGACGAAGCTGCAATGGAAGTAAGGTTGAGGGTCTTGACAGAGGTGTGATCTTTTACGGTGAAAAGGGAAGCCTGCATACAGGTCATGATGGTTATACCATTTATGACATGGATGGCAAAGTACTTAAAGAGATTAAATCAGATGTCGTTTTCGATGGAAGAAATACGACAAGTCCGGCTGCAGGCCTTGACAATGTGCATATAGATAATTTCCTGAGCTGTATCCGTACCGGGGAAACACCAAACTCTGACGTGGAAACAGGCCACAAGAGTACCACATGGGTACAGTTGGGTAACATCGCTCAAAGAGTTGGACGGGGCCTTACGATTAATCCTGAGAATGGCCATATCCAGGGTGATGCAGACGCAGAAAAACTCTGGGGGCGCGAATATGAACCCGGTTGGGAGCCAAAATTCTAATGAATAATAATAAGCAAGATGATGAAGACAAATATATTATTCCTGCTCGGACTAGCCTTTCTGGCAGTACAATGTGTTAATAGGGATAAGCAACAACCTTCAGAAGAGGCAGCAACAGCAGAAGGCGCAACCTGGACAAACTTATTTGACGGATCAGATACTGAAAGCTGGAGAGATACAGGTTCAGAGCAATTCCCTAAGCATGGATGGAAAATTGAAGGTGAGATTTTAACAGTCCTCAGGGAGACTGAAGATCAGCCGGGAGGTCATGACATTGTGACAAAAAAACGCTATGGCAACTTTGAACTTGAACTTGAGGCAAGATTAACGGAAGGTGCTAACTCTGGAATTAAATATGTGGTTACAGATGCATTTCCCGGCAAGGAGGGAAATTACCTTGGTCTTGAGTACCAGTTGATTCACAATGAAGTTCATCCCGATGCAAAGCAAGGAAGGGAAGGCAACCATAAAATGGCCGGACTCTTCGATTTGATCCCTCCACCAGAAGAGATAGCTATAAATCCTCCGGGTGAATGGAATAAGGTAAGGATCATTCTGGATGGCAATAAAGTTGAGCATTGGCTCAACGGTGAAAAAGTGCTTGAATTTGACAGAAAAAGCCTGGCATTCAGGGAACTTGTGAGCTTGAGCAAGTACGCTGAACTGGAGAAATTCGGAGAGTTAGATCAGGGGCATATCATGCTTCAGGGACACAGGGATGAGGTCTCTTTCAGAAACATCAGAATTCGGACGTGGTAGGTGTTTTAGTTATGCAGAAACCAGCAGATACAAACTGGATATTTTAGGGGTTTCGCTCACCCCTCTTAAGATTTCTCATAGTGAGTTTTTAGTGAGTAGTAGTAGTAGTAGTTCGGGAGGGGGGGTAACCCCCTCCTTTTTTAATACCCAAAGAGACAAAATGAAAAAAATAAATCTTTCAGGAATTTTACTGTTGACATCTGTTTGCATGAGTTATTCAGCTGAGATTGTCATTACTCCTACAGGGAATGATGATGCTGCTCAGATCCAAACCGCTTTGGATGGCTTGCATGATGGAGATACTCTCCTCCTCAATGGTGATTTTGTACATAAACGCACCATATACCTACCTTCCAATATCACCTGGATTCTCAATGGTTCATTGACGTTGGCTGGTGATGCTGACCTCGATCAGGCCGGTTATGCTGATTCACAAATTGATGCCACACGGCGAACAGGAATTACAGAAAAAGCAGGAGGTGCAACAAACATTGACATGTCGGGTGGCACCTATTACGGTAATTCTGCAAACTACCCCAAAAGCATGCGCTATATAAATTTTGGGAGCCTTTCCCTTTCCAGGTTTCACGATATGCATATTACTGAGGTTACAGATGATAATTTCACCCTTGGACCTGGTTGTAACAACAATGAATGCAGGGATCTTCTTTGTGATTATTCACTTACCGGAAATGCATTGACCGATAAAGGCGACCACAACACCTGGATTGATTGTACAGCAGCAAATTGTCTTGGACCGGACGGTGATGGATGGACCCCTAAATGCCGGTATAGTACTTTCATCAGATGTATCGCTGCAGATAATGTGGGACCCGGATTTGGCATGTATGCACGCGAGGAGGGCTATGCAAATAATCAGGACGTGGGCGCACATATTATTGGTAATAAGTTTATTGACTGTGTATCTTATGGGAGTGTACGTAGCTCAGGCTTCAGTTTTAATATCTCCTCAAATTGTCCGGGAGCCATCATAAAGGATAATTACATCCAGGCAGCCTGCTACAATAACCAGGGAAGTGGTGTGGTTTTCAGGAACAAAGACAATGCTGAGCTCGGCATCATAGAAAACAATGTGGTTGATATCATCTGTTATGGAAATAAGGGCTTGAATAAAAGTGGGGACAATAACAGTTGGGCCGGTGGATTAGGCATGGAAAATGACAATAGTTCAACACATAACATCATTGAAAATATTACAGGATCTGTGGTCTGTTACGATAATAGAATTGATGTAAACACCAGGGGAGGACATCATTGCAATATAGCAGTTTATCACCCTGATGGAGGAAACAATCCCACTTTTGATGACAAAAGTAGTGGCAACAATACGGTATCCGTTACGGATTTTACCTGTTCGAATCCATTGGAGGCCTGGTCTCAGTATAACTATTGTGGCACCCCGACACCTCCAATGCCCAATGCCCCGGCCGACCTTTCTGCAGATGTAGTTTCTTCCAGTCAGATTGACCTGACATGGGCAGATACCACAGGTAGCGAAGATGGGTTTGTGATAGAGCGAAGAATAGCAGAGCACTACTATATAATTGACAGGGTGGGTGCAAATGTTACTTCCTTTAGCGATACCGGACTATCAGCGCTTACGGAGTACACTTACCGGGTTCAGGCATTCAATATTTCCGGATTTTCAGCCTATACCGATGAGACATCCGCCACAAGCCTGGGATTCAGCATAACTATTGAGCCCACTGGCTCAGATGATGATACGGAATTGATTCAATCTACGCTGGATGGCTTACAAAAAGGAGATAGCATATACTTAAAGGGCGATTTCGTAATCGTTGGCACCATCTACCTGCCTTCCAATATCACCTGGATTCTAGATGGATCTCTTACTGTGAGTGAAAATACAGATCTGGACCGGGTGGGCTTTGTAGGTCCAGGAGTTGATGCCAGGCGATCCACTGCCATAACTGAAAAACCTGGAGGGGCAACAGACATAGAGATGTCGGGTGGTTCCTATTATGGATATGATATACATAACGGAAAATCATCAATTCGCTTTCTGAACTTTGTGTCGGTAAGTAACTCCTACTTCCACGATTTTACAATAAATGAGGGATCGGATGATGGTTTCACCCTGGGTCCTGAATGTCGGTACAACGAGTGTCGGAACCTTACCGGTACAGGAGCTCACGGAAATGCATTAACAGACAAGGGAGAGTACAACAAATGGTATGACTGTATTGCTGAGGATTGTGGCAGTGACGGATGGACCCCAAAATGCAGGTTTTCCGAGTTTCACCGGTGCATAGGAAGAAGAAATGTCGGCCCTGGTTTTGGAATGTTTGCACGTTTAGACGGATCCGGAAATCCGGTTGACCTGGGAGAGATCATTGTAGGAAACAAATTCTACGACTGTGAATCTTATGATAATATCAGGGGAGGATTTAGTTTTAACATTGCGGGTACCTCCGGTCATGGATCAATTATTCGGGATAATTATATCCAGGCTGTATGTTATGATAACGGTATTCAGGGTGTTACTTTCAGAAATAAGCAGGATGACGGTATTATCGAAAACAATGTGGTGGACATCATTGCATATGGGAACAAGGGCCTAACCAGTAGTGGAGATATTTCCAGTTTCGCAGGCGGATTAGGTGTGGAGGGTTCTATGAGTGGAATTTCCGGGTCTGTGATAGCCTATGACAATGCCGGATACGATGTGAATATTAAAAGTGCAAGCAATTGCACAATCACAGCATATCACCCAGATGATCAGAATCAACCCGTATTGAACCCGGGATCAAACGAAAATACAATTGAGGTGATCGGTTTTAGCTGCTCTGATCAACTGGAGGCATGGTGCCAGTATAAATACTGCGGGGCCCCCACACCTCCAATGCCCATAGCCCCTGCAGATATTTCGGCAGAGGCAGACTCATATGATCAAATCAACCTGACCTGGACAGACAACGCCGGGAATGAGGATGGTTTTGTAATTGAGCAAAAAACAAATGACATATTTGGTGTGATTGCCACCGTGGATGCGAATGCCACCTCCCTGAGCATCTATGATTTAACTGAACAAACTGAATACACATACCGTATTCGCGCAATCAATATCACTGGATCTTCAGCCTATTCCAATGAAGCATCTGCAACAACTGAAGCTGGCAGTAGTACATCTGTCCATCATTCCGTAAGCGACCGCAATCTTGCAATAAATAATTTCCCAAATCCTTTTCACTCAAGCACACAATTTGAATACACCATCACTGTGAGCTGCATGGTTTCTTTAAAAGTATATGATTTATTGGGCAGAGAGTTGAAAACCCTGGTTCATGAAAAAATGCCGGGAGGAACCCACGTAACCATGTTTGATGGGAGTCATATGTCGGGCGGCACATATATCTTCATTCTCCAGGCAGGTGATAATCTTGAGTCCGGGAGATTTATTCTGCTTTAAAGAATAATTTTGCAGCATTATGAAACAACTATTTACGGTCCCAGGAAGTCTTTGCTATAAGGGCTGGATTTTTTTAGCTCCCAACTAATAACCACATAGAAATACTCAATTCAATGAGGTTCACCTGTATAATAAGGACTATAGCAATAGTGCTGCTTTGCTTTCAATTTCCAGTAACAGTAAAAGCTCAAAGTGGAACCGGTTCAAATGATCATCCCAATGTAATTATGTTTGCAACAGATGATCTGAACACATGGATAAATCCACTTGGGTATAATCAGGCAATAACTCCAAATCTGGATCGACTGGCCGAAAGGGGTATTACGTTTACGAACGCACATGCCCCTGCAGCTTACTGTGCTCCATCGCGCAGCGCAATATGGTCTGGATTACATGCTTCGTCCACAGGATGCTATAATGATGAACTCTATTTTTATGATAATCCTGAACTGGTCTCTATGCAAACCGCCTTTGACCAGGCAGGCTACCTTACATATGGTGCCGGAAAATTGTATCACCACAGAGCCGGATCATTTGACACACGAGGTTGGGATGCCTATTTTTCACGTAGTCAGGAAATCAGAGACTGGGGTTATGAAATGGGGTATCGTGGCAGTGATGTGCCATGGCCCGATCCACGCCCTTATAGTCCGGTCTATACTGATCCTCGAAGTAACCGTTACCTGGAACCCGGAGAAACGATTGATTATGGAGCATTTTTAGAATGGGGCCCTATTTCCAGCGACAAGGCGGAACTAATCCCAGACGCTGTGCGCACCAATTGGGTTTGCAATCTTCTGGACCAGGAACATACCGATCCGTTCTTTATTGGACTGGGACTTTACACCCCGCATTTCCCAAACTATGCTCCCCAGGCATTCTTTGATATGTATGATAGAGATTCCATAATAGTGCCTTATATAAAAGAGGACGACCTGGATGACCTGCCCGATCATATACGCAATAGAATGACCAATCGGTTGAATATACAGGCCAACCTGGTAACGTTGGATGCAGTGGAAAATGCTGTTATAGGCTACCTTGCCTGTGTTTCATTCGCCGATGCCATGCTGGGTCGTGTGTTGGATGCATTGGATTCAAGTGCATATAAAGACAATACTGTTGTAATATTCTGGAGCGACCAGGGTTATCATCACGGTGAAAAGGGCCAATGGGGTAAACATACACTCTGGCAGGAAACGTCGCATGTGCCTTTTATTTTTGCTGGTAACGGATTGCCTGAAAACAAACGAGTTTCAACCTCTGTTAGCCTGATCGATATGTATCCAACGCTTATAGAATTATGCAATCTCCCCGAACAGCATCAAATGGATGGTGAGTCACTTGTTCCGGTGCTTCACAATCCTGAATCTGCCATTGACAGAAACGTTTTCATGACATATATGGAAAAAGGTGGTTACGCTTTAATAAACAGCAATTGGAGATACATCCAATATCACGATGGCTCGGAGGAGTTTTACGATTTAAACAATGACCCGAATGAATGGTACAACCTTGCATCAGATCAGGGCTACAGAGACATTATTAACGAAATGAAGCTATCGGCTCCGTCCGAATTTCACGCAGATGCAACCCAGCGAAACACCCTGAATCTGGTGATAGAAAATGATTCATTTTACTGGGAACCAAAAGACAAAAGCAGAGCTACAACCTTTATCAATGGTTCAATTATTTTTACAAATCCAATACGCCAGCAGGGTATTTCATTTGTTGAGATTACCAATCGGGATAGCGTGGCTTTTACTGAGCAGGTTATAAATGGGGAGCAGGATTGTCGGTATATTCCGGAAAATAAGTTTTGCTATTTTAAGGTTGATGATCAGTACTTTAATTCGGATGACAGCGATATAACCTTCCACATTACCTACTTTGATGACTCAAATAGCAATTTTGAACTTCAATACAACTCGACCGGACCGATTGATAAAAGCATTGTAATTGCCAAAACCAGCACCAATCAGTGGCAAAAAAAAACGATTATGGTCGCTGATGCAGCCTTTAATAATCAATTAAACTATCAGTCAGATTTCAGGCTCACAGGTGAAGTAAATATTCGATCAATCAGCATTGACAAGCCCTTGCCTTCAGATGTATCTGTTGTATTTGCCGATCAAATTATTGAGAACGGAATGGAGTTTGTCGTAGGAACCGATCCCACAAAAGAGACCTATACTGAGAAGGTAGCAATCGGGGGGCACGAATGCCGGCTCATCTCTTATGCAGATAAAAGAAAGTATGGGTATTTCAAGGCAAATGACACCTTCATAAAACCAGCAGACAACAGGCTCACTTTCGAAGTTACCTATTATGATTCAGGCACAAAAGCTTTAACAATACAATACAACGCAATCAGCGGAACCAACCCCAATTATAAAAAAGCAGATATTACCAGAACGAATACTAACACATGGATGACTAAAAGTTTCATAGTAACAGATGCGGCCCTGGATAATAAGCAAAACAATCAGTCCGATTTTAGAATTATGGGAGAGGCATATATCCGCAGGGTAGCCCTTAGAATTGGATCTGAGATTCCGGAAGCACCTGAGATTCCTGTCGAAAATGTGATTCCAAAAGAGACTGAAAACCCTGTAGGAACAAGGCAAATTGAACTACCTAACCACAATGTGAAGGTTTGGTTTAATGAGGGAATGTTAAGCATATTGATTCCCGATGAGATGATTAAAGCCGAGCTCAGGATTTACAATATAATGGGCCAGGAAATCTACCGAACAAGAATGACCCAAACAGAAGAGAGCGTTAATTTGCCCTCTGATTCGAACTTTTACATTGTTGTCATTCAGGACAGAAACACATTCACAAGTAAAAAAATTATTGCTTCTAATCAGGCGGAAATGTTGTGATGATTTCCATGCCAGTGTCCGATTCAAATGTAAGCGGACCGGTTTGGTAGGGGACAAAAAATTTAGCCCCCTCCTCCACCGGAAAAGTTTGCTCACCAATTACAATTGTACCAGATCCCTTTGTAACAATACCAATGTAAAATGAGCCAGCTTCCAGTCTATAGCTATCCCTGATGTCGATCCGGTTGACCCTGAAACAGGAAGTTTTGTCCCCATCTATAAGTGCATATTCAATACTTTGATTCTGTTTTTTTGCGATTCGTGGCTCACAGAAATAGCGCTCCTTGAGACTTGCAACAGGGCTTGGTTTATAAGAGAACATGGAGAGGGCAAAATCTATACCCCGGTTCATGAAACGGGACTCCTCTGGCAATACATAGCCTCCTCGTTCAAATTCTATGCGAACTGCAAAGTCTGTGGGCTCCATAACCTCTATCATAAATACGCCTTCACCAATGGCATGCGGCATACCACCAGGCACCATAAATACATCTCCCGGTTTTATGGGTATTTTTTCGAAACAGGTTAACATAGCTTCCTCGTCCTGCTCTTCAATCATTCGCTTAAAATCGGCTTTCGCAGGTGGATTCTGGAAACCCAAATAAATATAAGGATCTTCTACCTCTTCACGAATATTCAGAATAATATAGGCTTCCGTTTTTCCTGAGTTGCTGTTAAGGTGTTTCTGAGCAAAAGGAATGGTTGGATGACACTGAATATGTAATCGGATCGCAGAATCGAGAAATTTAAGTAAAAACTGGGTGTTGGCTCCATATTTACCAAAATGCCGTGCTCCGAGCACCGCTTCCGGGTTTTGTTCACAGAGCGATTTTAGCGTTTTCGTTTCACCTGTAATAGTAACTTTCGATAAGCCTTCCTCGGTAAGATGTTCACGGCCTTTGTTAACTGCACGGGTGGTCGACCCTATCCAATCTTCAGGGAAATGCGAATCCTCTGGATGATCGCAACCCTCCTTTCGATCGAGATTTTTACCGCCCGGATAGGTTCTCCAAACCCGGTTGGATTCAAAGAATAGTATGCCTGGAATGTTCAATTTCATTAGCCTGTAATTAATTGCAATACGCCTTTGATACCCATTGTAGAAGTAGCTATGGAAAAGATCAAAACTGCCACTAGAAAAATATTTGTGCCAAGAGAATTCTTATGTTCTCCCAACAGATCTTTACGATTACCAAGATACAGAATACAGGCGACCGTAACCGGCAGAATAATTGAATTAAATGCCTGGGAGATGATCATCACAAATACGGGTCTGGCATGAAAAATCGGAACTACCAGTCCAAGCAATGAAATGACCAGCACCATAATGCGGTATTTCCCCAGGGTCATTTTACGTTCCGAATTATTATAATCACAAAGCAACCACGGGAGCATCAATACATTCGGGAATTGAGAAGAGACTCCCGCAGCAATAATTCCAAAGGCGAAGATCGCAGTGGCAAATTTTCCGGCCAAAGGTTCCAGAAGTGTGATCATTTGTGAAGGCTCCGTTAGACCAAGCCCTTCCTTGAAGAGGGTCCCAGCGGCAGCTGCCATAATTGATGCGCTGATGACAAACATCAGAGACACAGAAACAATGGCATCATTGCGCTGTTTTTTCATATCATTGATGGACCACCCTGCCTCTTTTACCAGGGTGGTTCTGATAATGAATAAGCCGGAAAAAACAGTTGTACCAACCATTGAGGCAATCACAAGGAAAGGGCCTTTTCCCTGGTCAACAGCGACTTCAGGCAGGTTTGGCACCATTCCCTTTAATATATCGATGGGCGGCGGCATCAAAATGAAAAAGTTAAGCAAAAAGCAGGCAGCCATGATAGCCACGATAACTGCCAGGGCTCGCTCAAAAAACTGGGTCTTGCCATTCCAGAAAATAAAGTAAACCAGGGCAATGAAAAAGCCTGCAAAGTATACAGGTTGTATGCCCCCATCAATGATCGTCTTTGACCATTCATAACTGATATCAGCCACGATCCCCATTACACCCATTACACTGCCGGATACCCCGGCGGTTAGTGCAATTATAAAGAAGATGCCTATGCCAGGGTGAATATGTTTACGAAAGGCCTGTAATGCAGTTTCTCCGGTAGCGAGTGTGTATTTTCCATACAGGTTGATCATGAAATATGTGGTAAAGCAGGAGGCTACAATTGTCCACAACAGTGACATGCCGTATGTAGCCCCGGCCTTAGCCATGGCGGTAACACTTCCGGTGCCGATATTAAAACCAAGCAGAAAAATACCGGGGAGGATCAGTGCCAAGGCTTTGGCGAATCTTTTACCGATTGTTGTTTTCATGTAATTTTTATTTTTGGCTTACAGCCTCAGGTTTATCAAATTTCTCAATAAAGTCGTGATCACGAAACAAATCTTCAAAAGGTGACTGCAAAGCTCTGGCATAACCTTCATCACCCACACTCATAGCAACAATGCGAACGAAACGTGAATCCGGAAGTCTTATACTTTTTGTGCCTTCAGGTATTTCTATACGATATGCAAACAGATAACCATATTCATAAAGTGCATCACCTGCTGGTAGGTGGCGGTGTGAAGCGGACCATGCGATACGTTGATCACGGATAAAAGCCGGATGAATGGTCTTCAGTTCATTGCGCATTGAATAAGATAATTCAGCCACAAATCCTTCAAATTCGCGGTTATCCCATGATCCAATGTAACCTGACCATCCGCCAATTGTGATTGGAATCTCTTTTTCGCCTGCTTCAAAAGTAACATCCGTATCCACATCGGCTGCTGCAAGTATATGTAAAACGCTGGTCCCTTCCGGAAGATCAATGCTTTGTCCGAGGCATGCAATGGAATTATATACTCCCTCCTCGCGGGAACCAATTGAAAAAGAGATATTCCCCAAATGAACCTGATCACCAATCATTTCAGCCGGATAGGTCCCACCTTTACCATCCAAACTCCCCCGATGGCCTTCAGACCTGGGCTGACGATCTTTGTATCCATCTTCCCGACTGCTGTTATAGCTAAATATATCGGTGTCGTAATCCAGAGCAATAGCCTGATTGAGCTCAGGTATTGCTTTGACTTCTTCTGTCTTAAGCAGTATGGTTTTTAACTCATAAGGCTTGAAGTTTATACTTAACTTTCCCTTTTTTGTTTTAAGGTGAATGTCCAGTTTTCGTTCCGCTCCATCAAGTTCTTCAGCTGCAAGAATTGGTTTTATCACAGAAAGCCTGGCACCGGTACAAGCTTTACCATGTAATTCCTGAAGCCTTATTACCACTCCTGATCCATCTTCAGCCATTTTAACAGCTTGAATATTTATTTGATCATTGTCGATCTTAACAAGTGAGAATGAACTCTCTTTGCCTGTATATTTAGGCACTGCGAATGCGGCAGGACGCTGTTCAAAACGTTTGGCTTCCCAGTGGGTTTTACCTTCGCGCCAGTCACCTTTGTGACCAGTAACAGCATAAGAAAACTGATGGCGCCCCCAGTCCTGCCATCTCATTTCACTCATACTGCCATCGTCAAGAACTTCCTGTTCGCTATCCCTGGTATCCGGACCATGAATTAATGTGAGCCGCAATTTATTGTCATCTACTTTATCACTTCCGTATTTTGCCCCTGTAAGTATAGAGACTCCATATTCACCAGACTTATCGGTTAAATCTATCCAGGCATGAGAAGGCACTTCGTACTGTTTCTCATTTCGATTACCACGTTTGATGGTTCCCAGATCCAGGTTGTAAGTGGCTTCGGGAGCTTCGGCTGACAAGTGAAATGAGGCTTTTAACAGGGTTCCACGGCTTTTCCAATCGATCAGGTTTGCCACCTCTACCCGGCTTCCGTCAGCCCCTGCCGAAAGTCTTATTCTTTGTGTAATTTTTGATCCTTCGTTCTCACGAACCACTTCAAGAGCAATACGCAGTGGTCCATCTTCAACAATCCGCACTGAAATCGGGTTAGCAGCCACACTCCGAGCGGCTTGCTTAATATCTTTCCAGTAGATGCGCCATGCGGGTTTTACATCCGGAAAATTCTCCCCGAACTCAAGTTGTATCGGCTTTTCAAGAAGCTCTTTCCCAACTCTTTTGTCGACAATACTTGAAATATCACCATCGGCATTTATTGATACCTGGTAGTTGTTGTTCTCCAGATAATCCTTTCTGATAATTAATTCAGAATCAACTATTTTAGTGGAGGCCTGACGGAGAGAGTAAACTGACACTCCTACAGGAGGGAGATCTGCCTGGAACAGAATGCGACTAAGGCCATCAAAGCCTACAGAAATTTGTGAGGGAAGCTCCTTGCCTGAGGCATCAAATACTGCAAGTAATTCTGGATTTTCTAATTCATCTGGGATAAAAGCTTCAACAATATCCTTTCGCGGAATGGATAGTGGATTAAAAACCACCACGGGCACACCGGGAACACCGGTATTAAGTGTACGGGCTATGGTACCGATCGCATCCTTATATACACCGGCAAACTGATTCAGGGCAATGATTCCATCGTTCCATGCATGTTCATATGCTTTTGGAATACTTGTTCCGGGAAGGTTGTCATGAAACTGATTACGAAGCATTAATCCCCATGCCTTATTAAGTGCTCCATAAGGATATTCAGCTCCGTTTAAGAGATGGGCAGCAAGGGCTGCTCGTTCACTGGCATCAGCCAGTAATTCAGCATCCCGGTTAAGTTTTTTCGTATAGGCCTGAGAGCTGAGTACGCCGGTGGAATGTTTAATAAGTAACAAATCGGAATTATGTGTTGGGAACTTCTCTGTTTGTTCATCTGAAATGGCTCTAAACATAAGGTCAGCCTGACCGGCCACAACATTAACCGGGCCTTTTTCTTCCGTAATTGTTTTAAGTGTCTCGAGTGAAGTTTTTTGAATAACTCCTCCACGGTCAGCATTGTTTTTATCACCACCTCCCATGTAAAAATAGTCAATCGGAAGACCGCTTTTTTCCTGGTTGTCCTCCAGCCGTTCCAGCACTTTTTTATCTGTTGAATATACCCTTGAATGTGGTTTGGCATAGTCACCGGCATTTAGTGCAGCAATTACCGATTCCCCGTCAGGCCCTATCCAGCGACCTACATTAAATGGTATTCCATGAGCCGATTCCCATGTTAACTTCTGGGTTGAGAATCCGCGGATTCCACAATGATTTAGAACAGATGGCAATGAATATGGAAAACCAAAACAATCAGGAAGCATAAATTCACGACTTTCTTTTCCAAATTCATTTTTAAAATATTGAGTACCCATTAATAGTTGACGAATAACAGCTTCAGTGGAGGGGACATTTACATCATTTTCCACCCATGAACTACCACTTGGGTACCAACGACCTGCGGCTACCCATTCTTTGAGCTCATTATATTTTTCAGGATAATACTCGCGCATCATCTGATAGCGGCTGGCACCCGACCAATTAAACACATAATTCGGATAGGCCTCAAAGGCCTCAAAATTCTCGTCCAGGGTCTTCTTCAGAAAATCACGAATGGTCTGAGGATAAGACCAGCGCCAAAAGTCATCGAGGTGTGAATAAGGCACAATAAACAAAGTTGGCTGGGTGAGGTCAATCGAGGCAGGATCGATAGGCTTGACTGCTGTTTTCGACAAATTGGCTTCTTGTGCCAGAACCGATGTGGTCAGCAGGCCTATAAAAACGCAGGCTAGCAGAGTGATGCCTGTCTGTCTGTAATTGTAATTATTCTTCATCTCCATATTCCATATCAAAAAAAAAAGGAATATAATCTTGAAGGCTAAATTTTATATTAATAGGGGATTAACAGGAACAAATATTAGCTTTTCTTACCTGCTCCACATTCATTCCGGAGATACTTTATGCTCTTCAAAAGGTCATTTTTTTGATTTTTCATGTCAAATTCTTTTATATCCATCACTGCCGGAGCTTTTGCAACGTCGATGGATTGACCCTTTCTGACCAGTTTCAGGAAATCGACGATGCCCTTTGCTTTCAGGTCGGGGAATCCTTCCCTGTACTTTTCTTTCAGATAAGGAATAGACGGGGAGAATTTGAGATGGTCTCAATATGAATGGGAACACCGGGACAATTTTCACGCAGATAATCGGTGTAAAACTCAAAATCCATCAATTCAAGAAGTTCCTCCGAGCGCATGTCGCCGACATGGTTTTCAAAGGCAAATTCTATCAGTTCTTTCGCGTTCGGCCTCAATCCACGGAGTGAGTGATTCGCAACACCAAGGGGGATGTTCAGTGCCAGAACCAGTTTCAGTATTCTCATATTGATATTGGAATGAAGCAGAATCATCCTACTCTTTTTCAGATGCCTGTTCCTTTAAAGTTGTGAGATAGCCTTTTAACCTGTCGATCTGGAAAGTCCGGGTGAGTGGATCAGCATTGGAATACCAGCTGGAGAATACGCCATGTTGCCCTTCAAGGAGATATTGTTGCGCACGGCTTATTTCAATGTAGGCAAGATCAAGATTTTTTATTAATAGTTGTTTGTCGTTTTGATGTTTGTAGGCATAGATGTAGTGGTAAAGAGTCTTACTCAGGTGAGTCATATAATAACTGTATAACCTCAGGTTATCATTAAAGAAAGT
>JAAEOI010000333.1 GCA_024244665.1 Bacteroidota bacterium | reverse complement strand
GCCCCAGAAAGGCCATCTATAAGCGACCTGAAGACGGAATTGTTCTCATCGCTCAATCTCGGTGCCGCGGATATCGGGAGTGTGTCCGGGCATGTCCCTATAAAAAACCCATGTTCAATGTGGAGACACGGATTAGCGAGAAATGTGTGGGGTGTTATCCGAAAATTGAGGGTGATGAGATGCCTCAGTGCGTGACGAACTGTATCGGCAAGATCCGGCTGGCCGGATTCGTGTCCCCTCCCGACAAGGCAAGAAATGACAATCCCATGGACTACCTGATCCACGTGAGGAAGCTGGCTCTTCCCCTTTATCCCCAATTCGGATTGGAGCCCAACATATATTTCATACCGCCCATTCATGCACCACTTGCCTACCTGGAACAGATGTTCGGTCCCGGCGCTGCAAAGGCCGTTGAGACCTACCGGGCGATCAGAGATGATCAGACCCTGAAGGGGCTTCTCATGCTCTTTGGAAGTCTTGAGAAGATTCCTCACTCCTTTAAAGTAGATACGGAATATGCGTACGGCTACGACGCAAAAGGGGACGAAGTGCGAAAAGTGCCGGTAACAGAGCCGATATATGTGAGGGAGCTCTTCGATAAGAAATTACAGGCATATAGAAATAATACCCCATAG
>JAAEOI010000332.1 GCA_024244665.1 Bacteroidota bacterium | reverse complement strand
TACCTGCTGGAATGTATGGCTTCCGGAATCCCTGTGGTACAACCAATGCTGGGAGCTTCCCCGGAGATTATAGAACGCACAGGCGGAGGAGTGCTATACAAGGAGAATACCCCGGAGGCGCTGGCCCAGTCCCTGGAGAAACTCTTGTCTGACCCGGAGGAGATGGATCGTCTGAGCAGAAGCGGGGTAGAAGGAGTTGACAAACACTTCCACATCGATATTCAGGCGGCAAGGATGATTGATGTATATAAAAAAGCCATTGAAACAAATAAGCAGAATGCATAAAACAAAGAACAGATGATGCTCCTATCTCTGGAAAATATCAGCAAAGGTTTCGGTAAGCGAGATGATTCAAGTTATCGTCCCGTACTGAACGAGCTCTCCCTGCAAGTTAATGAGGGAGAGAGGATTGCGATCCTTGGGCCTTCCGGCTCGGGCAAGACTACTTTATTGAACCTGGTGGGCGGACTTGACAGTCCCGATGAAGGCAGTGTGCTGTATCGTGGAGAGGATATTACGGGCTATGGGAAACGGGAAATCGATCTTTACAGGAACCGCCAAATTGGATTCGTGTTTCAGTTTCATCATCTGCT
>JAAEOI010000331.1 GCA_024244665.1 Bacteroidota bacterium | reverse complement strand
TCCTCACACACTGCAAAAAGTTTGACGTGGAGCGGCAGTGGATCCTCACCACCGACGCGGTAGGTGAAATAACACATACTACGGTTGATGTGACAGGCTCCATGATGGATCTTGCAGGTATCAACGGAAAATTCTTTGGGTTTCACTGGGCAATCCACGGTCAGGAAGTGCACCCCAATGATACCATTGTGCTGGGAAAGCCCTATGATTCCGGACAGTTTGGGGCAACCCTCTGGAACCTTGAGCCGGGAACAGAATATGAGGTATGGACCTACGTCCATGATGGCGAGAAGGAGATTGCTGCCGAACCCATAGGATTCCGGACCATGGACCCGGAACCACCCCAGGTGGAAACCACCAGAGCGGTGCCTCTCAACCCATATGCGATATGGTGCCATTATGAAGTCCGCGACGATGGAGGCATCCCTGTAACAGAGCATGGAATCTGCTGGAACACATCTGATAAGCCTGACCCGGAACTGGAACCTCACAGCACCGTGGTAGGTGCCGGAACCGGTTACTTTGAAAGCCTGGCAACTGAGCTGTTGGCCGAAACCGAATACAAAATAAGAGCCTATGCAATCAACTTGGGGGGGATCACCTACGGGAACATGTGGAATGTAAGCACCGCCAATCCGGAACTCCCAATTATCTACACACTTCCTGCCATAGAAATCACAAGCACATCTGCCGTTCTGAGGGCCATATTCCCATACGTGGGACAATCGCCTATCCTACTAAAAGGCATTTGCTGGGGCAGCGAACCAGGCATCGATTTTGACGATAATCTACTTGAGTGGAACGGCGGGGAAGGCGATATTGAATTCCTGATCACCGGACTGTCACCGGCTACCGTCTATTATTTCCGAGCGTTTGTTTCATGGGGTGAGGAGCATTCTCCCATAACCAAATGGCTTGAAGAAATGGAATTCGGAACCCTGCCAGAGTAGAGGCATCCCATGTTTTTCCTATATTGGAGGATCCAAAATTCCTTCATTATGGCAGCTTTTCTAAATATCTCCATCTCAATAATTTTCATCCTTATCACAGGGCTGGACTCGGTACAGGGTCCAAGTCCCTCATGGACCCACTTCAGGGGAGATAATCTGAACGGAATATCGACAGAAACAAATATCCCGGTTTCCTGGAACGACACGGTCAATATCGAATGGAGAACGGCCATTGACGGAAAGGGTTGGTCCTCGCCTGTGGTTCTGGGTGAGCAGGTATGGCTCACGACCGCTACCGGTGACAACAAAGAGATGCGGGCCCTATGTGTGGATTTCACCACCGGTGCTTTGATCCATAACCGTACCCTGTTTAAACCGGACAGCCTCTACCGAATCCATGCGATCAACAGCTATGCAACCCCAACCGGAGCCATAGAAAAAGGCCGGGTCTACCTGCACTTTGGGCGGTACGGAACCGCCTGCCTGAATACAGGTACTGGCGAGTCCATCTGGGAACGGACCGATATGCAGGTTGAGCACATCCAGGGTCCGGGCTCTTCGCTCTTGATTTTCAGGGACAAGCTGATCGTTCATATGGAGGGTTCTGATTTTCATTACATCGTCGCGCTGGATAAAAAGAGTGGGAAAACCATCTGGAAAACGGAAAGGCCAAAGGAGCTGTACGACAAGCTCGAGTACATTGGTAAAAAGGCTTACATCACCCCTATCATTGTCAATGTTAAAGGGCGGGACCTGATGATCAGCAACGGATCGGCTGCATGCATCGCCTATGATCCCGAAACAGGCAAGGAGGTCTGGAGAATTGTCTATGGAGAGGACTCCACAATTGCCATGCCAACGGAAAGCGATGGGATTGTCTACTACTATGTGGGTTTTGAAACCGACTCTGCAGGAGAAAAGCACGCTAAGCTGATGGCTGTAAATCCCGAAGGTGAAGGTGAAATTGAAGAGACCAACGTGCTATGGAGTGTTGAAACCCCCATTCTTCAGCTCCTGTCACCCCTGGTGCTGGATGGATTGCTATACACCATCGATTCCAGGGGTGTAATGCTTTGCCTGGATGCATCTGACGGTACAAGCGTCTGGTCCAAAAAGATGAAGGGTAAATTCCACTCTTCACCACTATATGCCGATGGCCATATCTACTTCAACTCCACCCGCGGATATACCTATGTGATTAAAGAGGGCCGGAAGTTGAATGTGGTATCTGAAAACAGGCTGGAAGGAGAGATATGGGCCACACCTGCCATCGCCGGTGGTGCCATACTGATGCGTACCAGTAAATACCTCTACAAGATCACCAACCCATAAACTGCATTCCGGCACCGGCAATAAGGATCACCATCCCGGCCAAAAGGTGGAACTGGTGCTCTCTTCCTTTCAAACGAAGGAGTGAGAAACCCTGATATCCGAAGAATACAACACCCATCATGGTTCCTATGGTGGCAATTCCAAACACCAGAGATACCAGGAAAACACCCATTCCACTCTGGTTAGCAGCGGGGTAGATCAGCATTGGGATCAACACCTCACACGGACCGAAAACAAAGATCAGGAAGAGTATCCATGGTGTAAGCCTGCCGGCGCTATCCTCCTCTTCAAGTTCATGCACATCCAGGTGGAGGTCCTTGTGCCTGATTGATTTGGGGCGAAGAAAGGCCGGAAAGTGCACATGTGCTCCCCTCCTAATATATTTATGTATTCCGTAGGCTGTGTAGAGAACACCGAAGGCGATGAGCATCCAGCCCACCAGGCTTCCACGACTGGCCTCAAAGGCCTCCAGCTTACTCAGGCTGAGTCCCAGGCCAATCCCGATCACACCCAGGATCACCGATCCGCTCACATGCCCGATCCCCGAAATAAAGGTAATCCACATGGTCTTCTGACGTGACCAGTTACGCGCCTTGCTCAACACAATAAAGGGAAGATAATGGTCAGGCCCCAGGAGGGTATGGATCACCCCCAGGGTCGCCGCAGAAATCACCAGTACACTCATCTCATTCATAACAACATATGGCTATAAATATTTTTTTCTTCGCCTTAGGCTCAGTTCGTTCTTCAGCTTCTCTTCAGATCCTTCTGAACGGTTTCCGGACTTTTGATTTTAACCTCTTCTAACTACCTACCTAACTACCTACCTAACTACCTACCTACCTATCTACCTACCTACCTAACTACCGACCTAACTACCTAACTTCCTAACCACCTAACTTATTAATAAGGTGGGCCTGACAGGCTGCACCAAATCCATTATCAATGTTTACTACGCTCACCCCGTTTGCACAGCTGTTGAGCATGGATAGGAGTGCAGAGACACCTCCGAAGTTTGCACCATAGCCGGTGCTGCATGGAATTCCGATTACTGGTCTATCTACCATTCCACCCACCACACTGGCAAGGGCGCCCTCCATACCGGCCGCAACGATGACCACACTGGCATTCCTGATCAGTTCCATTCTGTGGAACAGCCTGTGTATCCCGGCCACTCCAACATCATAGATGCGTTCCACACGATTTCCCAGGAACTCGGCAGTGATAGCAGCCTCCTCCGAAACCGGCATGTCTGAAGTGCCGGCTGAAACAACAGCAATATACCCTTCCGAGAACTCCGGCTCCTGGGGCTGGTAAATGATTGCCTTTGCCTGTTCATGATAAAGGGCACCCGGAATCTTCTCCCTGACCGCATCATACATCTCCGCATTGGCTCGGGTGGCCAATACTGGGATTCCCCTTTCGTTCATGCGTGCAGCAATTTCGGCCACCTGCTTCGGGGTCTTGCCTGCTGCATAGATTACCTCGGGGATTCCGGTTCTGCCTTCCCTTTGGGTGTCGATTACCGCGTAACCCAGGGAATCCATACCCTGGCTGCTGAGCTGCTCGGCCACCTCCTCCTGGCTGAACTCCCCTTTTTGGAGTGATCCCAGCAGATTCAATATTTCCTTCTTATCCATTAAAGACATTTATATACCTCTTTTTGAACCTCCTCCAGTGTAATCCCGTGTTCCAGAGCCAGCATACGGCACTGCTCAAACTCGGGTTTCTCATTGACCACACGGCCACCATAATAGCTGCACTTTACCTGCACATCTCCGAAACGGGTCCGCACTGTTTTTAACTCTCGCCTTAAAATGTGTTTTCTGATGGAGTACTCCCGCAACCCGATGGTGGAAGTTTCTGTGAGAATGATCTCCTTCATCCGCCCCCCCGCTTCAGGATCGCACAGCACGCTGAGCATACTTGCTGGCCTCGATTTTTTCATCACTATGGGGGTCATGAACACATCGGCTGCGCCTGCATCAAACAGCAGGGCCTGCACATGGGTAAACCATTCTGGATTCATATCATCAATGTTGCACTCCAGCATCAATGCCACTTCTGTTTTCACATCCTCAGTATCCTCCTCATTATCCTCAGCCAGGTAAACACGCAGTACATTGGGTATATCCCCGTCAATCTGCCCGATCCCATAAGCGGTCTTCACCACCCTCATCTCCGGGGAAGCAGTAAAATGGTCCACCGTACCAGCAAGGATGGCAGCCCCGGTTGGGGTGGTTGCCTCATATTCCACCAGGCCGGATTTAACAGGCAGGTCCCTGATGATCTCTGCAGTAGCAGGTGCCGGAACCGGCATCATGCCATGAGCGCACTTTACGAAACCTCCACCCAATTGCACTGGTGAAGAGTGGATCTCATCCACCTCCAGTGCCTCCTGGCAGATAGCTGCCCCCACAATATCGGCAATGGAATCCAGAGCACCCACCTCATGGAAATGCACCTTCTCCTTGGAGATATTATGGACTTTAGCCTCGGCCTCGGCCACCAGGTTAAAAATGGCCAGCGACTTCTCCTTGATCAAGTCAGACAGTGTGCTGTTATTAATCAACTCCTCTATATGCCGCAGGTGGCGGTGTTTTTCATTATCGGGATTTTCGATCACCACGGTCACTTTAGTCCCGCTGATCCCCTTGCGCATGCCAGGCTCCACGTCCAGGCGGAACCCTTCAATGTTCATCTTCCCAAGCTCCTGCTCCAGGAATTCCGGATCAACCCCAAGATCCACCAGGGCTCCCAGGTTCATATCACCACTGATCCCTGCAAAACAATCATAAAACAATATCTTCTTCATCTCTATTCTAACCTTACTAACTTCACTAAGCTCCTGGCCTCAATTACCTCACACACTATTTACCTTTATGACTCGATTAAGTTTACCTGACACCAGGCCCTCCTCGTCAATCATCACATCCCCGAAACCAACTTCCCTGATCCCCCTGATCACCTTCTCCCTCATTTCCATCAGCCTGGGAACATCCCCAGCCGGCACTTCCACCCTGCCATGGTCACCATAATGACGCACCCTAACATCCTCAAAACCTAATTCATTGAGCAGGTTCTCGGCACGCTCTACCTCCACCAATTTTTTCTGGGTAATAGGGTGGGTATAGGGAATGCGGGAGCTGAGACAGGGACTGGCAGGTTTGTTCCAGTTGGGCAGGCCGAAGTAGTGGGCAATCTCCCTGATCTCCTCCTTGGTTATTTTGCAAAGCGCCAGGGGTGAATAGACCTTATACTTGTCGGCTGCCTTCATTCCCGGGCGGTAATCAGTGTAATCGTCAGTATTGGTTCCATTCACCACATCAAAACCGGGATACCTGTCTCTGATCACCCCAAGGTCGCTGTACAGATGATCCTTGCAAAAGAAGCAACGATCAATGGGATTGCTGTTGTAACGCTCATCATCCAGCTCTCTGGTTTCGATCACCTCCATGTGGATATCAAACTGCTTGCTGAACGATTGAGCAAGCTCAAAATCTTTTGCCTTCAGGCTTTCCGATTTGGAAATCACCCCGACAGACCTCTCTTTTCCCTGCCATTTCCTGGCCAGGTAAAGCAGCAGTGAGGAGTCAATCCCACCGGAAAAAGCGATGATTGATCCGGGCCGGTCCATGAGCCACCTCTCCAGCAAATCCAGCTTCTGTATTGTCTCTTTCTTCATCTCCTTCATATTATCCCTCCGTTCATAATTTTATTTCCATTTCGCACTGTGCACTGTGCACTGTGCACTGTGCACTGTGTACTGAGTACTGTCTACTGAGTACTGAGTGCTAATCAAATCTTGTCATGGTCAGCCGACCGTGTTGAATCCCTTTCTCCGAAATCAGCTTATCGGACAATTCTGTGAGCCGGGCCGATATCCCGTTAAGGGATATGACCTCCATGCTGTGGTTCTCAGACAGTGTAAAACGTTGTACCGACAGGATCTCATCCTGGTAAGCGAGCTGTATCTCCGCCAGGTGGTTGGCAATGTCTCTTTTATGGTGATCGTACACCAGGGTCACCGCACCGGCCACCCGGTTGTTACACATCCATTTCTTCTCTACAATGTGCCGGTTCACAAGCTGTCTGAGGGCCTGGGAACGGTTGGAGAATCTATTCTCAAGGACATACTCATCTAATGCATCCAGCACCTCTTTCTCGAATGATACACCAAAACGGACAACCGACATCGTGTTACGTTTTTATGCAATAGTGTTATTATTAGCGAATATAGGGATTTTTTCGGGAGCTTAAAAGATATTTCTTGACTTCCTCTTTCTGAGATTGTAACTTGTAAAGAACCATAAACATAAACATCATGTCAGACAGCGTTTACAAAGTCATCGAGCTGGTTGGCTCCAGCACCAAATCGTGGGAAGATGCAGCTGCAAATGCAATCACCAAAGCATCCAAATCCCTGAGGGACCTCCGCATCGCAGAGGTATCGGCCATGGACATCCATCTCAATGACGGGATGATCGAGTACTACCGTACCAAAGTGAAGATCTCTTTTAAATTTGAATCGTAAACGGCATCCTAGAGGCCCTTGAGCGGGCCCCACAGGGTGTCACTTGAGCACTGCTTTTATTCGTACCGAAGGCTGTCTACCGGGTTTAAACGGGCGGTCCTGATGGCTAATGCTGAAACTGTTACAATCGTAAGCAGCAGGGATAACAGAAATACGATGACAAAAACAGAGACTTCAATTTTTACAGGGTAGCTGAAAAACTGCAAAATCTTCCTCACAATGAAATAGGAGATTGACATCCCGATCACGTTGGAGAGCACAACAAGCTTCATGAAATCGGAGAGCAGCAGTGCCATGATTACCCCATTATGCGCGCCCATCGCTTTCCTGACCCCCACCTCCTTGGTCCTGCGGTTGTGGTTAAATACAGAGAGTCCGATCACTCCCATGACGGCAATGAAAATGGCAACAATTGAAAAGAGACTGAAGATAAATCTTATCCCTTCTGAACTCTCCAGCAACTCATACTCATACTCAATCACAAAATCACAAGAGAATTCATAGCCGGGGTTGTGGTGTTGGAAGATTGACTCAATCTGTGAGATATCTTCCTTGGAAATATCACTGCCCGTCCTGATAAAAACATACTCCCTAACACTTTCGTATCTGTAAATCAATGCCTTATCATCAAATACCTCCAACTTATATGGGAAAAAATCGATGTTTTCTGAAACTCCCAGGATGGTATAATCCTCATCATAAAGAAAGAAGTTCCGTCCAACTGGTTCTTCCCATTCCATCAGGTCAACCAGTGCCTGGTTCACCACCACATACTGGCTGTTCAGGGAATCAGCATCGGGATAGAAAAAGCGTCCCTCGACCATGTCGATTTGGAAGATGGAGAGATAATCGGCATCGGTCGTGAGAATCACTGCAATCTTGTTGTGGTCCCCCTCTCTATCACCCCATTCGATCTGACCGTTATTTAGGAACACCGGTATGTTGGATCCGGTGGTGACTCCCTGTACAAAGTGAAGCTTCGACAGCTCCTCTTTTATCTGCGGATACTTTTCCCATACCCTGCCTGTTGTCCGTATGTAAATCACATCTTCACGGTTAAAACCAAGGTCGGCCTTCTTCAGATGATTGAACTGCTTCACCACGAAAATGGAAACGATCACAAAAATGATGGAAAAGGTAAACTGCAAAACAATCAATACCCTCCTGGAGATATTTCTTCCCTTGCCACTTCCCTTGCCACTTCCCTTATCCTTCCCGGAGAGAAAAGCCGGTGCCCGAAATCCTGCAATCTTCACCGCCGGGTAGAGCCCTGCAAGCAATCCGGTTAACAGGAAGACCAGCACTACTTGGGACCAGAAAACTATTCCTGAAAAATCGGCCTCAACTACCCCTCCAGATGAGCCGGAGATGCTGGGAACAAGGTGTTCGGCCAGGAAAAAACCCAGGTAGAGTGCCACCATCAACAAAAGGTAGGTCTCCCCCAGAAACTGGGTTATCAACTGTCGTTTACTTGCCCCTGCACTCTTTCGTATGAAAATCTCCCTGATCCGCCCGGAAGCATATGCAGTGGTCAGGTTGATGAAGTTAATACATCCAATCAGGAGTATCACCAGTGCTATGATGACATTCAGGTATAATCCCTGGATCCCCATGGATTCACCATAGAGGTGAACACGGGTTAGTTTATCCATAAAGTAGCTTGCATCCAGATCCAGTTCGTAATTGGCTATCATATATTCATTGATGGCCTCATTCAGTGCCGGCACATCTGTTCCCGGATCCAGTTTGAAATTATTGTAGTAGATGGTTCCCCCATGACCGTCAATCGGGTAACCCAACTCCTCCATCACATGAAAACCCACAAGGGCAGAGAACTGAAAGGTGGAGGCTTCCGGAGGATCCTCCGCAACCCCAACCACTTTGTACCAGCTACCCTGTCCTATCCTGATCTCCCGGCCCATGGGATCCTCATCACCAAATAGTTTCAAAGCCAGGCTCTTGGTAAGTACCAGGTGGTTTCGTTCAGTGAAAACCTGTTCCACATCCCCTTTCACCAGGTTAAATGAGAAAAAATGAAAAAATCCACTGTCTACTGCGACCACTTCATTTTCGTCGAAATACCTGATGGAGGAAGCCTCATTCACCGTACTGTCCAACAGCGGAACACCCAGCTCGAACTCAAGCTGTTCACTAATGCGGCAGCTGCTTTTCACCTGGGGAAATACATCGAGGAGCAGCGAATAGAACACACCTCCTGTCCTTTCTGATGAATACTCCGATCCATTCATGTCCACCGTTATATTGAGGACATACATCTGCTCGATATCCTCATGGAATTTATCAAAAGTGAGTTCGGACCTTGTCAAGCTCCACAGCGAGAGGAAAATCCCGAAAGCCATGGCCATCCCCACCAGGTTGATCAGAGTAATCAATTTGTTTCTCCAGAGACTGCGTATGGCGATAAGAAAATAGTTGCGGATCATAGTCTACTTTTTCCCATTTATATTCTAAATATCATGCCACAAGCCATATCCGCTTCATTTGATGATCTTTAGAGAAATAAAATCTCATGATTGTGTTGGATTTTCCAACACTCCCTGTGGTTTTATCCAACAATAACGTAAATTTAGCCAAAACCGGATTTATATGCCAAAGAAAGAGGGCTCCATCCTGATTGTAGATGACAACAACGACCTGCTCATTGCGCTGAAACTGTTCCTGTCGAGGCAATTTACACAGATTGATACACTGAAAAATCCAAATCTAATCCTCTCCACCCTCGACACACAGGCTTATGATGTGATTCTGCTTGACATGAATTTCAAAGCCGGTATCGCCAGCGGGAACGAGGGGATTTTCTGGTTGCATCAGATCCTGGAGAAGGATCCCCTGGCCACAGTTGTCTTCATCACCGCCTACGGAGATGTGGAACTGGCGGTAAAATCCATGAAGGAAGGGGCGACCGACTTCATCATGAAATCATGGGATGAACAGAAGATCCTCTCCACCATTCATGCTGCCTACGAACTGCGGAAAAGTAAGATGGAGGTCTCCCTGCTGAAAAAAAAACAGGCCCACCTGTCGGGTGAGATCCGGAACCATTTTACCGTATGCCATTGCCGGTCAAAGGCCATGAAAGAGATCACCGGCATTGTGGAGAAGATTGCCGCGTCCGATGCCAGCGTCCTCATCCTGGGTGAAAATGGCACAGGGAAAGAGGTAGTGGCCCGGGAAATCCACCGCCTGTCGGAGAGAAAGAATGAAATTTTTGTAAAAGTGGACCTTGGAGCTATTCCGGAAACCCTCTTCGAAAGTGAGCTTTTCGGGCACATAAAAGGAGCCTTCACCGATGCGAAGGAGGAGCGAGACGGCCGCTTTGTAATTGCTTCGGGAGGAACCCTTTTCCTGGATGAACTGGGGAACCTTTCCCTCTCCCTCCAGAGTAAACTTCTCTCCGTTATCCAGAATAAGGAGGTATTCCCGGTCGGATCATCCAGGCCTGTCCCCATTGATGTAAGGATCCTCACCGCAACCAACCTGCCGCTGGAGGAGATGGTTACCCGGAAAACATTCAGGGAAGATCTCTACTACCGCATCAACGCCATACAGATGGAGATCCCGCCGCTCAGGGAAAGGACTGAGGACATCCCGGTCCTGGCAGGATTCTTCCTCCTGAAATACAATGGCCAGTACAATAAACAGGGACTGAAGCTGGGAGAGAAAGCTCTTGCAAGCCTGGTGAAACACAACTGGCCCGGGAACATAAGGGAACTGGAACACACCATTGAGAAAGGGGTCATCCTCTCCGAAAAAGAGGTGATTGAGCCGGAACATCTTTTTCCACGCAGTACACCAGTGAAAGGGAGCTCAGCAAGTAACTCCCTCAACCTGGAGGAAAATGAAAAATACATCATTGAAAAAGCAATTCGGGGCGAAGGGGGAAATGTGGCCTCAGCAGCCCGGAAACTGGGGATCAACCGCTCCACCCTCTACCAGAAGATGAAAAAGTATGGTATTTAGCCGTTTCATATGGACCATTATTGGAGTAATCATGGCCATCACAGCTACGGCTGTACTGCTGGGTTACTATTTGCAAACCCCGGGATTCCCCTTTACGGTCTCCCTGCTGGCCACCCTGCTGGTGCTTGAAGCCACACTCCTGATCTGGTACCTGACCAGGATCCGGCGCGACCTGCTCAGACTGGTACTGGCTCTCCGGAATGAAGACCCCACACTACGGTTTGCGAAAGATGGAAAGGATCCCTATTTCTCTGCCATCCACCGAAGTTTCAATGAGATCATCCGGGATTTCAGACTGGTTCGGCTCGACCGCGAGGCAGAACAGCGCTTCTTCAAAGCAACCATTAACCATATCCAGTTCGGGATTGTGGCATTTAAAGAGGATGGAAAGGTTGAGATGGTCAACCACTCCTTCCTTCAGCTCTTTCACCTGGATGGGATTGAACAGATCAGTGCTCTGGAGGGTGTTTCGGCCGGACTCCCACAAAGGATGATCGAAATGAAACACGGAACCGAATCGCTCAAAAAGGTAGAGATTGAAGGAAAGCCCTACCAGCTTATTTTCCTTGCCTCACAAATAAAAATCCTGGGCAGGAAGGTGAGTCTTGTTTCGGTGAGAGACATCAGCCGGGAGATCGACCAAAATGAACTGGACGCATGGCAAAAGCTGATGCGCGTGCTCCGGCACGAGATCCTGAACTCGGTCACACCCATCCGGCTCCTGGCCGGGAATATCTCGGAAAACCTGAGTCCGGAGATGACTGTACAGGAGATTGATGAGATGAAAACCGGACTGGAGGCCATACACCGTAGGGCCACAGGACTTTCCGAATTTATGGATGTTTACTCCAACCTCTACCGGGTTCCTGAATTGGAATTAAGTAACTGTCTACCTTCAGAACTGCTGCAAAGGCTTGTCTCACTTTACAGAGAACAGTTTACCAAGGAGAAGGTAAGTGTATCGGTCAATTGCGGGGATGAAGGCATGGAGATCAGGATGGATGAACGGCTCATTGAGCAGGTGCTTATCAACCTGGTGAAAAATGCACTTGAAGCACTCTCCCATACCGATCAGCCGACCATAAGGCTTTCCTCATGGCAGAAAAAAGGTGCATTTCACCTGTCAGTAGCTGATAACGGGACCGGTATCCCACCGGACCAGATGGACCACATTTTCATTCCGTTCTATTCAACCCGGGAGGAGGGCAGCGGGGTAGGCCTCAGCTTCGCCCAGCACATTATGCGTCTTCACAGCGGACGAATCCATGTCACTTCAAGCCCGGGAGAGGGAAGTGAATTTCAGCTGGTATTCAGCACCAAATAGAGTGTTTCGGGGCTTTATACATCTCATGGGCTTTGAAGTTACAATTTTACAAGGGGTATAGAATGGCCTTTATGACCTGCGACAACATGCAGGCCGAGCGGACCAATTGACCGGTTTTTTCTCAAAAGGGAACCTGCATCCCTGAATAACCTGAATGAGAACAGGGTTCCGGTCAGCCAGAGTACAAATGCCGAGGCGATGGGAAATGCAGCCTTCTGACAGGGATAAACAGCCCGGCTGGGCTTAGGTATAACCCGGATGATAAACCATAAAAGAGCTGTAAAACCATGTATATAGATCCAGACTTTTCGTAGGATATGGAGGTTTTTTTTCTTTTGATGATACTATGTAAATTTTTTATACGATGAAAAATAACAATAAAAGCAAACAATTCCGCTTCCTTTGTAGTTATAAAAGGAAATATTGAGTTATGCCCATTAATGTACCCACCAACCTGCCTGCAGTTGAAGAGCTGAAGAAAGAGAACATATTCATCATGGACGAGAGCAAGGCCATGCACCAGGATATAAGGCCACTCCGGATTGCACTGCTGAACCTGATGCCTGTAAAGGAAGTGACCGAAGCCGACCTGCTCCGCTCACTGGCCAACACCCCCCTACAGGTGGAGCTGGACCTGGTCTATATGGATGAGCATGAATCAAAGAACACCTCCCGCGAGCATATGGAGGTGTTCTACAAAACCTTTGATGAGATCAGGGATCAGCGTTACGACGGACTGATCATCACAGGTGCGCCGGTGGAGCACCTGGAGTTTGAGCAGGTCGACTACTGGGACACACTTGTTGAGGTGATGGAGTGGAGCAAGACCAATGTATCCAGCACCATGCATATTTGCTGGGGTGCCCAGGCTGGGCTCTACCACCACTATGGTATTCAGAAATACCCCCTGCCCCAAAAGGCATTCGGGATATTCGACCACCGGATTACTGACAGGAAGCACCACCTGGTCCGCGGATTTGACGACCTCTTCCCGGCCCCGCACAGCAGGTATACCGAGAACCGGCTTGAGGATATAAAAAACCATCCCGACCTGGTCCCGCTGGCATGGTCGCCCGAGGTAGGATCCAATATTGTTTTGTCAAAGGACAACCGGCATATTTTTATTTCAGGGCACCTGGAGTACAACCCCCTCACCCTGAAAAATGAGTATGATCGGGATCGGGCAAAGGGACTTGGAACAGCTGTCCCGGAAAACTATTTCCCAGACGATAATCCCGACAGTGAACCCATTATCAAGTGGAGGGCACATGCCAGCCTTCTCTTTTCAAACTGGCTCAACTACTACGTCTACCAGGTTACTCCCTACGACTGGAAATAAGTTTTATCTTTATGGGGAGTAAGTTATACCTTGACTAAAACCCCATGGGAAAACTGATTCAAGTACCCCTGGTTACCCTTCTTCTTTTTTTTGACAACGAGCCCTGTGCTTATGGCCCGGCACGGGAAGGTATACGACTAGCTCACCATGGATAGTGAGATCCTGAAGATGGAACGCTAATTCACCAACACCAGCCACACTACTCATGATACAGGTTGACGGCATGACCTACACCTATCCGGGATCGGATCACCCCGTATTAAAGGGAATCAGTTTTAAAGTGAGCAAGGGCGAAATATTCGGGTTCCTGGGGCCTTCGGGCGCCGGGAAAAGCACAACCCAGAAGGTGCTCAACGGACTGCTCCGGGGATTTAAAGGATCGGTCCGGGTCAACGGAAGCAATCCCGAAAAAAAAGAGCGCTCCTTCTACGAAAAAATTGGCGTAGCCTTTGAATTCCCCAACCTCTACCTGAAACTGACAGCCCTGGAGAACCTTGAACTGTTTGCCTCCTTTTTCAAAATGGAAACCCGCCACCCGGAGGAGTTGCTGGAAATGGTTGAACTCTTGGGCGACAAGGATACACGGGTGGAGGCATTCTCCAAGGGAATGAAGATGCGGCTAAATTTTGTCCGTGCTCTGCTGAACAACCCGGATATCCTCTTCCTGGATGAGCCCACAGCGGGGCTCGATCCTCGCAATGCCAGGGTCATGAAGGACATCATACTCAACCTGCAGAAAAACGGAGCCACCATCTTCCTGACCACTCACCACATGGCCGATGCTGAAGAGCTGTGCGATAACATTGCCTTCATGGTGGAAGGCACCCTGCCGGTGATCGACTCCACTCAGAACCTGAAACTGCAACATGGCAGGAAGGTGGTCAGGGTTAGCTACTATGAGAACGGCACACAGGAAAACCGTGATTTCCCCCTGGACAAGCTGTCTGATAATCATGAATTTATGGAGGTGATCCGGAACCGTAAAATCGAGACCATCCATACCCTGGAAGCCTCCCTTGAGGAGATTTTCATCAAGGTAACCGGTCATCATTTGATCCAGTAGATGAGAGAGCTGCTGAAAAAGGAGATTCTCCTGCAATGGAGACAGGGCTTCTGGATGGTTTACCTGGTGGTCAGTATCATATACGTGGTGATCCTGTTGAACCTTCCCGCAGAAAACCGGATGATGGTTTCACTGATCATGATCCTTTCCGACACCACCATGCTTGGAGTGATATTTGTTGGTGCTCTGATCCTGCTGGAAAAACAGCAGAATGTTATGCAGTCCCTCTTTATCACCCCCCTTAAACCCACACAATACATCTGGGCCAAAACCCTCTCCCTATCCCTGATAGCCATCACAATGAGCATCCTGATCTACCTTCCCTCATGGACGGTTTCAACATATACCATCCTGGTATTTTTCACCACACTCTTCACGGCAGGAATATTTGTGATGCTTGGTCTGGCCGTGGCATCGGGTGTCGATACCATCAATCAGTACTTCGGAAATATCATGGCTGTATCTTTGGTGATCGCATTGCCGGTTGTACCCTACCTCCTGCTGGATTCCAACCCCGCCTTCCTCTTTCTCCCCTATATTGCCTCCCTGGACATCATGCTGGGGGCTGTGGATCCCTTGCCTACCTGGAGAATCATCCTTGATCTGCTGCTGCTGGCTGTTTGGGGAGTTGTGGCATTTCTTTTTTGCCGTTGGCGGATCAATAAAAATCTTGTATACCATTAGGAACGGACATGAACAGGCGGGCCATTACATATGACATTAAATTGTTGAGGGGAGATCCCATGCTGATCCTCAGCATGGCTGTTCCATTCATCCTCTGGGCCCTGATGACGTTCATCTTCCCCCTTGTAGCGGAGTTTGTGGCGGAAACATGGGCTTTCGACATCAATCCCTGGTTCAGGAATGCAGGTTTCTTCTTCATGCTGCTGATCCCCATGATGACAGGAATGGTCTACGGATTTATCCTGATCGACGAGCGCGACGGGGGGATCATCACTGCCATCTCAGTTACACCGGCCGGCAAAACCGGCTACCTGAAGCTTCGTCTCGGAATTCCCATGTTCCTGAGCTTCATCTTTGTGATCCTGTTTCAGCTTTTGCTGGGGATACAGGGTACCCTTGGAATAGTTGCCATGATCCTTCTCTCTGCACTTCTGTCCAGCCAATCCCTTATGATGCTGCTTTTCCTGGGGGCATTTGCCGACAATAAGGTAATGGGTATGGCCATTGCAAAAGGATTCTCGGTACTGCTTTTGGGGCCTCTGCTGGATTTCATCCTGTCGCCACCCCTCAACTGGCTGGGGGCCTACAGCCCCATGTTCTGGCCAGGAAGGGTATTCCTGTCAGAGTCTCAGACCCAGTTCTGGCTCTATTTCCTGATCTCACTGGCAATCCATATAGTTATCATTTCAATCCTGTTCCGACGCTTTATCAGACGGGATGATTAAGCCTGAAATAACAATTCTCATCCTGACGGGGGCCTGTAACTTCGGACCCCGGGTTCTGGCAAAGGTCAAAGAAAAAGGATGGGGATTCTTGCATGAAGGCCATGAACACCTTGCCGATCTTCAGCTACCCCATGTATGCTTAGATCCCGGATAGGATGAAGGCAGCCCAGTATCGTGGGTGATTAAACTCTGTTTCGTTCATCAGGTAAAGTTTGGCTGAGATCAGCGATTCATCCATCTGCATTCCGGATAACCAGTTGGAATAAAACTTCCGCATCAGTAGCTGGGTCGCCTGGTCATCCACTTTCCACAGGCTTATCAACACCCGTTGCGCCCCGGCCAGGTGGAATGCGCGCCTCAGCCCGTATACCCCTCCTGAGGCGAGGACCTCTCCCAGTCCCGAATCACAGGCACTCAGCACCACCAGTTCAGTACTGTCAAGATTCATCTCCATGATCTCCCATGCAGTGAGAATCCCATCCCCACTCCCTTCCTGGTAGTCATAGGCATAAAAAAGTGTACTCTGTGCCCCTGAAAAAAAGAGGCAGGATTTTGTATATGTATCCAGATCGAAAGTATAAGACCTTGAGTTTTGATCAAAGGAGCCATTGTCAGGTTCCTGCTTTTTATCCTTTGCAAAATAACCATGGGTGGCCAGGTGGAGTACCCGGGGATTATTCACCTTCGATATGACATCTTCAGAGGCTTCCTGGCCGGTAAGACTAATACAGTCCCAATCCAGCGATTCAAACATCGATCCGATACTGTCCACCTCAGTCCGGGTGCCTGGCAATTCAGAAAGATGGGTGCCCGGGAACATCCTTGACTGGAAATCACTTACCGACCTGCTTGATTCCCCCGGAACCGGATCGGGAACGGAGGCCAGTGACATCCTGAAGCTGGGATCTCCTGCCAGCATGGCACTCCGGTTCTGACTATAATCGATTTCAGGCAGAAGCAGTTCTTTCAATGAGTTCACATAGTTGAATTTATAGGTGTTGATTGCAAAGTTGCCATTGTGGTCTGTAAACGATTCCAGGTTTAACTTGTGGTATTTGCCATCCGGTGAGAAATAGATGGTCCCCTTCCCCTTAAGAGCCTCATCCATACGGACCCACAAATTATCTGATAGTTTGCCGGGGGATTCAGATTCCATAAAGGTCCTGTAATCAATATATTCCCCACCCTTCGGATCTTCCATGGGATTCATAATACAGAGAGGAAAATCTCCACTTTCCCTGGTAATTATAAAAGCAACATACCAGTACCCGGGCTGGTGAATTGGATTGAACTGCAGCACCTCCACCGCTGCTTCATCCTCACCAAGCACAGCCTGAATTTCTTTCCAGGTAAACGAACGGTTTTCCAGAGCCATCACCTCCCCGACCTGTCTGCTTATCTCCCTTTCAAGTTGAAGAATACCCGATTCAATGGAATCCAGGAGCTCAACATCCACCCCAAACTCGGACCGCATATTGGCCAGCCTGTTCTTCGCCTGTAGATACTCATCATGCATCCTGATGATGGAGCTATCGCCGGTTTGCGACAGTGCCTCCCGCTGCCTGCGGTCCGACTCCATTAATAAACCCTTGTAGAAAAGACGGTAGTTCAACGCCCTGATAATCACTTCGGAATCCTCCGGGAAATGCAAGAGAAAATTGTTGTAAAAGCTTATGTTATCCTGTATTCCTGAGTAAACTGCCCTCTCCTTCAACGTCATGATCTTCTGCATTTCCATGAACTGCCGTTTATCCCTTTCGATCACCCATTCTATGCTTTCCCTCGAGGTCTGATAATCCTCCAGGTAGTAGTAGTCATTGAACCTGCCGGATTCTATAATATAGAGCAGAATCTCTCTGTTCAGGGAATCAAGTCCTTCGGCAATGCCATATGCCTTCTCGTACAGGAGCCCCAGGTTTTCTGTGTCACCCAGCATTACGTAGCTGTCTGCCAGCACCAGCATATTTTCAGCGTAAAACCGGGAATCCTTTCCGTAACTCATCCCCACAAGCCCCAGGGTCCTTTCCCCGTAGGCAACAGATTGATGATACTCCTTTATTCCAAAGTAATAGGACCTGTAAGCACCCAAACAATCAATGAACAACCTGCTGGTTGAATCCACCCGGCCATCCAGGCAGATCCTCTCCACCTCCCTGATCTCTTCAAGCATATCATCATTGAAATCCCGGAAGTCAGTCTTAAAACCGATTTCATGGATCAGTGCATTGCCATAATCCGGACTATCTGTCCCGTATCTCTCTCCATAGATCTTCTTGGCCCCTGCATGCAGCTCCCTGGCCTCAGTAGCATTTCCCATATCGTAATAAACCATCCCCAGGTTGATCATGGTGGCAGGTTCTGCCGGATTAAGTTCATGGGCTCTCTCAAGGCATTGCACCGCATCACTCAGCCTCTTCTGCCGGTGGTAAAGGATCCCCAGCTGGTTATAAACCGGAAGGGCTTCCAGAGAGTCCACACCTTCTGTCCCTTCAATAAGCTCTTTGGCCAGTTGGTAATAGTACATGGACCTCTGATCCTGGTGCAGGTTAAAATAGGCCTCCCCCAGGAAAGAGAGGACCCACAACAGGTCCGGATCGCCGGCAGGCCTTATCTTTGACAGGATCTTGTATGCTTCCACAGCCGTTTCAGCTGAAAGTTCATTCTTCCCCTCCTCCCTGTAGAGATAAGCCAGCAGGAGGATCCCCCCTGCCAATTCTTCATGATCGACGGGAGTTGCCGAGTGCCTGAGCTCTATGGCCTTTATATAATATTTTTCCGCGTTCCCTGCCTCTCCAATCTCCGCGTAATAGTTGGCAGCATTCTCAACACCCTGTATATAATTCAGGTCCGAATGACCGGGATACTTTTCCAGGTATTGTTCGAGCTCCAGGTAGGCCCCGCGGGCCAGTTCCGGTTTGCCCCAGCTGTAATAGAGAGATGCCAGGTTATTGAGCAGCATCATGTAGTTTTCCGAATACCCCTCCATCAAAATAAGGTAAATGGAGTCGGCCCTTTCAAAATGGATGGCGGCATGCCTAAAATCTGACTGGTAGTAGTAGGCAAGAGCCAGGTTGTTGTTGGCATGCCCGAAGGGAAAATCCTTTTCAATTCCGGTCTGATCATAGGCTGAAAGGGCCCTCTTAAAAATATCTGTAGCCTCACCATTGAATCCGTTGTTCATGTAGATCAGCCCGAGGAAGTTGGCATAACGGGCATATTCGTGGTTCTTCAGGAAGTGCTGCTCATGAATAGCAAGCGCCTCAGCCAGGACATCCACCATCTGCTGCCATTCCGACCGGGCCATCTCCAGGTCCGCTATATAGTAGAGCGACTGCAAATACTCGTAACTCCTGGTCCCGTACACCTCAGCCTTCACATCCCGGGCATAGCTTAGAAGAGAGGCAGCCGTTTCATGGAAACCCAGTTCAGTTTCGATCCTGCCGTACAGCTCGCACACATCACCAAGATCGGCACCACGCTGATAGTATGGGACCATCAGTGCATAGGCAATACCAACATATGATTTTGCCAGCTCCGGCTCATCCAGACTGAAGTAGGCCCTGGCCAGGTTGTAATAGGAGTGCATATAGCGGATATCGGTTGAATCCAGCTTTTTCACCGAGTAATTCACCTCCTTAACTGCATCCTTCAACGCCCCAACATACTCTTCATCAGCAAAATGCTGACTGAATTTCTGGTCGAGCCTTTCCCATTTCTGCGCTGAAAGGGGCAGGAAAAGGAGACAGACCAGTATGGTAACAGTGATCCTCATGATGAAGGCTGGTAGGGTAATAAGCGGGTAAAACGGTCAGAATCCGCAACGATTTCAGATGCGGCAGCTTCATAGTTATTCAGGCATAGGCATGTTATAAATCAATTTCAACGTCAGGATCAGTCCGTCGTTAAAAGCACCAAAATCGTTTTTTGCCACCCGTTCGTCACCAAAGGCCACCATCGGGATGGCAAAGTCGACCTTCTGGTCCCCTGCAAACTGCCGGTATTGCCTTCCCAGGGCACGCCCCACCATTCCCTCAACGAAAAAATTACCTGCAAGCCTCTGCCTCAGGAAAAGAGAGAGGTCGATGCTCTGGCGCTCCATGTAATCACCGGCATAGGCATCATCTCCCAGGGCATAGGTGGTGATCAGGCCAAAATGGTTCAGCCCGGTGATCATGTTATCATTGATGGAATATTCCACCCTCAGGGTGATGGGGAAAAGGCCCTTTACACGCCATTTCTCTGCAAACTTCCAGTTCAGATCCAGGAAGGGGACCACATATGGCCCGAAGAGCTCGGAATTGTATATGGCTCCGAAACCGATGGAGAGATCATCATGGTACTTCTTCAGGTAGGATGCCAGTCCCCCGAACTGAAAGCTGCTTCCATCCATGTTCTGGAAATCGGACATCAGCCTGGGAACTACCATCACCTGTATCCTCCGGCCCTCACTGAAATATTGCCGAATCCCGGCCCTCAACATGATCCCGTTTATTTTCACCGGATTGGCAACCACATTTGGAAATACAGTCTCCGGATCCCCGGGAACATTGAAATAGAAGTGATTTATATTGAAGACTATCATGGTCTTTTCGGCGACATTAAATCCGGCCTGCAAAGAGTTGATGGAACCCCATTCGGCGGTATTCCCACTGTAAGCAGCATCTGTATACTCCTGTGGAATACCGTACCTGCCGGACAGGGAGAGTATATCAACGGTTTCCTGCCCTGAAAGCGACAGGCACAAGCCTGCATTCAGCAATAAAAAGGTGATTCGTTTCATACAAGGTTAGTTTGGTTGTCTGAAATAAAGATATGAAATATTCTACTTCAGAATTATTGATTGTTTCGCGGCGAATATTTTCTAATTTTGAAAGAAACACAATCACATCCCATGAAAAAGATACTGATCCCGGCCTTGCTTTCCATCCTGCTTATCTCCTGTCTGTCAACCGTGGAGAAGTCTGCCGAAAGCCCCCTCATCACAAAAAACCAGCTTGAGCTAACCTCCGACATCATGACACCCGAGGTGTTATGGTCCTTCGGCCGACTGGGGGATGTGCAGGTCTCCCCCTCAGGAGAGAAGATTCTATACGGTGTCTCTTATTACAGCATTGAGCAGAACCGGGGCAACCGGGAGCTTTTCGTGATGAACAGCGACGGCTCGGAAAAAACCCAGCTTACCGAGTCTCCCGAAAATGAGTACAATGCCATATGGCACCCCGACGGAGAGCGTATTATCTACCTCTCATCCGCCTCAGGTGAAGTCCAGGCCTGGGTAATGAATGCCGATGGAACCGGGAAACAGAAAATATCCGATGAAGAGGGAGGCATCACCGGACTGGTCTTTTCTCCCACGGGGGACAGGGTTTTATACACGAAAGATGTCCAGATAGATAAGACCACCCGGGATCTGTACCCCGACCTACCTGTAAGCGACGGACGGGTAGTTACAGACCTCATGTACAGGCACTGGGACACCTGGGAAGACGGGGCATACAGCCATATCTTCCTGGCCGCCTTTGAGGGTGGGAAGTTCACTACAGGGAAAGACATTATGCCCGGTGAACCCTTCGACTCCCCCCTGATGCCCTTCGGGGGACTGGAGGAGCTTGCGTGGACACCCGATGGAAAGAAGATTGCCTATACCTGCAAAAAGCTGTCAGGAGTGGAGTACACCTTCAGCACCAATTCGGACATCTACCTCCATGACCCGGAGACAGGAGTCACGGTCAACCTCACCGAGGGCATGCCCGGATATGACAAGGCTCCATTCTTCTCACCCGATGGTACAAAGATGTACTGGTCAAGTATGGAAAGGGCCACTTTTGAAGCAGATAAGGATCGGCTGTTTGAGATGGACCTGGTAAGTGGAGAGAAGCGCGACCTGACCGAAAACTTTGACTACAGTCCCTCAGGTCCGGTCTGGCTGGATGAAGGGAAGACCCTCTGTTTCGTGGCAGGCATAAAATCTACCTTCCAGCTCTTCACCATGGATGTGGAGATCAGGAATATTAAGGCCATAACCAGCGGTGACCACGACTACCACTCGGTGGCAGTTGCAGGAGATAAGCTGATTACAACAAGGGTTGATATGACCAAACCCCAGGAGATCTACAGTGTGGATCCTGCCTCTGGTGAAGCCACTGAAATTTCCTTTGAGAACGAGCACCTGTTGAGCCAGCTCACCATGCCCACGGTTGAGAAGCGCTGGATTACCACGACCGACAATAAGCAGATGCTTACATGGGTCATCTACCCGCCTCATTTCGACCCCGCAAAAAAATACCCTGCTCTGCTCTACTGTGAAGGCGGACCCCAGTCTCCACTGAGTCAATTCTGGAGCTATCGCTGGAATTTCAGCCAGATGGCCTCCAACGGTTACATCGTTGTAGCGCCTAACCGCAGAGGTGTACTGACCCATGGGCAGGAGTGGACCGACCTGATCAGCAAGGACAACAGCGGCCAGGCCATGCAGGACCTGCTCAGGGGTATCGACGTGGTAAAGGAGGAACCCTTTGTGGAGGAGACACGACTTGGAGCAATCGGAGCCAGTTTCGGCGGTTTCTCCGTATTCTGGCTGGCCGGAAACCACCAGAAGCGGTTCAAGGCCTTTATCTCGCACTGCGGTGTATTCAATTCAGAGATGATGTACTCCACAACAGAGGAGATGTTCTTTGACCACTGGGAGAAGGGCGGTGCACCCTGGGAAACGGACAACCCCGTGGCCATGCGTTCATATGCCGGGTCTGCACACAATTTTGTAAAAAACTGGGACACCCCCATCATGGTAATCCAGGGTGAACATGACTACCGCATTCCTTATACCCAGGGCATGGCTGCATTCAATACAGCCCAGATGATGGGTATACCAAGCAAGATGCTTTTCTTCCACACCGAAACCCACTGGGTATTGAAGCCCCAGAACGGGATTCTGTGGCAAAGGGAGTTTAAGAACTGGCTCGATCAATGGTTAATAGCAGGATAGTGGGATAGTGATTGAATTACATTGATATGCTTAAACAACTCTTATTGATCGGAGCGGGCGGATTTATTGGGAGCGTTGCCCGTTACCTGGTTTCAAGACTGAACATGCACGTGGAGTGGCTCTCCATCCCGGTCGGTACTCTGGCCGTAAATGTACTGGGGAGCTTTATCATCGGGTTCCTTATTGGTATCTCCGAAAAGAGCCCTGTGCTCACCCTGGAGCTGAGGATGTTCCTGATGGTCGGACTCTGCGGGGGATTCACCACATTCTCCTCATTTTCCGGCGAGAACCTGATGTTGATGCGGAACGGCCAGTTCCTGCCCCTCTTCCTATATACCGGGCTCAGCATCCTGCTCGGATTTACTGCAGTATATCTTGGCTTCATCTCCACGAAGCTTTTAAACTAACCTTCATGAACCTATGGGAAATCCGGAACAAAGCATACTGAGGATTCATGCCAGTACTACTGACAAAATCGGCTCCAAACTGCTCTACCAGCACATTGTTGAGCTGGCAAAGGAGAAGGAAATTTCCGGGGCCACGGTTTTCAGGGGAATTATGGGATACGGCTCCAGCAGCAAGATCAGCTCATCCAGGTTCTGGGAACTGACTGAAAAACTGCCGGTGGTCATCGAACTGGTGGACCAGACCGGAAGGCTGGAAAGCTTCTACCAGGCCATCAGGGAAGAGCTGCTCTCCATGCCCAAAGGGTGCATGGTGACCCTTGAACCGGTGAGGGTCCTGCTGCAGAAAAGCGGGAGATAGTACAACTCAGAGCTTTTATAACTCCCTTAATACTTATTGTTATTCCTCTTTTTCTTGAATTCTTTAATAACCTTTCCCAGGTCTTTGTCCTTCTTTTTTCTATCCTGGGCATCTGATTCAAAATGCATTTTTTCCTTTTCCATTTTTTGAAAATTGGAATAGGAATCTTCATCAATTTCACCGTTTTCAACGGATGCAAGTACAGCGCATCCATCCTCATGTATGTGTGTGCAATCTGTATATCTGCAATTTTGAGCAGATTCAATAATGGTATCGAATGTAGTTTCCAGTCCACTTCCTGTATCAGCAATCCCCACTTCTCTCATCCCTGGATTATCTATTAAAATCCCTCCACTATCTAATACAAATAACTCCCGGTGGCTTGTGATATGTTTTCCTTTATTTACGCTGGAACTAATTTCACCTGTTTTCATGTGCAGGCTGCCTGAAAGGCCATTCACGAGCGTGGATTTCCCCACTCCGGAAGAGCCAAGCAGGCAATATGTAAACCCTCCTTTTATAACAGCTTTAAGTTTATCATACCCTTTAGCCTGGTTGCTTGCAGTAATTACTGGTACTCCTTTAATTCGCAAATTAATCTGATCCAGGATGGATTCCAGCTCTTGTTTACTGATCAGGTCTGTTTTGTTGAGCACAATAACAGGTTCAACATTAGAAGCATTGCAAATGGTTAAATATCTTTCTAACCTGTTCAAATTAAAATCTCTGTCAACAGCCTGAACAATTAAACCATAATCAATATTTGTTGCAATAATCTGTATCTGTCCCGATTTACCAACCGCTTTTCTTTCAATGGTTGAGATCCGGGGATAAAGTGCATGAATCAGAGCTTTGCCCTGGTCATATTCGGAAAAAGCAACCCAGTCTCCAACGGCAGGAAAGTCATACCTGCTTTCTGCCGTAAACCTTAAATTCCCGATTAGTTCAGCATCAAACTCGTGTTCAGGGGTCCTGACAACATATCTTTCCTTATGTTCCGATATTACCCGGCCAATTTCAAGCGAATTCAAATTTTGTTCGTTCCGGTACCTTTCAAGACTGTCATTATATCCCAAATCCTTGTATGTCATTATCCTTGCTCCCTGAATTCAGTACAATATACAGAATAATAGTTGAATCCGGAGCACCTCAGGTATAGCGAATTATACTAATTTCATGGTATGAAACCATTATTCAGACTAAATAGCTCCCTTCTGCTGACCATCTTCTCAGCAGCCTTTCTTTTCACAGCCTGTAACCAGGAACCTATGCAAAGGCCCAATATCCTTTTTGCCATTGCCGACGACTGGGGATGGCCACACGCAGGCGTGTATGGCGATCCGGTGGTGCAGACCCCGGCATTTGACCGTCTGGCCAGTGAAGGAATCCTGTTCAATCATGCCTACATATCCTCCCCGTCATGTACCCCTTCACGTAATGCCGTTCTCACCGGTCAGTACCACTGGAGACTGGAAGCTGGTGGCAACCTGTGGAGCACGCTTGATCCCACGATTCCTGTATATCCATTATTACTTGAGGATGCCGGCTACAAGATCGGCCGCTTCAGGAAGAGCTGGGGACCCGGCGATATCTCCAACTGGGAGCGCCACCCTGCTGGTCACGACTACACTGAGACCGGGTTTGCCGCATTTATGAAGGAGAGAAGCCCTGACCAACCCTTCTGCTTCTGGTTAGGCACATCCGATCCACACAGAGGCTATGATGAAAGTTCAGGTGCCCGTTCCGGAATGGACCTGGAAAAGATTCGCCTTTTTGCATGCTTTCCCGATCATGAAATTGTACGCAATGATGTGGCCGACTACTACTACGAAGTACAACGCTTCGATACCCTGGTGGCCGGTGCCATCGCATTGCTGGAGCAGTACGGGGAGCTTGAGAATACCATTGTCGTGATGACTGGTGATCACGGGATGCCCTTCCCAAGGTGCAAATCCAATAACTACGACTCAGGTGCCCGGATACCCCTGGCTATCCGCTGGGGTTCGGGGCTGCAAAAACCGGGCAGGGTACTGGATGA
>JAAEOI010000330.1 GCA_024244665.1 Bacteroidota bacterium | reverse complement strand
GGTGCAATATTCAGGGTTCGTAGTGCAGATTCCATTATTTCTGCAAAAACAGGAGCAGATACTTCTCCTCCGTAATAAGCCTCTCCTCTGGGATCATCAATCATCACTACAATTGCCAGTCGTGGATTTCTTACCGGTGCAACCCCTGCAAATACCGCCACATAATCATCACTGTATCCACCTGCCACTGCCTTCCAGGCTGTACCGGTTTTTCCTGCAACCCTGTAACCGGCAACCTGGGCTTTCTTACCGGTTCCACCTTTGGAAGAAACCACCTGCTCCATCATCCCAACAACCTGACGTGCAATGTAAGGATCAATCACCTGTTGTCCAACCACAGGCCCCTGTACTTTGAGCAGATTAATTGGACGATTTTTTCCCAGACTGCCAAGCACTGCATAGGCCTTGGCAAGCTGCAGTGTAGATACATCCAACCCATATCCATAGGACAGGGTTGCTTTTTCAATAGGCGACCAGTTCTTTCGAATATTCAAATGGCCACTGGTCTCACCTGGAAAACCGGTGGCATTATCTGTACCGAATCCTACTTTATAAAAGCTATCGAGAAATTCATCATCTTCAAGGCTTAATGCAATTCGTGTCACGCCCACATTACTCGATTTTTTAATCACATCACTGACACTTAAAACCCCATAATTGTGTCCACTATCCCTTACCCATCGACCACCGACCCGGATAACTCCGGGTGATGTATCAATTTTTGATGATGACTTATATTTTCCACTGCTTAATGCACTGACTGCAGTTAAAGGTTTTACTGTGGATCCTGGTTCAAATACATCAGTAATGGCACGGTTCCTGGTGGCGTTTGCTATTCGTGTTTTGCGATTATTTGGGTTATAAGAAGGTTGGTTGGCCATTGCCAATACCTCACCGGTATCAATATCCAGTACCACAACTGATCCACCCTTGGCACCATATCGCTTAACGGCCGCTTTCAGTCTCCGGTAGGCAATGGTCTGAATTC
>JAAEOI010000329.1 GCA_024244665.1 Bacteroidota bacterium | reverse complement strand
GAGATTGGCAGTGACAACCTGAGTCAGTTGACAACTCCCCCTGCAAATGAAGATGAATTGATAAGGCTATACCGTGTAACCGAGGAGTATCATCATGGAACCGATGATATGCACCCGGTTTATCTTCCCGATGGAAAGATATGTTTCATATCCACCCGCTGCCAGTATGGGATTCTATGCGATGCTCCTGACAATTTTAGCACAACTGTATTATACCGAATGGATGGGGACGGAAGCGATATGGAGAAGTTATCAAATAACTCCGTCAGTGAATCAAACCCTTCTGTGATGAACGACGGAAGGATTCTTTATACCCGCTGGGAGTATGTTGATAAAGGGGCCGTCTCTGTAAAATGTTTATGGTCTATGCGTCCCGACGGAACAAATCCTGTGGAAATTTACGGGAACACCCTGGCTTTGCCACCTACCCTGCTGATGGGCAGGCAGATTCCCGGATACTCCAGTATGTTCACATGCCTTGGAACACCCCACTGCTGTCCGTTTAATGGCGTTGGTACAGTCCTGAAGATTGATATCAACACGGATCTGAGGAGTCGCGAACCCATGTCGTACATTACTCCGGATACAGATATTCGTTCTGAACAAGGTGTTTTCCAGTTCTCGCGAGGTGAGTGGAAGCGCTCCGACTACGGTCCCCTCTACTGCGATCCATATCCACTTTCCGATAAGATGTTTCTGGTGGCTCATAATCCATCAAGCTATTTCAATGATAAGACAGCATGGGGTCTCTATCTGATTGATGATTTCGGGAACCACATTCCTATTCACCGGGATCCTGAGATCTCCTGCTGGCAACCCACTCCGTATGAATCCAGAAAAGCTCCTCCTGTAATCAATTCGATGCTGGATCCCCGGCTAAAGGAAAAGGGGCAGGCAGCAGTTCTTATCACCAATGCCAGCCATGGCATGGAGGGAATAGATCCGGAGGAGGTAAAATATATTCGGGTAAATGAACAGGTACCGAGGCCATGGTCAGCAAGAACATTTTGGGGCCGTGATACATATGACCAGCAGCATGCAATTATCACAAAGGATACCCATCTCGGGCTGAAGCTGCAGCATGGTGTTGTTCCCGTTGAGGAGGATGGATCTGCCTACTTTCTGGTACCGGCAGATAAAAATCTGTTTTTCCAGTTGTTGGATGAGAACTTCATGGAGATTCAGCGTGAACGGACATTTAATAATTTCAGACCGGGAGAGATACGCTCATGTACCGGATGTCATGAGAGGCAGAATGAGGCAGCGTATTACGGGAACAGTCAGCCCATGGCCTTTGCAAAAGAGCCGGGGCTACCCGGACCCCAGCCCGGAGAGGAGTCGGGATTGCGTCCCCTGGACTACATGACAGATGTTCAGCCCATATGGGACAAACACTGCATTGATTGTCATTCGGAAGATGTACCGAAAGGCGGACTCAGCCTGTCGGGTGAGCTGACTACCTTCTTCTGTAAATCCTATGAAAATCTTGTTCCCGAAAGAAGAGTACGCCCAATAAAAGATCCGGACTACCTGGGTATGCTGATTGGCGAAAACCATCCCAAAGAGCAGAATGTTCATTATCTGCCGCCGAAAACAGTTGGATCGCATACAAGCAGTCTGATGAAAATGGTCATGGAGGGGCATTGGGATGTGAAGCTGAGCAGGGAAGAGCTGGTCCGGCTCTCAACATGGATCGATTCCAATGCCCAGTATTACGGCACCTATTTTGGGAGGAAGAACCTGAAATACAAGGAACATGAAGATTTTCGGCCTACCCCTACGATCTCTTCGGCCTCAGGCCAGAGGGAGCCTGTCAGTGAATAATTGAAACATGGAGTCAGAACGATAGAAGATATCCCCGGCATTCCGTTTGACTGTTTTATCGATATAGCCAATTTAGCTACCAGGAAACTCCACCCGGATGCATTTGATATGGCCGGTTCTGTTAAAGAGATGAAAGCTCAGCTCTTTATCCAGCATACCAGGGTGGGAAAGCGTGATCTCCTCTCCGCCGGACAATTCAACCAGTGTGGAAGCGGATTTCCCAAGCCTGTAAATGACAGGGGTTCCGCACAGGGTAAAGCCCAGTTCACCCTCTTCGAGGCGGATCACTCTCCCGTTCAATTGCCAGTCATACCCGGACTGCAGGTACTCCTGTTCCTGCAACAGAAGGGGTTCGAAGCTTACAGAGCCCTCTTTAATGAGTACCCCAAGTTCACCAAACCGGATGATCACATCTTCCTTGACCTGACCAGTCATCCCGGGTTGCTGAACCCCACTGAATCCAGGGGTGTGTGAATAGGGATCCGTCGGGAATGCCCCGTATGCACCGGGACTCTTCTTTAACCCCAGGCCATCCTTTATCTGGTCATAATGATCTTTTAGCCTGGATAACACCTCCGGATCCACTCCTTTTTGTTCTGACTTAAGATATACCTCCTGGACTGCCAGTAAAAGTTTGGAGACCATATGCCAGTAAATGCAACCGAGTCCCTCGTATTTATAGAAAGTACCTGACCGCCCGGTGAATTTCCTGTGGTTAAAACAGTTTATAAAGAGGTTGCATACCTCCTCCTTCTCCCGGGGAGAAATATCACCCATACCATCCAGTCTCTCCTTCAGTTCAGCCGCATTCCGCAGGGATCCGTTAAAATGGGCGTTCCCGTCCGCATCCTCCTCGATGATCTCCCGCCTGCCGCTCTCCAGTTCGTTGACCAGGAAGGCAGACCGGCCCAGTGCTTCAGCTGGGATGATGTTCTTTTCAAGGAATCCAGGCAGCTGTCCGTCCGGGTAGAGCGTGTAAGAATTCTGGTCAGGCCTGTACATTTTGCTCTCCCGAAGTGCGTCCAGGACCTGCAATGCTTCTTCCGCATCAAGATATCCAGAGCCCAATACCGCTACCTGTCCTTCCAGCATCTCATACAGGGGTGTAATAGTGAGGGTATCCTCTCCGAATTCAAGCAGGTTGTAGGAATGAAACAGGTTGTCGAATCTTCTGCTGGATGCGATCGAATGGTCCAGGAATTCCAGGCTCAGGGAGATGAATTCCTTCAACCGGGAGGCCGTGATCTCTCGCTTTGTTTCCGAGAAGCCCTTATCGTAGATCGAATTCCGGTAATTGCTGCCTGCCGTTCCCATCAGATCGACGATCCCCCGGCGCGCTGTATCACTGATGCTGCCACTCAGCAGCCCTGTCCCTTCGCGGAAAACATTCCATACTGCCTGAAGCAGTTCCTCCACCTCTTCGGCAATCAGGATGGGGCCCTTCATCGATCCGAAGAGCTCATCTATTTTTTCGAGAAACCGCCTGAGGTAATAGAGGGTGACCATCGACAGGCCGTTCCCTACCAGCGCATTGTTGGCATCATTCCATTCGGGCCTCTGGGTATTCATCCAGATTCCGCCTTCGGGCACAAAGTTGCTGAGCTTGGATAACAGAGTGATAAGGATCTTTTCGGCCAGGTTAGTTTTCAGCACCTCCCCTGCAGAGTCGAACAGCAGCTTTCCGTCCGCACCGCTCGCGGCAACCCTTCCGGCAATGATCTCTTCCAGGTCTGCATCATACTCGATGCTGTTGCTCGCATCGGCCACAAGTTCATCGTAGGGCCTGATCCGGTATGGAACGTTTGCGTAAACAAAGAGATTCTCAGATAAGAGTCTTGTGAGCTCTCCGGGATGATATTTCATTGATAGTTCCAGGAGCCTTAAAAGATAGATCACCTGATGATCCCCCCAGTATCCGATGTTGGACCATGGATCATCCGGATCGAGGATCTCCCAGTCTATTCCATCCCTGGTTACCCGGTAGGGATTGTATCCATCCACTGTGGACGCGTTGACAAATTTGGATATGAAACTTTCGGTAAAACCGGGGTAGGAAATGGCAAGAGCTTCCCAGTTCTGAAAAATATCACGCCAGTTACCCTGGTAATAGAGTTTCCGACTCCCGTCGGGTTTTTTTACATCAATGGAAAACTGGTTCCACGGCCTGCTGGGATCTCCGTGTCTCCTGCTGAAGGTCAGGGGTAGGTATTCATATACAAGCCTTGTGAGATCGGGATCTCCCGTTTCCCTGGCAGCTTCAAGCAGATCTTGGTAATGGACAGATAGTTCCAGGTTCTCAAGGAAGCCTCTCAGTCTCTCAAATAGCCCGGAATTCCACTTCCGGAAAAACTCCTTGAGATCTGGGGTGTCAACAAGGTAGTCCCTGGGAAAAACCCCTCCCCGCATGATATTGAACAGCGTATTCGAGAAATGTCTTGCCGTAGTAAGTCCGTCGGCCGACATCTGTTCCCCATCCGCCAGCATTACAAGCTCCTTCAGGAATCCGGTACCCCGGATTACATCATCGAGAACAAGGGCTTTAAGGTCACCCCCTTTTCGAAGCATATTGATTGTGGAGGGAACATCCGAAGGTCCCTGGTTGATATCGGCCACAATGAGCCAGTCCCTGGCCTGTCCCGGATCTAGTTCAAGCTCCCCGTAAACAAAATATGCCCCACGCCTGCCTTTCAATGAGGATTCTGTTTCGGGTATCGATCCCTTCAGGAAGGCCGGAAACTGATCATCAGACAGCAGGTATTTTGGATTCTCCAGTCCGGCCGCCCAGACAGTAGTTGCCTTCAACGCTTCACTTGGTTCTGCCCTGTCTGTCAGGATGGAGCTGAGGGTATAGATCCCAAGCCCGGTCCCTTCATCCAACTCACATTTCTTATAGCCATCAATCAGGGTGCTCATATTTGCCTGCAACATGCGGTTCACGCCATAGGGAAGTATGTTCCGGATCCCATCAATAAACCTGACTGATACCTCCTTCGCCATGCCCGTATTGCTTATTTCCGATTGCTTTACAAAGCCAAACCTGTCACTGTTCATCCATGCATATCTGAACGATAGACCAAGGGAGTGGTTTATCTCCTCGAATATCAGTTTGTTCCCTGCTCTGTTTTTATACAGATTCCGGGTGGTCTCATATACACCCGGAAGATCGGTGCGGAAAGGTTCCCACAGGCTGCACCTGCCCTCCCTTTCCACCAGGAGTATACTTCTTGAGCCAGTGATTGAAAAAGCATCATGGATCTTGTCATCTGTATCATACGGGAACAGGGCATTTTCAGGATCCTTACGACCACAGGTCAACCCCCCGGTAGCAGATATGAACATCCAGTGGTCCGAACTGCTGACAACCGACATAAAAAAAGGGGGCATACGGTCGTAATCCGAGATTCGGTAAAATGCCTCCCCTTCCAGTTCTGTTATCCCGCCTCTGATCCCCTCATCCCGGGTGACCAGCGGTGACTGGCCATAATAAATATCCTTGCTATTATTCATTGTAAACATAGATTCTTTTCGACCTTGTTCCATCAGCAAGTGTAAAATACCCGGGTTCAAATACACAGGTGTTGCTTTGTCCCACAAATTCCAAATCACTTTTGTTTAGGGTGCCGGATTCTGTTACTCAACCAAAAAGGGAATATTTGCTGTGGCTGACCGGTTCCCCTCATCTGTCACATACACATACATCCTGTAGGCCCCAGGAGATTGAGGGGTGTCGAACTCTGCATCACCACTGTCAGTTATTAATGAAATAAGTGTCCCGGGATGGCCTTCCATATCACCTCCCATACCAAGATCTGTGCTTTCAGGGAGCAGCTCCCAGCGGTAGGACATTATGTCATTCTCTGGATCGGTGGCAACCACCACGGTTCTGAATGTCCCGCCGGCCTTGAGCCGGATGTTATCATAGCCCGATTTTCCCTTAAGCAGGAACGAGTCAATTGCAGGACAGCGGTTACCGGGCCACTCTCCCGTCCATGCAAATTGCACCGCATCAACTGTTTCCGTGATATTCCCGTTAGCCAGGAACATGCCATACCATGTGGGGGTCCGTTCCTGTTTCTGTCCCCAGAGGAACACATAGGATCCGAGGCAATGAACCGGGTCAGATAATATGGCCCGCCTGTACCTGTCAATAAATGCTTCCGCTTTTTCATTGCTGGTTTGTTCAATGGCCACTCCCCATTCTGTCCGGGCTACTTCCCAGTGGCCGGTCGCCCCCCATTCAGTCACCATATATGGGCCTTCCCAGCCAGCATCACTGATGCGTTGCTGAAGATTCACAATATCACCGTACATCTGGATGGACAGGAAGTCAATGTCTGTACAATACACTTTGATGTAATCGACCTCTCGTTTCCCTATTCCGGCCATGGTGGTGGTGGTGGGATGGTTCGGGTCGATCTTATGGATCATCCGGGATATTTCGTTCACTGCATCGTAGACTTTCAGATTGGAAGCTTCAAGGTTCAGTTCATTTCCAATGGCCCAGCCCAACAATGCAGGATGATCCTTCAGACGCTCAACTTCCCCTTTCAGAAATTCGAATTGCTTCCTGACTGCCGCGGTATCGTTGTAATCAAATCCATGGCGTTCCCTGGCCATATCAAGGCCCATCAGTACCAGCAAACCGTTCCTGTGTGCACGGTTCAACACATCAACTGCATCCTCGTCCGGGTTCCTCGTACGCCAGGTCCTGAAAGAATTCCCGCCTGAACCGGCAAGGACCTCCACATTTCCGAATTCAAGACCTGCGCCCTTCACAAAAAACTCCTCTCCATTTACAAACAAACGGTCATAACCCAACTCATTTTTCTTCAATTCAACATTCACAGGTTCCTCAGGCGGTTCATTATTCCCACATGACGCCGTGCTTAATACAACTAACATGATGGTTATGAAAGAGAGTTTTTTCATGGTCATCTTCCTATCTTTTTTTAATGAGTATCTCTTCAAGTGCCTCCAGGGATTTCCCCTTGGTTTCAGGAAGTTTTATGACTACGAACAGCAATCCGGCCATTGCAAAAAGGCCGTATATGAAATAGGTTGCGGAACTTCCGATGGTGGATAATTCCCATGGGAAAAGCTGTTGGACAAGAAAACTTACGGCTGAGTTGATCACACCCACGAACGATATAGCTATTCCACGAAGCCTGTCTGGAAAAAGTTCAGAAAAAAGGATCCACATCACCGGTCCCAGGGAAACGGCAAAGGAAGCCACAAAACCAATGATGCCGATTAATACCAGCCATGCGTTAATGGTGATCGTACTGGTTAGTATCTCGCCTTCGTATTTTTTAATGACCTGCGGATCGATCAGTTCGGAAAGACTTTGCTTGAATGCCACATCATTTTTAAAAACTTTGCCTTCTAGCTGTTCGATCTCTCTGAATGCTTCAAAATCCTCATGCGCTTTCAGCTCAATGATGGCCTGGCGGTCCACTTTGTATTCGGCAAATTTAAAGCATCCCGAAAGCAGGAACATAAAAACGATGATCCCAACCAGCCCGAAAGAGAGCAATGGCTTTCTTCCAAGCCTGTCCACAAATGAAATGGCCACAATGGTGAATACAAGGTTGGTTAGTCCTATGATAATGGCATTGGCAAAAGAGGCATCGGTCCCGATCCCTGTCTGCTCAAATATCATGGGGGCGTAGAAGAATACTGCATTGATCCCTGTAATCTGTTGCAGGATTGCAATAACAATACCGATGGTGAGTACAAACCTCATGGCCGGACGGAAAAGCTCCCGCAAAGGAATTTTCCTTTTGTTGTCTCCACCCTTAATGGATGCAAGGACCAGGTTGAACTCCTCCCTTGCAACCTCCCCATTTTCGAATCTGGACATGACCTCAATGGCCTTTTGGTCTTTACCCTTCATGGCAAGCCACCGAGGGCTTTCCGGGACAAAGAACAGGAATCCGAAATAGAGGATGGCGGGAAGGGCCTCAAGGCTCAACATCCAGCGCCAGTTGTTCTCAGCGAGCCTGATGGTACTTACCCATGCCGCATCGGATTCTCCAAGCTGCAGAATCAAGTAATTGGTGAAAAAGGCTGCGGAAAGACCAATGACGATATTCAGCTGGTTAAAGGAGACCAGGCGCCCTCGCATTTTTGGCGGAGCGATCTCGGCAATGTACATGGGAGGTATGATCAGTGCTGCCCCCACCCCCAGTCCCCCGATCATCCTGGCGGTCACAAGCTGGGCATAACTTGTGGACAGGGCTGAGAAGACAGCTGATACGAAGAACAACAGGGCGGCATATATCAGGACTTTCTTGCGGCCGACGCGGTCTGATAGCGGGCCGGAGAACATCATGGCCAGGGTGGCCG
>JAAEOI010000328.1 GCA_024244665.1 Bacteroidota bacterium | reverse complement strand
TTTGTTGGACAGCTTCTACTATTCTATAAAATTCCTGAATCTGTCTGGCCCATTGATAGCACCTCGAAGAATCATGGGTCGGAAATCAAATCTTAACTCCAAGTACAGTGATGTCATCAACCTGCTCGCAATTGGATTCGAGCTTCCAGTCATTCAGCCTTTTCAGGAGCAAGTTCTTCTGCTGCCTCAAAGGTTTCGTGTGGATCTCATGCAATAACTCACGAAATTGCCTAATCATAAACTTCTTGCCTCGCGGTCCCCCGAACTGATCCTGGAACCCGTCTGAGAAAGTATAGAGAACATCGCCGGCATGCAGCTTCAGCTGATGTCTCGTGAAGGGGGTTTGCAATTGGGAGGAAATTCCAATGGGCATCTTATCCGGTTTGGTGATCAGTAGTTCCTGATTCCTGAAGAGGAAGAGGGGTAGCTGGGCCCCGGAAAACTCAAGGGTCTGTTTATCCATATCAATAATATACAGGGCCATATCCATTCCATCCTGGCTTTCTCCCTCTACCCCCCTCTGCCGCAGGGATTCCACGATCTTGAAACGCAGTTGGTTGAGGATCTCATCGGAGTGTATCTCCTGCTCCCGGGAAGTGATTTCATTCAGGTAGGACATCCCCATCATGCTCATCATTGCACCGGGTACTCCGTGTCCGGTACAATCGGCGGTTACACAGATTATTTTCCCGTTCTTCTCGATCATCCAGTAATAATCCCCACTCACAATATCGCGGGGCAGGTACAGGATAAAACGTTCAGGAAACAACCCGTCAATGTAATCACCCGGAGTCAGCATAGCCGATTGGATTCTCCGGGCATAAGTAATGCTGTCCGTTATATCCCGGTTCCTCTCTTCGATCAGCTCTTTCTGTTCCCTGATCTCGGTTGTCCTCTCCCTGATGATAGATTTTAATCTACGGGTATAGAGGATCACGATCAGCCAGATTATTGCTACCACAAGCAGGATCGATCCTGAAATAACCGGGATGGTTCTGTACCATGGGGCCTGGATGGTAAATGTGTAGCTTGTCTCTGCACTTTCATGGTTGTAGAGATTCCTGGCTTTCACATGAAATGTATAGGTCTTTTCGTGAAGGTTGGTATATTCCCGGCGGTATTCTGTGGACCAGTTATGCCATCCGTCCTCGAATCCTTCAAGGTAGTGGCTGAACTGGATTGGAGAACCATCTTCATTACTCGGGGCCGCATATTCCAACGCTATGGAATTGAAGCGATATTTAATAAGCGGTATCTCCTCCTGATTCTGATGCAGGGTGGGCAGTCCGTCAGAGTTGGTGAACGTTCCGGCAAAAACCAGGGAGTCCCCTTTTATGTAGACCTTTCGTAAGACTGTATTGTAATCGAGCCCGTAATCTTTTTTTATCTTCCTGTCGTAGCGAAACAATCCATCGGGACCTCCCAGCCAAGACACACCATCGGGATCATGAAAAATACTGTGTATGACTCCCCTGGAGAAACTCAGGAAAGGTTCATTGATCCAGGTATAACTGCCGTCATATGATGGGATAAAGTATCCTGTCTCATATTCGTTGGTGGTATTGTTGTAGGTAACCAGCCAGAGATATCCTTCGTGGTCTACTGAAATGCGATGGATATTCCTGGATTTACTGCCGAATTCAATACCGAAGCTTGTATCTGGGTGGAAAACATTCTCCTTTTCATTGAAACGGTACAGGCCTTCCGATGTCCCGAAAATCATCTCATTCCTGTACATTTTGACATATACATCACCTTCCGGCAGATTATTCGTGGAATCAAACTCCGTGAAGCGGGGTGTAGGATCAAGGCCGGGCTCACCATATTCAATCCTGTATGCTTTCCCGGAGCCCACCGTGCCCAGCCATACATTACCCTTTTGATCTTCCTCCACGACCCTGAAATACTCATTGATTTCTTCCAATCCTGGTTCTCTGATCCAACTGCCCTCACTGCGATACATTGAAACAATCCCATCTTCATTGGCAACAATCACCCTTTCAGGATTAATTTTTGACTGATGAATATACCATGGATAACATTCCAGTATCTGCTCTGTTTTGAAATCCCTGTCAACCTGAGAAATTCCATAGTAGGTTGCAATGAGCAATAACTCTTCATTCCCGTTGAGAAAACGGGTGCAGGCATAACATACGTCCTCAAGATCTTCGATCTTTCTGAAAACAGGCCGATTGTATAAACGGTTGTCTGCCAGACCAGAGGTTTTCGTACCCGATAGCTGGTCATCCAGGTAGTAAGTACCAAGGGTGGTGGAGATAAAAAGCCGGTTCCTGAACCTGGATATACCTTCCACCGACTCTTTGATTCCGGCATTATAACCAAATGAGGTTACCGGTGTACCCACCGGCGACATAGAAATCCCGTTGCTCAGTGCCATCCACAGATTACCGCGCCTGTCGAGATGCATGTTGTAAATTACCTCATCCTGCAGGCCTGAATTGAAATTAAGGAAATCGAACTGGTCATTGGACTGGTCGTAAACAATGGCTCCCCTGCCCTCAGATCCGATTGCAAACTGGTTGTAGTTAAGCCTCAGGGCACAGGTGATTGTATTATCAAACATGAAATTATCAATCTCATTAAAGTGCCTGATCAATTCTATGCTCCCCGAATTACCCTTGGAAATCATATGAAAGATTCCGTCGTTTTCGCTAAAAATCAGAATACCTGTCTCTTTATAGGGGATCATCCCCATAATTGCAATATCTTCGAATTTCTCACCACCGATGGTAAGCTTCAGTGAATCATTCTGCAACATCAGCAGTCCCCTGCCCTCCTCACGAACATACAGATCATTGTATATATAAAATGAAGTATGGAAACTGTTTTTCGTGTGCCAGCTGAGGATGGTGTCTCCTGTCCATCTGAACAGGTACTCATCCGCTTTAAAGAAAACACCTGAGCTTGTGGTATGAATTTCCCAGATTTCACCGAAATCGCGAATGCTTTCATCCAGGTAAGGCAAGAGGGAAACATACTCCTGCTTTCCGATCCGGTTGGTATTCAGAAGTCCGATTTCGTCCTGACCGCCTACATAAACCACTCCGTCCGCATCCGAATCCAGGGAAAAAACAGTTCCTTCATTCACGTTGATATTGCTCCAGGAAAGTCCATCATAAACCAGGATGCCATAACTGTTACCAAAGTACAAAATGCCACGCTTGTCCTCAGCAATATCCAGATTCTGGGGACGGCCATGATAATCCTCCGGAGTAAAATTCCTGATCGAGAGATAATGCCCTTTTTCCGTAGTAGGCTGGGACAGACCAGCAATACAACTTATTGTCAACAGGGCAAAAGGGAAGAGAACTGACCTGAAGGTATTGAACATTTTATTCCACGATGAAAGATCTGTTCATTATTCCATCGTCCAGAAGGAACTGAATATGGTAAATACCCGGTTTTATATCCCGAAGTTCAAGCGTCTCTGTGTGACTGCCCCTGATGTCATTGAATTGCCCGGTCCAGACCAGTTTGCCCTGTGCATCAAAGATTCTCAATAAGACATCCTGACTCCTCAGCGTTTCAATACTCACCCGGAAAGAACCCTTGTTTGGATTGGGATAGATATTAAGGGATCTGACTGTTTCCGGATTGCTAACAGGGGAGCCTTCGCCTTGCACTTTTAGCTTCTTGGTTTTATTGGACCGGATCGTGTTATGAGTACCCGCGGACTTCTTCCTGCTGTTGCATGCTTCGGGTAGTTCAATAACAACCACATAATGGACCATATCCTCAGGTGGATTCAGGTCAGTATAGGTGTAGAATTCCTTATCGGCAATTCTTGGAATAGAATCAATAATTTCGAGTCCCAATAAGTCAGAATACCGGTAAATCTTGAAGAAGTTGTAACCAACGCCCTTATACGAATTCCAGAAAAGGTTGGCCCTGTGAAGGCTGTAATCGGGTGTAGCCACCACATGCATGGTCTCATGAAAAGCACTGGGTTCTGATTCATTGCCACAGCCATCCACCTGGGTAATCCGGTACCTGTAAGATGTAACATCAGTATTGGAGGCGGCATCGGGGGTGGTATTGCTTTCAGTCGGATTAAGGGTTTTCATATACTGGTAGCTCCCGGTCTTACTCAGATAATAGATATTGGCCGAAGTAATCGCGTTCGGATTCACCGGATCCTTAATCACCACAATATTTCCTTCGGTGATACTGTCCACACTGATCATACAGATCTCACCCGAAGGCGGAGCCTGAGTGGGTATTTCAATAATCTGGCTGGCGGAACAGGATTCATCCAGGTGGGAAACCGTTACGCTGTAAAACCCGGCGGGTGCATCCTGGACATCCTGTGAGTCAGATCCATCAGACCAGCTGTAGATGTAATTCAATGTAACATCGGCAACACCGATGTTAATCCCGCCATCGCTGTGCCCGCATGAAGCAGGATCAACGGATGTGACGATGATCTGGGGGGCATCAATCTCACTGATCGATACAGTGGTGAAATCAGTGCACCCCTTGCTATCGGTTACAAAAGCTGTATATAATCCACCGGACAATCCGCTTACAGTAAAGCCTGCAGGATCTGAATTCCATTTAAATGCATAGGGTTGGGTGCCTCCGGCGGCTCTCAATTGGGCCGACCCGTTCATTTCTCCGCAAATCGCATCTTCACTGGCTGCTTTGATCCTCAAGGGTGCAGGTTCTTCAATCAGGAAACTATGGTTTTTCGCACAGCCATCGGCATCTGTGATGGTCACATCGTACTGTCCTTTCCTCAGCTCGTTGATGGCCTGGGTAAGGTCCCCGTTTGACCATCGATAACTGTAGGGCTGAACACCACCAACAGGAACAATATTGATATTCCCATCATTCATGCCGAAGCAAGAAATCCCATTAATGCTGGATTCCAGGGAAATTTCCGGAGCTCCGATATCATTAATTGTAAACGACTTTGTCCACGAACACCCAAGGGCATCGGTAATGGTTACAAAGTAAACCCCCGAAGCAAGGTTATCGGCAGTCAGATCCTTATCTCCCGTTGTCCAATGCATCTCGTATGGTCCCGGCCTGCCTCCGATGCTTGTAATCGTTGCTGTCCCGGTTGCCTCATTGCATGTTGTACCTGTGGTCTCAATATCAAATTCGAGGTGCTCATTCTCAATCGTTGCACTTACATCGTCGTTTGTATCGTTCACATCATAAACCACACTTACGCCTGCCCGGCAATAATAATAATCTTCCTCCGCCATATCCGCTTTCCTTCTGAATACATATTGAAGGGAGCCGCCCGGACCGATAGTTTCAAACACAGTCTCACTCACATAACTTAAACCGTCATCGATTGAATACTCTACCTCAAAATTAGATACAGCCCGTTTTCCATGATTGTTCACCTGGATGGTGATGGCCTGTTCCCTGCCTGTTCCGCATAAAGGTTTGCCCGCCGGTTCCATCCACTGGACAGCCAGATCATTCTCCACAACAACCTTATCATGCAATGGAACGCCATCGATTCTCATGTCATCTATGTACCAGCCCGTACTGACATCAGCCGAACCATATACATTATCAGATCTGAAATAGAAGGCGATTTGCACAACTGAATCGGCATAGCCTGAAAGATCAGAATAGAAAGTGGTCCATACCCCGCTGCTGGTGCCCTCAAAGCGATTGGAAATGAGTTGCCAGCTATCCTGATTCGGGGTTTTAAGATATACTTCCCCAAAATCATCGCTGGAGAAGCTGTACCAATGCCAGAATCGCAAAGCGGGATTCTCTGTAGCAGGCATCACTCTGAAAGGCGGACTAATGAAATGAGAACGCACCCCCTCAGCATAATTGCCATCAAGGACAGTAGCCAGGCATATATCATTCAGGTATGCAGCACCCGGACCTGAGGTAGGTATACCCACTTCCCAGGTTCCGCCATTTGCACTCCAGTCGCCCTGTCCATTTTCAAACTCATCGTTGCTGTCAAAGATATAGTTACCGGTAAGAAACTGGGTATTATCAATGTACCACCCAGAACTGACATCAACGGAGCCATATACATTGTCAGAATGAAAATAAAAGGCGATCTGAACCAAAGAATCAGCAAATGGACTTAAATCAAGAGAGGAGAAAGACCACGCGTTGCTTCCTGAACCCCTGTATTTCGATGAGATATTTTGCCAAACGCCATTTTCAGTCTTGATTTGAACGTACCCATAATCATCACTGTGGAAACTAAACCAGTGCCAGAATTGCAACCTGGGATTTTGATCCCTGGATGGAACGATGAAATCTGTTAAACGTACCAGGCGACTGCGTACCCCTTCGTTGTAGTTCCCGGCTAGAACTGTTGCTGCACATTTGGCCCCCGCATAAGCAGTATCCGGTCCACTGGTGGCATCTCCCACTTCCCAGGTCCCTCCATCCACATACCAGTTTTCGATCCAGTCGCCTTCCCAGTTCTCAGACCAGACCGTGTCAATCTGAGCGAATAGTTGTGTTGATGCAAAAATGAATAATGCCAGGAGTGGGGTTGCCTTTCTCATGAGATTAAGTTGTTAGTAGTTAAATAAATATACGAATTTTTACGAAACTTGAATCAAACTTATAAAGCACTACTGAGAAAATCAATGAAATAAGTGATCTGAAAATTTGGTTAAGTTCCTAATTTTCTGCTTCTTAACAAGTTAACCGCAATCTACAAAGTCATGATCATCAGCGAACAAAAACCTGCTAAAGCGCTCATTGCCAATACGATAGACAAATTATCAAATATTAACCAATGGAGGAGAGCGTTTTTAATTGAAACACTCATCTTGTTTATGTCTATTCGTGGCCGTATTAACTTCTCTCAGCTTGAAAGGTACGGAGAATATACGGAGCAAAGATATTGACAACCACACTGCTTTTCACCTGGAAGCTGTAAAACACTGAAGCCTTTTGAACTGAATTGTCAAAACCCTTCCAGATACAAACAAAAATTCAATGTAGACTGATTCTCCTAAAACAACCCATAATAATACGGAATAGGAAAATAAACTACCATCCTATGTTGCTTTATATCAATATATATGCTATTTTAGTTAGAGTTTGGATATACCACACAAAACTAAAATGATTCATTATGAAAAAGACTTTTTTATCGTTCATTTTTTTAGGTATTTCTTTGTTTTCGCTTGCACAAAATAGCGGAGATTTGGAGAACATATTCTATCTCCGTTTTGGATATTCACAACCTACAAAATCCTACTTTGGTATTGATGATGACACCTTTTGGGAAGATTTTTCACGGAGAGGTGGCACATTTGAATTAGGCCATATCTTCATGCTTAACAGGATACAATTGTCAGATGGTCTACGAATAGGTATAAATGCAGATTATGCGGAATTTTCTTATCATGAATTAACCAACAAGTCAGAGGATCTAGCTTTAGGGTTATTTAAGATATCTTCTAAAATAGGGCCCACAATATCCTATAGCCCTGTTACTGATCTTGTATTTGATGTATTTATTAAAGTCAAAATCCCCTGGATAGGGGTAGTGGCTGATGTTCCTGATTTTGATGACACTTTTTTGGGAACAATGGGACTTGGCTATTCAACGGGCTTTAACGTACGTTATCGTTTTATTATGGCAGGATTTGAATTCAATATGGATCAAATGAAATTTGAAAATATAGATGAACCGGGAGACTACCTTGGATCCTTTAATATGAACGGTCCGGAATCTGATAAAACTCCTACACCAACCTTCAGTTTTACCTTTGGATTTTGTTTTTAAAAAATTTAAAAATGATAAAGTCCAGAAGAAAAAAGTAGTAGGATTTCATTGTTTTCTATTGCGATTCTGATTTTTAGCTGCAGTAAAGACAGCTCTGATTATAAATGTAATATTTCCAAATGATTAAGAGGATTTCCGGAGGTACAAACGGATCCTGGTCAAATCTTCCTCCCCTGGCACGGCTTCAAAACGCCTGCCAAGATCCACATCACATTTCCCACATCGGTCGACGGTCTCATCCCCCAGAAAATTACGGAGAAACAACATCCTGCAGTTGTGCCCTTCAATGTATTCCTTCATCTTTTCGAATTCCCGGGTCTTTTCTTCCCGCAAGACCTCAATACCCGTCGTGTCAAATTCAGGAGCATCGGAACGCAGACCATAATGGATGGACTGACCTAAGCGAATCCTTGCAACAATCCCCTGGTCGATCAGATTATTCAGAAGTACATTCACAACGGACTGTTTCAGATCCAGGACCTGGGACAGCTGCTTTAGTTTCATGGGTACCCGCCTCATGAGATGATCCAACAGGTCATGGTGTCTTCCGGCAGAAGGCGTTCCGGTCTCAATGAAGTAAAGCGGAAGGTGATCATCCTCCCCGGCATACAGAAGAACCACCGTGGTGGCAAGGTCATCCCTGCCGCCCCGCCCTATTTCCTGGTAATAATGCAGGGGCGATTGCGGCACCTGGACATGGATCACGAAACGAATATCAGGCTTGTCCATTCCCATCCCGAGAGCCACCGTAGATATCACACACTTATAGGTATTATCCATCAGGGCTTGCTCAATATTCCTTCTTGATTTGTCATCCAGTCCCGCGTGATAAAAAGCGGAGTCTATGCCGTTGAACTCCAGCCACCCGGAGTATAGTTTGGATTCTGCACGGGTGCCGCAATAGACAATTCCATGCCCAGGCAGCGACTTAACCAATTTGAGTAATTCGGCCATCTTGGCTTCCTGGTTCTGGCACCGGACCACCGAACAGCTGAAATTAGGTCTGGCCAGTGATCCCCTGAGTACACTCAGCCTGCTGTTATCAAACTGCATGGCAATGTCCTGCTGTACCCTCGGTGTGGCGGTGGCAGTACAGGCAAGCACCGGCATGTCTTCTTTCAGCATACTCACCACGTTAACGATCCGGCGGTAATCAGGCCTGAATTCGTGTCCCCAGGTTGAAGTGCAATGTGCCTCATCCACTACCACCATCCCAAGCTTCATGTGCTGAATTGCTGTCCGAAATCGCTTGTCTTTGAGCCGCTCGGGAGCCACATACAACAACTTGTAGGCTCCTTTTTCTGCCTCTGAAAGGATCTCTTCCCTTTCCTCAGGACTTTGTGAAGAGTTGATCAGGGCAGCCGGAAGGCCCAGTTCTTGCAGCTTATTCACCTGGTCTCTCATCAGGGCAATCAGGGGGGAAAAGACCACAGTGGTTCCCTCGAGCATCAGGGCCACAAACTGATAAACCAGAGACTTCCCAAAGCCAGTACGCTGTATCATCAGCACCCGTTTCCCCATTAACAAGCATTCGATGGCCTCCCATTGCTCATCGTAAAAATGCCTCAGCCCAAATTTCGAATAGAGTATTTCTTCTGACTCTTCCCTGCTAATGCTCATCTCGTTCTGGTACATCCCTGCCAAGATACTTAAAATCAAACTTCATGCAGAAAGGAGGACCTAACTGCGGTCAGGAAAAGATTTCTTTCATAAAATAACACCCTCCTTCATGCAAAAATACATGTTAGGAACCCCAGGAAATGTTTCAAAAAATAAGAAGGTCCTACAAGAGAAAGATATCGTGGAAATTCATGGTAAATCTTATTCCCTTCAACGATCCTGTTTTTGAATACTGGTGTAGAAACTTTGAGAGAAATCATTATCTTTAGTTCCAATGTCCGACTTCACCCCAAATACGTACATCAGGCTCCTAGAAGCCCTGAGAAACAGAGGCTATGAGTTTCAAACCTTCGAGCAATTCCTTACAAAGCCTGAAGAGAAAGCCGTCGTCATCCGGCACGATGTAGATGCAAGGCCTCGAAACGCCCTCCGACTGGCAGGAATCGAAAGCAAATACGGCATCGTAGGCACCTACAATTTCAGAGCAAAACCACAGAGCTGGGACGAAGAGATCATCAAACAGATCGCTGATCTGCGCCACGAAATTGGCTACCATTACGAGGAACTTGCAACTTTTGATGGAAATCATAAAGAAGCCATTAAAGCCTTCAGGGAAAACCTCAAGAAGCTCCGAAAACTGGCACCCGTAAAGACCATCTGCATGCATGGCAGTCCCACCTCGAAGCACGACTCAAGGGATCTCTGGAAAAAAAGATACAGCTACAGGCGTCTCAAAATAATCGGCGAACCCTATTTCGATGTCGATTACTCCAACATCCTCTACCTGACCGATACCGGCAGAAGGTGGAATGGCCACAAAGTCAGCATCAGGGATAAGGTGGACAACAAACAGAATCAAATCCTCAAAGAAAAAGGATACCGGATCCGAAGAACAAAAGACATCATCAAAGCCTCCAACGAAAGGGCCCTCCCCTGCCAAATCATGTTGACCATCCACCCGCAACGATGGCACTGCAGAAAGATATTATGGATGG
>JAAEOI010000327.1 GCA_024244665.1 Bacteroidota bacterium | reverse complement strand
TTCGGTGGTCAATGAAGGTGAAACGGTATTCATCAAACCGAATTTTGTTACCTTCCCCTGGGCGCAGTATAATAATTGTTTTCATATCGGGGAGTGTACTAAACCGGAAATCCTTATTGCCACCGCCGAAGAGTGTCTGAAGGCCGGAGCCAGTGAGGTGATAATCGGTGATGGTTCTCAGATGAAAACTTTCGACTGGAACTATTCATACACATTGGATGGAGGCACCAACCTGGTAAAAGAAGCTGCCAGGCTAAACCAGGAATACGCTGGGACTATTACCCTGTCATGCCTGGAAGTAGATCATCCCTGTACCTATGAAATACCCTCCAGTATCCACCCTTCAGGTATATTACTGGTCTCAAATGTTTACGAAAAAGCAGATAAGATTATTTCCATACCTGTGGCCAAGACCCACCAATGGGCCCAGCTTACACTGGCATTAAAAAATTTCATTGGTGTGCTTTCTATTTCAGAATATGGAACGGATTTGGGAAGCCATTGGGACAG
>JAAEOI010000326.1 GCA_024244665.1 Bacteroidota bacterium | reverse complement strand
ATAGCAAACGATCTATTGAAAGGTACGCTGAAAACAATTGTTTTAAAGTTGTTGGCCGACAACGGACGAATGTACGGGTATGAGATTACCAAGAAGGTGGAGGAGCTCACCACCGGTAAGATCAAACTTACATTCGGTGCCCTCTACCCGGTTTTGCATAAACTGGAGGCTGACGGACACATCGCCATTGAACAGGAGTTTATTGGTAAACGTGTCCGGAAGTACTACTCTCTTACCGAGACAGGGAGGTCATGGACCGAGCAGAAGGTGGATGAATTTTTTGATTTTGTCAATACACTCACCCACGTGCTCAAGCCCACACCCGCCAGAAATGATTGACCCAACAATCGACGATAATTATGAACGCATCAAAGCCGATCTGGTTAGTCGCGGACTGACCTACAACCGGTTGATTGATGACCTGCTGGACCATGTATGCTGCATGGTGGAGGAGTATATGGATTCGGGGAGCGATTTTGAATCTTCCTACAACCAGGTGCTTGAAACCATTGGCGATAAAAGCCTGCCTGAGATCCAGCATCAGACAATGTTAAACCTTGACAAAAAATTCCAACGCATGAAAAACTTCACTTATATATTCGGACTTACGTCGGCCCTGCTGACCATCATCGGGGCTTTTTTTAAGACGATGCACTGGCCAGGTGCCTCCATCCTGATCACCGTGGGTATTGTACTGGTAGTACTGGTATTCCTCCCCCTCTATTTCATCTCCAACCATAAGGAGCAGGTTGAGAAGAAAAATCCCGTCTATGCCATTGTAGGTTATTTCACCATTGCATTGCTCCTTGCCGGGGCACTCCTTAAAATCATGCACTGGCCAGGGGCCGGGGTAATGCTCAAGGTGGGGACCGGATTCCTGGTTGTCGGATTTATTCCGCTATATGTGGTCAATATATTCCAGAAAAGCGGAAGCAAAAAGATCACCATGCCCTATGTTGTGATGCTGCTTGTGGGCATCTCCATTGTGATGCTCTATGCCAAAGTGGACATGGGGAAATACCTTATCGATATCTATATGAATGAGGCTATTGCCAACGAGGAGAGGGTGGTTCAGACTGAAGAGGGAACAGCCGGCCTGCTGGAGTGGGCAAAGGACAGTTGTGACAGTGACTGTCTGCTGACCATAAGAAAGATTCATGATGATGCCAGGAATCTCCAGGTGATGATCTCCTCCCTGCAAGAGGGAATGATCACTTTTCTAAAGCAACCGGGAGCACGGGTCACTGAGGTCGAGGACAAGGGCAACAAAATTGCAGGAAAGGAGGCCATTGTTGATTCTGGCCGGGGGCATGAATTTGCTCAGGCAGCTCTGGCCTACCGGGTCATGCTCGAAGAGGTGATCGACGATCCCGTTGCGCTTGCGCAGATTACCGATCATCTTGAGTGCACCGGGGAGGTATGGCCCCATGAGAACGGTGTGAAGTACGTGATGGACGATCCCTTCATGAAGAACTATTATAAACTCACCGATGCTTCCAAGGGAATCGCCCTGGCCGAGTATGTGGCCATTAGCCGACTGCTACATCCATAATTGCTGATGCCACCGGATACCAGTGCATATAAAAAGGTAAAAGGGGTCTGTGAGGACCCCTTTTATCTAACCACTTAAACCTAAAAAGAAATTTTTACTTTATCACCCGCGAGTGATTTGTAAAAGGACGTAAGATTTGTTTTCAATGTTATAAACACACATTGTGTGCCAAGACCTACAAACAGTTGATAACAAACGTGATGAGTGCATAATTACGGAGTCGCGATCATGGAAAAAGTGAACGGTTGTGGTATCCGGGTGTACGAATCCGTACAATTTCCCACCCCTCACCCCTCACCCTCACCCTGAGCACTGTGTACTGAGTACTGAGTACTGTCCACTGAGTACTGAGTACTGTATTATTTCCTTATCCAGTTAGTCTTGCGTCCCAGTGCCCGGATGCCTGCAACGTATCCTTTGAGGTATAGCTTGTTGAAATTTCCGTCCTCAAACCATGCGTAGCAGTCGTAGGTTTTCCCGTTCTTAGGATCGTAGATCCTTCCGTCAATCCACTGTTTTTTGTCGGAGTTATACTTGAAGTTTTTGACGATGGTCAGACCCATAATCGGGCGGGTGGCCAGTTTTGGATCGGGATTATCATCATCAACCTTTGGTTTGCCATTTTCATTGGGATTCTCCAGCCAGGTAATCTTTCCGCTGTATTTGCCATCACTTCCTTTTGTGATCTCAATGGAGGATGTCTTTTCATCGTTGTACCAGGTGCCTTCAATCTTGTTGGCCTGGGAGTAAAGGAAAAGAGGAACGAAAAGAATTGCAATGGTTGTAAAAAGAAGTTTTTTCATCATGGTGAGGTTTTGTTTCATGGGAAAAATAGTCAATTCAGATGTGAACTACAATTCGGAGCTTTATATTCTTTTGAATTCGGTATAGGTGTGGGTGTACTGGTTCCTCTCCCCGGCCTCCACAGATTCCGATGAAAGAGCTTCCCACAGAGAGAAGTCGATTTCCGGGAAAAAGGTGTCCGCATCGAAGGAGTGGTGCACCTGTGTGAGGTACAGTTTGCTGGCCATTGGGAGGAATTGGGCGTATACCATCCCGCCCCCGATTACGAAGCATTCATCCGACTCCCCGGCCATGGCCACGGCATCGTCGATGGACCGGGCCATTTCACAGCTGTCAAAATTTTCATCCGCAATATCCGAGATTACAATGTGCCTCCGGTTGGGGAGGGCCCCGTTGGGTAGTGACAGGAAGGTGTTCCGGCCCATGATCAGTGTGTGGCCCGTGGTCAATTTCTTAAACCTCTTCAGGTCCTCCGAGATGTGCCACAAAAGTTTATTGTCTTTCCCAATGGCCCGGTTCTCCGCAATGGCCACGATAATGGATATGTTATGAAGGATAAGCTTTTCCATGTCAGACCGAGATTGCTCCTTTGATATGTGGGTGTGGATCGTAATTTGCAAGGTTGAAATCCTCAAACCTGAAACTGAAGATGTCTTTAATCTCCAGGTTAAGTTTTACCGAGGGAAGTTTTTTAGGCTCCCTGCTGAGCTGCATGTTAACCTGCTCCATGTGGTTCAGGTAGATGTGGGCATCGCCCAGGGTGTGGATGAATTCGCCCGGCTGAAGTCCGCATACCTGGGCCATCATCATCAGGAGAAAAGAGTAGGAGGCGATATTAAAGGGAACGCCAAGGAAAATATCTGCACTGCGCTGGTACAACTGGCATGAGAGTTTACCATCGGCAACGTAAAACTGGAAAAGAATGTGACAGGGAGGCAGGGCCATCCGTTCCAGTTCACCAACGTTCCACGCACTCACAACATGCCTGCGCGAGTCGGGATTGTTTTTTATGGAATTAACCACTGATGAGATCTGGTCAACATGCTCCCCTCCGGGGGTGGGCCAGCTTCTCCACTGGTAGCCATAGATATGGCCCAGGTTGCCATCCTTGTCGGCCCACTCGTTCCAGATTTTCACTCCGTTGTCGTTCAAGTATTTTGTATTGGTATCTCCCCGGAGAAACCAGAGTAGTTCGTGAATGATCGATTTGAGGTGCAATTTTTTGGTGGTCATCATCGGAAAACCCTCTGACAGGTCGAATCTCATCTGGTATCCGAAGGTGCTGACCGTTCCTGTGCCGGTGCGGTCCTCCTTCCTGGTTCCGTTTTTTGATACGTGGGATAATAGATCGAGATATTGTTTCATGTTTTTGCCTCCTCTGAGGGAGTAAAAGTAGCCAAAAAATATATACAGTAAATCACTATATTTACAGCTGACTGTCTATGAAAAACTGGTTTACACCACGCACCCTGCTTGTGACAGCCGGAGTGGTCTTACTGGCCCTGCTGGTATGGCGATTCTCCAGCATTGTGGCCTATATTCTTGTGGCCTCTGTCCTTGCACTCATCGCAAGGCCTTTGGTCCGGATGCTTGGGAAGATACGGATCGGAAAATGGCAGATCCCGGTCTCCATTCGTGCCCTGCTCACCCTGGTGTCCATCTGGGTTATCTTTTTTGGTTTTTTCAGGCTGTTTATCCCCCTGGTTGCCATTGAAGCAAATGAGCTTTCGGGTATTGATACGGAATTAATTGTCAGGGAGTTTGATGAACCTATCCAGCGACTTGAACAATGGATCGGGAAACTGAGCCTGGTTGACAACGACGAATTTACCATGAAGGAGGAGATCCAGCAACGACTGACTTCCATTATGAGCATTGAGATGATTACCGATTTCCTTGCAGGTGTTGCCTCTATCCTGGGTAACGTGGCATGGGCCATCTTTGCCATCTCTTTTATCACCTTTTTCCTTTTAAGGGAGGAGAAACTGATATCCGGGTATATCATAACCCTGTTCCCGGAGGATAAGGAGAATGCATTTACCCACGCCCTTGATTCGATCAAACATCTCCTCCGCAGGTATTTTGCAGGGATCCTGCTGCAGATGACCGGGATACTTACCATGGTGACACTGGGGATGACCCTCATTGGGGTGGGTTTCAGGCATGGACTGGTGATCGGATTGGTTGCCGCGGTGTTGAATATCATTCCCTATCTGGGGCCATGGATAGGGGCGGCACTGGGGATTATCCTGGGGGTTGCCACCCACCTGGATATGGAATTTACCACCCAGCTGGTACCCCTTATCGGATATATGATGCTGGTATTTATCATCACCCAGATCACAGATAATGTGGTGTTCCAGCCCTTCATCTTCGGAAACAGTGTTTATGCCCATCCCATTGAGATCTTCATTGTGATTATGATGGCAGGAAGCCTGGCGGGGATCGTTGGTATGATACTGGCCATTCCCACATATACAGTACTCAGGGTTTTCGCCAAAGAATTTTTTAATAACTTTAGGGTGGTCCGGAAACTGACCGAGAAGATATGATCATAGCCAGATACTTAGCCATAGCATGCTGCTTTTTTTTGCAGTTCAGTGTAGCATCTGCGCAGCCTGCTGAAACATGGCCAGATGCATCTCAGTTTGCTGATCAGCAAGCGTTTGCGGAAGATTCGGCAAGCGCCGATTCCACCGGCACAGAGCTGGTGGTCCCTAGTGTGTTTACTCCCAATGGTGACGGTATTTACGACCAGATTGAAGTATTGACCGATGGCATTACAGTTTATGAATTCAGTGTTTTTACCCGGACCGGCACCCGTGTTTTTCACTCTCTTTCCCCAAGGATCTTCTGGGATGGGACAAACAGCGCGGGAAATGATCTGGAAGAGGGGGTTTACTACTATGTGCTTGAGGAGGAGGGGGATTCGGCTCCCTATTCCAGTACAGGATTCATCTATCTCTTCCGGTAGGCGTCCATTCTCACTACCGCGTTTCCCATTTTTTATCAACTACCTGGATAATTTTTTAACGATCCATCCGAACAGCAGGGTGGTTAAGAAGGTGAAGCCCCCGTATACTACCGGGACCAGTGCCATGGAGTGGTTCTTCAGCAGGCTGGCTGCCACAAAAATGGCCAGTGCCGAATTCTGCAATCCCACTTCAATTGAAATTGTCATGCGGTCGCTGACATTCAGTCTGGTCAGCCATGCCACCAGTAGTCCGGCGCCCATGGCCAGAAAGTGAAGTGCCAGGGCATATGGGAAAATGGTGATAAAGTCCCTGAAAGTAGTGGATTCACCTTCCCGGTCGATGAAGACTACCCCGGTATAGATCAGGGCCAGGAGGAGAGGCAGGGCAATTTTAAGAGGTTTCTCCAGCCCGTCGGCCATTTCTGGTTTCCATTTCCGGATCCGTGTTCCAACATATGCAGGCAGAAGGGTGATCAGGAATACATTAAGCATGGTCTCACCCACATTAAGCCTGATGTCGGCATCCTGGTGAATGAAAAATTCCAGCGAAAGGGTCACCACCAGGGGGATAGTGATCAGGGTGATCAGGCTATTAATGGCGGTCATGGAGATGGAAAGTGCCACATTTCCCCTGAGCATATAGGTGACCAGGTTTGAGGTAGCCCCTCCCGGACATGCTGCAATGATCATCAGCCCGACTTTATAAACTGGTTCGATGTTGCTGATCCGGGCTATGAAAAAAGCAATCAGGGGCAGCAGCAGCATCTGGCAGATGAGCCCCGTTGTGACCGCCCTGGGTTGCATGAAAATATTCCTGAAGTCTTTGTCTGTTAAGGAGAGTCCCATACCGAGGGTGATTATCCCGAGGGTGACAGGGAGGAAAATGTCTGAAAAAAGGGCGTGCATGAACGCAAGGTACATGATAATTGTTAATTAATTATACCTGGTAACTGTTTCGGTAGTATTCAAAAGTTGAGAAAATACGGGATTATCAATAATTGATTCACGGTTCAATAGGGTGTTTCCCCGGGATTCTATTATATGGGAACCTTAACACCCTATTTGCTATGATCGACTGGATCATGTCCATCGATGCCCACTGGTACAGCACCATCTTTGCCATCCGTAATTTCCTGTCTGCCTTCCATCACGGATCCATCGCAATCGCTTTTATTGCCGTGATCCTCCATCAACGCGGATATTTCCCCTTTCTCAACGCTTCACATATGGGCGACTTCTCCAGGTATATATTCATGCTCTGTATCATCTGGGATTACTTCTGGTTTGCCGAATTCATGCTGATCTGGTATGGCAACAATCCCGGGGAGATCGCCTATTTTCTTCCGCGGGTGAGGGGTGAAGGCTGGAGGTTCTTCCCTTTGTGCCGGTGATGCCCCTGATCACAGCCCGAAACAAAACGGGGATTAAAATCGTGATTCCGTTTCTGATTGTGGGCCAGTTTATCGATCTTTACCTGCAGATATTCCCAGAAGCGGTGGGAGAGCAGGTACTGGGATTCCAGGAGATCGGTATGTTTGTCGGGTTCGCCGGATTGTTCATGCTGGTTACAGGGTATTCATTAACCTGTGCCAACCTTTACCCGGTCAACCACCCCTGCCTGGAGGAGAGCAAACATCATCAAACATAACAGAGTGAGGCAGATCTACCGTTATTTTCATTTTTTAAGTCTCGATATTGTATTTGGAGCACTGGCCACATCAACACTCGCGGCCAGACTCTTTTCGGCAAATCCCGGCTGGAGCTGGTGGGCGGCCCTGGCCTTAACGGTCTGGGTGCTCTACACAGGCGATCACCTGCTGGATGCATGGAGACACAGGAAAAGTCCCCAGCGCGAGATGCATGTTTTCATCTTTAAAAACATGAGGATTCTCCTATGGTTCATGGGGGTAGTGGGGGTTGCCGATATACTTCTGGTATTCAATTTCCTCGACAGGGAGATGTTGAAGGCTGCCCTGGCCCTGGGAGGCGGGGTGCTCCTTTTCTATGCCATGCGCCATATCTTCAAAAAGAACAGTTTTCTCTTTATACCAGGGGAGGTGTTTGTCCTGTTGCTATACCTGGCAGGTACATGGATGGGACCCTTCCTCACCCGGACCCTTGTCCCGGAGTCCACCCACATTATGATCCTGATTCTGATGGCCGGGGTGCTGCTGTTGAACCTGGGTGTGATCTCCCTTTATGATATCCAGCTCGATTCAAGGATGGGCATTGCCTCGCTTGCACTGATCCTGGGAAGGAAACGGACCAGGAACCTGCTGCTGGGTACCGGGATTGGGATCTACCTGGTTTCGATTCTTCAGTTCCTGGTATTTGAAACGGACAGGTACACTCAGTTTGCCCTGGTCCTTACGGGCATGTCCACCATACTGCTGCTGGTACTCCTGCTGCCATCGTGGTTCAGGAAGAAAGACCTTTACCGGTGGACTGTCGATGCGGTCCTTTTCATGAGCTTCCTGACCCTGTTGATCAGATAAGTCCGCCTGCAAGATGAGAAAGCTGAAACATACCTTTTTTCGCCTCTTTTCCTTGATTGATCAACGGATTAAATTCCCTGCATTAAAAAAGGGTGAGGTGGGGATACAGGTGGGATTTGATATGTCATCTCCGCTTACTTCTGATCTTTATGAAATGTCCGGGAGAGTCGGGAAGAAAGGGCTTGTCTACGGAATTGATCCGGATGACAGGAATCATCAGCTGGCCGGGGAAATCATATCCTTAAAAAAGTACAGGAACATCAAGCTGATCAGGGCTGCAACATTCTCTGAAAAAGCAAGGGCAAGATTTCTGTTCGGAAGGGAAGCATCGTGGAACCAGCTGGGGAATATCCCCATTGATGAGACGGTCGACTTCAGCGGTGAAGAGGCAGAGGTCCAGATGGATACGCTTGACAATATTCTCATGGAGAATCAGATAGACATTCACAGTGTGGGACATGTCAACCTGACCAACAATGGGGCGGAATACCATACGCTCCTGGGATTCATAAAGGGACTGAAGCAGGCCGAAAACCTATCCCTCACCATTGTTGCCGGGCGTTACGATGCCTCGGGAACCATTGAGGGACAACCCGACTATGAAATGATCATTTCATATTTACAGTCCCTGGGGTATAGGACAAAATTCCGCAGAATCCACCAGCTTTTCTGGTGGGGATTTTGTGTTAAATTACTGATCAACCGGACCTGGATATACAACAGGAAGAATTACGGTATCATATTCGCCTCTAAAGGCAGGAAGCACATTCCTTTCTACCAGTCGTTCTCCTGAGACCCGCTGGCCGGTTCTCAGATTTCACCCTTTACCTTGAAGCCGGTCTCTGTAATACTGGCAGTAATCTCCTCCACTGAGGTGGTGTTGCTGTCGTATTTGACTTTAGTACAGGCCTCTTCATGAGACGATTCCACCGAGGCGATCCCTTCCAGTCCCTTCACACCGGTGTTAATGGCGTTTTCACATCCTTCGCAGGTCATCCCTGCAACTTTAAGAGTTACCTCCACCCATTGTGCGTCGGCCGCGATGGAGTTCTCCTCTGCCTGGGCGGCATCTGTTTTCGGTTGCGTGTTGCAGGCGACCATTAACACGGCGGCCATTGCGATCCATAAAATTTTCATATGCTGGTTTAAAAAGTTTTATTGGCCACCCTTGCCGGGGCCAACATCAAAAATGCAATTAGGGTTCGATTCATTCCTTAAATAACAAATATCATCTGAAATTGGGTGATAAACCAACCAAAGATGATGAAAAATAGTTCTATTTAGAGCAAATAAAAATAGGCAGTCTTAATCCGGACCATGTTTCACAGGATCTTTGTGCCGTTGTCACTGGGACTCACCATGTTTTTTCTGGCCCGGGTGCTGGCTGTACTGGCAGGCATGAACAATACAGCATTCTATCCGTCATCATATGACATACAGAGCTCTCTGACCATTCTGAATGCCTCCTCCAGCCACTATACGCTGGTAGCCTTGAGCCGGGTTTCACTTTTTGTTCCCTTCGTGCTGGCCTATATCATCTATGCCTGGAGGGCCCTGAACAAAAAGAAGATCGATGAGAAGGAGGAGGAGCATCATGTGTATAAAGGAAATGGTGAGTTGTGATAAAGTAATTAAAAAATTGTCAATGCCTGTAACCAATAACTAAATATAAATATATGTACATTGGAGCAATTATCGGATGTTTGTCCTGGCCCTTCATGATCTGGGTCAGCTACCTGGCGGTACGCTGGGCACTCAGGTATTTTGAAAAACAACTTGCTGAAGCTCATGAAGAAGCACATCCCTAATCTGTTCACCCTGCTGAACCTGTCATGTGGAACCGTGGCCATTGTCTTCGCCATTGAGGGACAGTGGCAATGGTCTGTCTATCTACTGCTGGCTGCAGCCCTCTTCGATTTCATGGACGGCATGGCCGCCCGACTGCTTAATGCTGCCAGCGAGACCGGTAAACAGCTCGATTCCCTGTCCGACATGGTAAGCTTCGGCCTACTGCCGGCAATCTTTGTATACATCATATTCAGGCAGCAGTTCATCGCAGCCGATGACTCTCTCTACCCCCGCACCATACAGTGGCTGATGCTTTTATCTGTACTGATGATCCCGGCCTTGTCGGCCATCCGGCTGGCCCGGTTTAACCTGGAAGAGACCGGGGCCGCCTTTTTTCACGGCCTGCCCACGCCTGCCCATGCTCTTTTCTGGACCGGATTGTACTGGCAGTTCATGAATGAGGGGCTGCTTTTTGGTACACAGGTAAATCTCTATTTTCTGTGGGCCATCATGGTAATAATGGCCTTCTACATGATCCTGCCTGTTCCCATGTACTCCCTGAAGTTTAAACACTTCAGGCTTAAGGGGAACCTGATCCGCTACATCCTGCTGGCTATGGCCGTGGTGATTCTCGCATTTACCGGACTGCCCGGAATAGCACTGGTGATTTTAACTTACATTTTACTCTCCCTCCTGAACCTTTTATTGACACTCAGATGAGCAGACCGGATAAGGCCTTTATAAAAAGACTCAGTGAATTCAGCAATGGGCATTGCACTGCTGTACCCTCCATAGCGGAGGCCCATGAGTTTACAGATACACTGATCACGACCCTCTTTCCGATCCAGCAGAATGGTGGGGCCGACCCGGAAAGGATGGCAACTGAGATTGAACGTTGTAACCTGAAGCTGAGGGAACTGCTGCGCTCCATAAGCGTATCATTGGAGCAATCGCCCGAAGAGCTTACCACCGCTTTTTTTGAAGAACTTCCTGTGGTATTCGAGCAGCTGGTCGCGGATGCCGAGGCCATTACCCGCTTCGATCCTGCTTCCAGCTGTGTGGAGGAGATCATCCTCTGTTATCCGGGCTTCTACTGCATTTCTGTATACCGTCTCTCCAATATCCTGTTCCGGCTCGGAGTGCCGGTTTTACCAAGGGTGATGACGGAGTATGTTCATGGCAAAACAGGGATAGATATCCATCCCGGTGCGGAGATCGGGTCACCCTTCTTCATCGATCATGGAACCGGTATTGTGATCGGGGAGACTGCCCGGATCGGGGAGAATGTGAAAATATACCAGGGTGTGACCCTCGGGGCGCTTACAGTGGAGAAATGGCTGGCTAAAACCAAGCGGCACCCCACTATCGAGGATCACGTGGTGATCTATGCAGGGAGCACCATTCTGGGGGGCAATACTACCATCGGGCACCATACGGTGGTGGGCGGGAATACCTGGATTACCGAGAGCGTACTACCCTATTCGGTGGTATACAGGAATCACAGGGTGGTTATCAGGGACAGTAAGGACTTTGAAACACCGAATGACTTTGTCATTTGAGGAAGTAAATAAGTAAGAAAGTAAGGTTTCTTTCCTATTTTCACATTTACATTCGCGAAGCCAACATACTAACGCTTGCGTGGCAAGCATAACGAGCAAAACCATGAAATACGAGAACATACTTGAGACGATCGGGAACACACCCCACCTGAGGCTGCGGAATTTATTTCCAGGGGCCGGGAATGTGTGGGTGAAGTTGGAGCAGACAAACCCCGGTGGGAGCATTAAGGACCGCATTGCCGATGCAATGGTAACGGATGCGGAACAAAGGGGCTTACTGAAGGAGGGTGCAGCCATTATTGAGCCCACCTCGGGGAATACAGGGATCGGGCTGGCCATGGTGGGAGCCGTTAAAGGATACCGGGTCATCCTGGTGATGCCCGAGTCCATGTCGGTGGAGCGCAGGAATATCCTCAGGGCCTACGGTGCCGAGATTGTCCTCACCCCACGTGAGAAGGGGATGAAGGGATCCATTGCAAAGGCGGAGGAACTGGCTGCGGAGATCACTACCTCGTGGATCCCCTCGCAGTTCGACAATAGTGCCAATCCATCTATCCATGAAGCCACAACAGCAAAGGAGATACTTGCTGATTTCCCCGGCGGGATCGATTACCTGGTGACCGGCGTGGGTACTGGCGGACATATATCCGGGGTGGCAAGGGTGTTGAAAAAAGAGATGCCCGCATTGAAGGTATATGCTGTGGAACCGGTCGGTTCATCGGTAATAGCCGGGGGGGAACCCTCCCCCCACGGGATCATGGGGATCGGTGCCGGCTTTATCCCGCAGAATCTGGATACTTCACTTCTGGACGGGACTTTTGCCATTGAGAAGGCTGAAGCATATGATTATGCCCGGAGGGCTGCCGGGGAGGAGGGGCTGTTTGCCGGGATATCGTCGGGAGCCTCCCTGGCTGCAGTGGCCATGCTGTTGCAAAAAGCTGATCCCGCTTCAACAATCCTTACATTTAGTTACGATACCGGTGAAAGATATCTTTCAGTAGATGATCTCTTTTGAGAGGTTTTTGTATTTTTGAGACAAGAGAAGAGTTGAATTTATGGAAATCCCAATTAAGATTGCTGTCGATTTTGACGGAACTATTGTTGAACACAGATACCCCGAGATCGGGAAAGAAATCCTTTTTGCATTTGATACCCTCAGGGCACTTCAGAAGCAGAAGCACCTGTTAATCCTCTGGACCTACCGTTCGGGTAGGGAACTGGATGAAGCTGTGGAATATTGCCGGCAAAACGGGATCGAGTTTTATGCCGTGAATAAGAGCTACCCGGAGGAGGAGTTCGACGAAAATTATTCCAGCAGGAAGATCGAAGCAGACCTGTTCATTGATGACAGGAATATAGGCGGAATGTTTGGCTGGGGTGAAATCTATCAGATGATCAATCCGGAGGAACACCCGCACCTGGAGATGGAGCTGAAAAGCCTCCCCCGGAACCGTAATTTTATTCAGCGCCTCTTTGCTCGCTAATTCTATTCCCGAGATGACCAGATTTTTTT
>JAAEOI010000325.1 GCA_024244665.1 Bacteroidota bacterium | reverse complement strand
GCCCCAAGGATTGATGCAGCGGGGTATGGAGCCCTCGGTAAGTCAGAGCACACCTTTCCCCCGATATAGCTTTTTTACTCGAGGTTGTATATAGTGACTAAACGAAAAGTCATGTTCAGGCAAAATCCGAATATCGTCGATTCAGAGGTGAGGCACATGGATAGCAATATCGGAAATGATCAAGGAATAAAGCTTGGTATTAACGGCCTTGGTAGAATCGGAAAGCTGACTATCTGGCACCATGTTGGACGAAAATATTTTAATGAACTCGTTGTTAATATCGGGCGGGAAGCCGGAACATCCCTGGAGGACATCGCACATTACCTGGAAAGGGATTCAATCTACGGTTCGCTCCATGGATTCCTGTATGGTCAAAACTCGGCACCGCTGATTGGTGATTTGGACGAAGAAAACGGCTCTTTGACCATCGATGGCGTAACGATCCGGTTTTTGAGGTCATTTAGAAATCCGGCTGAAATTAACTGGAAAACCCATGGTATAAATCTGGTGGTCGATACCACCGGCCAATTTCTTGATCCAACCCTTCCTGCTGATCATCCCAAAGGAGCTGTGCGCGGGCACCTTGATTCTGGAGCCGAGAAAGTCATTGTTTCTGCACCGTTTAAAATTAAGGATGAGGGAAAACCGATGCCGGAGGATGCCGTAACCACGGTCATGGGCATCAATGACGATGCCTACGATCCTCGACACCATAAAATTATATCAAATACATCCTGCACCACCACATGTCTGGCCCATATGATGAAACCTCTTATCAATGCTTTTGGCCCGAAAAAAATTCTTTTTGCTTCCATGGCTACGGTTCATGCCGCCACAGGATCACAGGAGGTTCTGGACAGGCTTCCAAAAGCAGGGGTGGTCGATCTGAGGAAAAACAGGAGCATAATGAATAACATCATCCTGACCACAACCGGTGCTGCCAAAGCGCTCAGCCTGGTTATTCCCGAAATGGAACAAATCGGATTCATTGCGGAATCGGTAAGGATCCCCACTTCCACAGGTTCTCTGATAATACTGGTGTTGAATCTCCAGGAGGAGCTGTCCGGTGAACCGATCAGCAGGGAACTGATTAACAGTGTATATCGTCAGGCTGCATCTGATGATTCCAAAGGTTATCTCCATTATTCGGACAAGCAGAATGTTTCGGGAGATATCATTGGAATACCAAGGGCTGCCGCTGTCATTGAGGGACATGAGAACCACACTCGAACAGCAGAACTGGCCATAGACCTGGAAAAAGTGCCGGGACTGGAAAAGGAAACGATATCTTTGCTAAAAGGTACTATTGCCCGGGTGCCGGTAACACAGGCTGTTATATACGGCTGGTACGATAATGAAATGGGAAGTTATGTTAACATACTCGGTGACAGAACTGTTTCAGTGGCTGAAGATATGTGATCTGATCGGTT
>JAAEOI010000324.1 GCA_024244665.1 Bacteroidota bacterium | reverse complement strand
TTGCGGATGCGCATGAAGCCCGCACACTGTTCAAACGCTTTGGGTCCCAGTTTGCTGACTTTCAGGAACTGTTTCCTGCTGGAGAATAATCCGTTCTGATCACGATAGTTCACAATATTTCCTGCCAGGGTACTGCTGATACCTGCTACATAGGAGAGTAGCTCCCTGGATGCAGTATTAACATCGACACCTACATAGTTAACGCAGTCCTCAACAACATCATCCAGCTTCTTCTTGAGACTTTTCTGCTGAACATCATGTTGGTATTGTCCCACTCCTATGGACTTCGGATCTATCTTTACCAGCTCTGCAAGTGGATCCTGCAGACGGCGTGCAATGCTCACTGCACCACGGACGGTAATGTCTTTGTCAGGAAATTCTCTTGCAGCAACTTCTGATGCGGAATAGATAGACGCTGCGGACTCATTAACTATTACGACTTTTATTTGCCCCTTAAACTCTTTTGCCTCATCCTGGTCTAGAGCCCATTGTACAAACCTGTCTGTTTCCCGAGATCCGGTACCATTGCCAATGGCAACCAACTCTATATTATGTTTGTTAAACCAGTTGTATAGTATTCTGGCAGATCCTTCGAAATCCTTTCTGGGTTCAGTGGGGTAAATG
>JAAEOI010000323.1 GCA_024244665.1 Bacteroidota bacterium | reverse complement strand
ACATCTTTTTAAAGGTCAAGGAACTTCAGGAAAAAGGCACTCCAATCAAAAGAATTGCAACAGACCTGAAAATGAGCCGGAATACAGTCAAATCATATTTTAATCAAGAATCATTATCTCCCAGAAAATATTCTCATTCAACTAACATAGAAGTGTTTACAGATCTTATTGTAGCCCGACTGAACGAAAATGGGTATAAGCTAATTGGCATATTTAGAGAAATAAAAGAGCTGGGATATACCGGCGGGAGAACGCAAGGGTGTTATCATATAAAACGCATCAAGGAGCATCATGAGATAGAAACTCTGGGGTGCAAAGAAATCGCCCGGCCTAGAATCCCATATATAAAACCCCTTAGCTCCAGGAAATTAGCGAAATATATTGGTTTTAGCCTAATGGATATTACCGATCACCATGAGCGATTTTACCTACAAACCTTATTGGATAATATTACAGAACTAAAAGTCGTCCGTAAACTGGTACAGATCTTTAAAACAATGCTGGCAAGAGGGTGCGGTAATATTAGAAGATGGATTGATTTTATTAAACACTCAAAATACAAATTAGCCGGACTGAAAACCTTTGCCAGGGGGTTATCAAGAGATATAGAGGCTGTTGAAAACGGGATCAACATGCGTTGGAGCAATGGAGCGGTTGAAGGCCATGTCAATAGAATCAAGAGTATTAAAAGGCAGATGTATGGAAGGGCCAGCTTTGAGTTGTTGCGGAAGAAAGTGATACTGTCTAGATCAGGTTAAAACATCCCCAAATATGACGAAGAACCACTTTGCCCTGGAATCTCCGGGTAATATCTTCAAGTAGAAATACGCTGAAGGAGTATTCCAGCCTAAGTCCTTTTTGTTTAATCAGTATCATTCTAAGGTTACTTCCTGGCAAAATTCTGGCAAATTAGAAGGTTTCCCAAATCTGAATGACTGCAATCCTAAGAAAAACTAAAGGATTAGTTGACAAACTAAATAATTAGTTGTATGTTTGACATGGATAAGATAACTCGTTCTTTCACAGGTGTACAGCGTGTGCACTATGGTGCTGAAAAATAAAAAAAGGGCTGCAAACCTATATGTTTACAACCCTTTGATCCTCTTTGTGGAGCATATCGGAGTCGAACCGATGACCTCTTGACTGCCAGTCAAACGCTCTAGCCAACTGAGCTAATGCCCCAACGCGTGCAAAATTAATATAAAATTTGCAAGTACAAAATGGGAGATTGGCAGCATTTTTGCAGTTAATCAGTTAGATTGAATCTTAACAAATATTCTTTTTGATATATAGATAGTAAATCATTACTTTTATGGCCCAAATTCGCAATAATTATGGAACTTAAGAAATCACAAAAGGTAGATCTTGAGAAAAGGAAAGGGATGTTTATCCAGATCGGACTCGTTGTAGCACTCTCCATCGTACTGGTGGCATTTGAGTGGACAAAGGGAGAAGGTAAGGGAGATGATTCTGATATCGTTCAGGAGATCCAGTTCGAGGATGAGATGATGCAGATTACCCGCAGGGATGAACCTAAACCAGAACCTAAGCCCGAGCAGCCAAAGGTTGCAGAGGTTCTTGATATTGTAGATGATGATGTTGAGATTGAAGATGACTTTGATTTCGACATGGAAGCAGATAATGATACCGAATATGACTTTCAAAGCATGCTCGGTGACGATGATGAAGAGATTGATGAAGAGGAGGTTTTCTATATTGTGGAAGACATGCCTACCTTCAACGGTGGAGATCCTGCGACTGAATTCAGAAAGTATATCGGGCAAAACCTGAGGTATCCCGAAATTGCTGCTGAAAACGGCATCAGTGGACGTGTTATCGTTCAGTTTGCTGTTAGCAAAGTTGGGAAAGTGGTCGATGCAGTTGTAGTACGTAGCGTTGACCCGGCACTTGATAAAGAAGCTATCAGGGTGGTTATGTCCTCTCCCAAGTGGGCACCCGGAAAGCAGCGTGGTAAAGCGGTTAAGGTGTTGTTTACCTTCCCCATTAACTTCGTCCTGCAGTAAGATATTTGGCAATTGTTAAAAAAAGCCGGCGCAAAGCCGGCTTTTTTTGTTGATATACATTAATTTAGCTATAGCCAAAAACCATATCATGATGAAGAAAATTACAACAATCCTGCTGGCGGCATTGCTGCTTAGCGGTTGCGGATCAACCACCAAGAAATTGCAACAGGGTAATTACGATTCAGTAATAGACAAGACAGTTAAAAAGCTGATCAAGAAACCCAATGCTGATGATGCAGGTGTAATGGACAGAGCTTTCCACCTGGCCAACGAGCGTGATATGGAAAGGATCAGGTACCTGGTTGCTGAGAACAATCCGGATAATTACGATGAAGTCTTCAACAGGTACAACATGTTAAAGGAGCGTCAGCGTAAGGTGCGTACGGTAACCCCTCTTGAGATTGAGGGGAAGACATACAGTTATGATTATGTGGATTATAACCAGGAAATGATCGCTGCAAAGACCAAGGCTGCCGATTTCTTCTATGATAATGGAAAAGGACTTCTTGAAAATGCCCTGGCAAAACAGGACTACAGGGATGCCTATTATCAGCTCAGGAAAGCTTCAGAGTATAGCGGCGGACAGTTTCCCGATATAGATAGGATGATCTATGATGCCCATCAGAAGGGTGTCTCCCGGGTAATTGTAGAGGTGATTAACAAGAATCCGCTTAAGCTTCCGCCACTGGTGGAGGAGGATTTGATTTCGTTCGACGCCAAGGGGCTGGACAATGAGTGGGTGGAGTACCATTTCAAACATGTGGATGCCAATGTGGTTTACGATTACCAGGTACTTGTTTCGCTACTCTCGATTATGGTATCGCCCGATGGGGTTAAGGACTCTGACCAGATCTTCACAAAGAAGATTTCCGATGGATTTGACTATGTGCTGGATGCCAACGGAAATGTGATGGAAGATACTGCAGGGAACGATATCAAACTACAGAAGTTCAAGGAAATCACCTGTACTTTGATCGAAACTCAGCAGTTTAAGTCAGTGGAGATCAAGGGTGAGGTTGAAATTTCCTCATTGAATCCGAATCGCCTTATACAACAGGAACCTTTTGGTGCATCAAACTCATTCGAGCACTCGTCAGCAAGATCGATTGGTGATGAGGGAGCCCTTACTGAGGAGGCCTTCCAGAAAACCCAGCAGGAGAAGATTCCGTTTCCCTCCGATGTGGATATGGTTATGATGTGTACGGAGACCATTAAGCCTGCCATTCGCAACGCTATCTACGCCAACCGTCAGTACATCAAGTAGGAGTTTCTCTATTTGCTATGCTTGCGAGCTCATCGCAGATAAATTCAGTGCTGAGCATAAAGTCCGTAGTATTTGCTATTTTTGTGCCCTGAATTTATTCCATGGGTGATTATTGGGACCATAGACCTTATCCGGAGACGGCCGTACTGGTGGGTGTAATCAGAAGTGATCAGACCCCCGAGCTGGCCGAAGAGCATCTGGATGAGCTGGCATTTCTTGCAGAGACTGCAGGGGCAGAGACACGCGCAGTGTATACTCAGCGACTGGAAGTTTCACATCCGAAGACTTTTATAGGTTCCGGGAAACTGTCCGAGGTAAGGGAATTTGTGGTTGCTGAGGAGATCGATATGGTCATCTTCGATGATGAACTTACGCCTTCACAGCTTAGGAATATCGAGCGGGAGATGAAGTGCAGAATCCTCGACCGGACGAACCTGATCCTCGATATTTTCGCCAGCCGGGCCCAGACCGCTCATGCCAAAACACAGGTGGAGCTGGCACAATACCAGTACCTGTTGCCAAGGCTTACCAGGATGTGGACACACCTTGAGAGGCAGAGGGGCGGTATCGGCATGAGGGGCCCTGGTGAGACAGAAATTGAGACGGACCGGCGGATCATACGTGATAAGATAAGCAAGCTGAAGGACCAGCTGGGCAAAATTGATAAGCAGATGGCCGTCCAGAGGAAGAACAGGGGCAAAATGGTGAGGGTTGCCCTGGTGGGATATACCAATGCCGGGAAGTCAACCCTTATGAACCGCCTGAGTAAATCGAAGGTTTTCGCGGAGGATAAACTGTTTGCCACTCTCGACACCACGGTTCGTAAGGTGGTGGTGGAGAACCTTCCCTTCCTGCTTTCAGATACGGTTGGTTTTATAAGGAAGCTACCCACACACCTTGTGGAGTCGTTTAAGTCGACCCTGGATGAGGTGCGCGAGGCGGATGTCTTGCTACATGTTGTGGATGTTTCCCATCCCAACTTTGAGGATCAGATCCGGGTTGTTGAGGAAACCCTCAATGAACTGGGTACAGGGGATATCCCCACCTTTATGGTATTCAACAAGGTTGATGCATTTACCTTCGTGGAGAAGGATGAGGATGATCTTACACCGGGAACCAGAGAGAACCTGAGCCTGGATGATATTAAAAATGACTTGAGGTCGAGGGACAGAGAGGCCCTGTTTATTTCAGCCAAACAGAAAACTAACATCGATTCCCTGAAGGATCAGCTCTATCAGAAGGTTAAGGAGATCCATATAAAGCGGTACCCCTATAATAACCTTCTTTATTAAACCAATCCTTTTTCAGCCATATATTCCGCAATCTGGACCGCGTTCAGGGCTGCCCCTTTTTTTATCTGGTCACCCACACACCAGAAGGTGATCCCTTTGGGGTTGGTCAGGTCTTTTCTCAGCCTTCCCACGAAAATATCATCTTTACTGGCCGACCCCAGCGGCATGGGGTAAACCAGGTTTTCCGGATCATCCTGCAGGGTAACACCCTCTGCCGAAGCCAGTGCTTTTTTCACCTCTTCCAGTTCCAGTTCATCCTCAGTCTCCACCCAGATGGCTTCCGAGTGGTTCCTGAGCACCGGTACCCTCACGCAGGTGGAGCTTACCTGGATGTCTGAATGCATGATTTTTCTTGATTCGTTGTACATTTTCATCTCCTCCTTGGTGTATCCGTTGTCGGTGAACACATCAACATGGGGAATGAGGTTCATGGCCAGCTGGTACTGGAATTGTTCTACGGTAACCGGCTTACCGGTTGCAATCTCTTTGATCTGCTGCTCGAGTTCCGCCATGGCTGTTGCACCAGCTCCACTGGCGGCCTGGTAGGTGGCAGCATGGACCTTTGTTATGGTGGAGATGTCGTTGATGGGCTTGAGGCAAACCACCATTTGAATGGTGGTACAGTTGGGATTGGCCACGATGTTCCTAGGAAGCGAGTGAAGATCGCCCGGATTTACTTCGGGCACCACCAGTGGTACATCTTCCTCCATCCTGAACGCACTTGAATTATCGATCATGATGGCACCGTGTTTGGTAATGGTAGAAGCGAATTTCTTGGATGTTCCACCACCGGCTGAGGTTAAGGCGATGTCAATATCCTTGAAATCGTCATTCTCTTTCAACTCTTTTACTGTCAGGGTCTTCCCCTTAAACTCATACTGCTTTCCGGCACTTCTTGATGATCCGAACAATACCAGTTCATCAAGTGGAAAATCTCTCTCCCGGAGTACCTCCAGAAGCTCCTGTCCAACCGCTCCGCTTACACCAACAACAGCTACTTTCATGATCAATTACATTTAGATTAGATATGCAAAAATCAACAATATTTTCCGAAATAAAAACAGGCCGTTTAAAATGTATTATTTTTTTGCTCTTCCCGTTGTGCCTTTGGTCCCAATTGCCTGTTGGATTTGAAGATGGGGTGGTACCGGTTCATCCTGGAAATCCTGACTGGAATGTCGGACAGTTTCCTCCTGAACGGTGGGGGGTGGATTCTCTGAATCCCATTTCCGGGGACTTCTCGTTGCACCACTGCTTTGATAACCCCGAAGCAGGTTGCGACTACTTCATGATCCACCATGGCCCTTTCAGGCGAAGTCAGGCAGAGGATTCAATCATTAGGGGGGATTCACTTTCCTTTTCATTCAGGGTCAGGCACAGCTATCCTCCCAGTTCGGGCAATAACTGGCAGCTTGCCATCCTGGCCGGGTTTGACGTGGCGATAAAGGAGGGAATTGTGATTGGGGTGAACCTTGAGGGCTCCGATGATCTTATCAAGCTCTGGAGAGCCCGGGACGGGGTGTACGAGGAACTCTGTTCCTCTGCCTTCAATTATCAGGAGGAGGCTGGTACAGAGGCAGCCCCCCTGTTCAGGCTGACCTGGCAATGGGATGGCGTTGTTGAGCTCTGGTATGCAGTGGATCCCATGGATGAAATGAAGAAGATTGCCTCCTGCTCTCTCCAGGATCTGCCTGAGGGAAGGTCGCTGGTGGCCAGGTATGAGTACAGTGCAGCCCAGGATCGTAATTTGTGGTTTGATGACCTGCACCTGGAAGGAAGCTTTGAGGCTGATACAGTATCACCGCAGGTGAGCACCTGGTGGTTTGAAAATGGCACGACACTAAAGCTCTCTTTTTCCGAACCGGTGTTGTTGTCAGATTCGTCCAGGGTACTCTTGTACCGGCTCAGCCAGGCGGGTCTGCAATTAGGGAACCAGGCTGTAGTTCCTGATACTTTTTTTTTGGAAGAGAATACCCTGTGTGTCATCTTTCCTACTCCCGTTCCTAACAGGGAACAGCTGGATCTCCTGCTGGAAGGGATTTGTGACAGGGATGGTAATTTTTTAAGCGCTTCAATGCTCCGTATCGTGAGAAATGAGGCAGTGTGGGGCGATGTGGTGATCAATGAGGTTATGGCCGATCCCGACCCTGAGGTTTTGATCTCATTGGGTGAATATGTTGAGCTCTATAACCGTTCGGAGTATCAGCTTAACCTGGAGGGATGGACTTTGGAGGTTGGAGGAAGGAAGTATGAACTGGGTTCAGGGGAGAAAGAAAAGATGCTTGAGCGCGGGGAATACCTACTGTTGTCCCCGGTAATACTTCCCAACCAGGGGAGTCTGTTGGCTCTTTATAACAGGGCGGGGGAACAGGTGCACGCAGCCAGCTACAGAATACCCTACAATGCGTCGCAATGGAAGGAGAAGGGGGGTTGGTCATTGGAGTCGCCCGATCCTGACCGGCTGTGTAATGTTTCGCAGTTGTGGGAGTACTCCCTTGATCGGTCTGGGGGCACGCCGGGAGGACTTAACAGTGTGGATGGTGAACGGCCCGATGAGCAGGTGCCTGTATTTCTTTACTTCGGATATGGTGATCGGGGTGAGATCATACTCTGCTTTTCAGAACCAGTGAACCAGGCGGCTGGCCAGGAGGGAAAGGTGATCCTTAATCCGGGGAATTATCAGGCTCAGCTGGTAAGCGGGGACGGGCCTCTGCACGAAAGACTGATATGTCATTTCACGGTCGATCCTTCACTCTTTTCCCGCTTTACCATTACCATGCCGGCAGTATCCGATTGCGAGGGAAATCTTTCGAGGGAGCTTAATTTTAGCGGCGGACCGTCATCGATACCAGGGCATGGATCGGTGATCATAAATGAGATTATGTATGATCCGGCGGAGGGGGCTGTGGAATATATTGAGCTCTACAATCCGACGCAGCAGTTTATTGATCTCAGGGAGCTGGGACTCGGTGTGACAGGGGAGGAGGACCCTCTTGACGGAATGGTTGCTCTTTCGGAACAGTCAAGGATCATGGTGCCGGGGGAATATGTAGTCCTGACTCCCGGTGTTGATCACCTGAGGGAAACATACGGACTGGAAATTTCGGGTTGCTGGGTGGAGTTGGAGGATTTCGAATCCCTACCGGATGGGGGTGGCCGGATCTGGCTCACCGACCGGTCAGGTAACGGGATCGATGTAGTGACTTACGGTGATCATCTGCATTTGGAGCTGATCAGTGATACCAGGGGGATCTCGCTGGAGCGGATCGATCCCGGGAGGCCCGGGAGTGATCCGGGAAACTGGCACTCTGCGGCATCGGTCGAGGGATATGCAACGCCGGGCAGGCTCAACTCACAGTCGATTCATGAATCGGATCAGAAGGGAAGGCTGGTGGTGGAGCCTGGTGTTTTCAGTCCCGACAATGACGGATATAATGACCTGCTTGTCATATCCCCCGGGGTGGGGGAAGCAGGCAGTGTAATCAGGTTGTGGATTACTCGTCCCGACGGTACTCCGGTGAGGAGCCTGGCGAATAATCATGTGGCGGGGCTCTCCTCACAGTATACCTGGGACGGAAGGGAGGATAGCGGGGCGATGGCTGCCGGGGGGTTCTACGTGGTTCATCTAAGGGTTTATCACCCTTCATCCGGGTCACGCTGGAACCGGAAAGCTGCAGTTGGCCTGATCTACCGGTGACCGACCGAGATGGCTGATGTTTGGTTGCCATTAATCAGATACCAGCTTGATAATGAGGGAGGTCAGTTTTGGTGCTGCCTTACCTGCAGCTTTGATTACATCCTGGTGGGTCAGCTTCTGGATTTTTCCTGGTACCCCCAGGTCGGTGATCACCGAAACAGCAAAAATACTGATGTCCATCTGGTGGGCCACAATGGCTTCGGGTGTGGTTGACATACCTACGGCATCTCCCCCGATAAACCTGAAATATTCGTACTCTTTTGGGGTCTCCAGGGTGGGGCCGGTTACACCTACATAGCATCCCTCCTGAATGGGGATCCCAAGTTCGGATGCATATGATTTGAATTTTTTAATCAGCTCAGGGCTGTAGGTCTGGCTCATATCAGGGAATCGTTCGCCGAAAGAAGGATCATGCTTTCCAATAAGAGGATTGGGCATGGTATGGATGTGATCGTTAATTACCATGATATCCCCTATCTCAAATTCCGGGTTCATTCCCCCGGCCGCGTTGGATACGATAAGAGTTTTTATACCCAGGAATTTCATCACCCGGATGGGGAATGTGACCTCTTCCATGGTATAGCCTTCGTAGAAATGGAAGCGCCCTGCCATGACAAGGACCCTGGATCCGCCCAGGAGCCCGGAAATCAGCTGGCCTGCATGGCCTTCTACGGTGGAGAGCGGGAAGTGTGGGATGTTCTCATAATCCACAGTGATCTTTTCACTGAGGTGTTCAACAATGTTTCCAAGTCCCGAGCCTAAAATGATAGCAGTATCGGGTGTCTCCTTAATCTTCTCCCTGATGTAGGACGCTGCCTCGTTTATTGCTTGTAACATAGTTATAGATTTGCTTGTCAAAATTCTCTTTGTCGTCGTTTAAGAAATGTACCTCAATGGGAACTGCATGCATGAAACTGCGAACGTTTTCCGGGAAATCAAGTTCACACAGTTTCACTGCATCCTTCTCGGTGGTCAGAATCAGTACCTCACCATTGGCTCCTGCCAGCTCCATAGTAAGCTGCATGATCCGTTCAATGTCTTTCAGAGTATAGTGGTGATGATCAGGATACTTCAGTTCAACAATATGATCACTGATCGTTTCTGCGTAGGCCCTCAGTCCCTGAGGGTTGGCTATCCCCGAAACCAGGAGAATGCCCCCGCCTTTTGCCCTGTACCATTCAGCGTCCTTTGCATCTCCTGGTTTCCTGGGAAACAGGGGCGCCAGCTCTCCGTAACGCATGGTAGTGAAGAAAAGGTGCTGGCCAATATTTAAATCAAGATTGTTTGCGAACTCCCGCATCTCCATGGGCTTGATATCTTCGGGTGTTTTGGTCACCAGGATGATGTTGGCCCGGTTGCGGTTGTCAGCAGGTTCTCTCAACATTCCCGCAGGCAGTAGCCTGTCGTTCAGGATGGGGCGTTTATAATCGATGAGCAGGATGGAGTAGCCCGGACGGAGGGAGCGGTGCTGGTAGGCATCGTCCAGGAGGATCGCCTCCAGGGTGGGGACAAGTTTCATCAATTCTGTTATCCCGTGTACTCTCTCCCTGTCCACTGCCACAGTAATATCCGGAAACTTTTTTTTGATCTGTAAAGGTTCATCACCAATGTCCTGAACCTTTGAATCAGGTGTGGCGATTCTGAAATCGCGGGTTTTTCTCCGGTATCCTCGACTGAGCGTTGCCAACCGGAAGTCCTTTTTCAGCAGTCTGACCAGGTATTCCGTATGTGGTGTTTTGCCGGTGCCACCCACAGTGATATTGCCCACAGAAATGAGAGGCATGTTAAATCCGGTGGATTTAAACAGGCCCTGGTCATAGGAGGAATTCCTGATCCATACGACCAGGCCGTACAACCAGGAAAACGGGACCAGGATCAGTTTCCACTGAAACCGGGATGATTTGTTCATGCGTTATTTCACTTCGAACTCAAAAGGCATGATCATCTGGATGCCATGCATGTTCCGAATTTCCTGAATTTTCTTGTAGTGAGTGTACTGGTCACCCAGTTCATTCCTGAGGATCCGTTCGGCCCTGACCTGGGCTCCCCCGGTAAGTTGTTTCATGATGGCAGTCATCGGGTCATCCAGCTTGGGAAGTGACTGAACACGGTAGACCTCCAGTCCGGCCATCTCAGCAGCCACCTCGATGGACTTCTCCAAACCGCCGTACATATCAATCAGACCATGTTTCAATGCATTTGTCCCGGCCCATACGCGTCCTCCGCCTATCGCATCTATCTCATTGTAGGTCTTGTCACGGCCATCGGCCACCAGATTGACAAAAGTAGTGTAGGTGTCGTCGACCATCCTCTGAATATAGGCCCGTTCAACCGGATCAAGGGGATTAGAGATCGACAGGATATTGGAGTGTGTATTGGTTTTGACCACATCGGTGCTGATGCCCAGTTTGTCATTCAGCAGCTTTTCGATATTTGGGAAAATCCCGAAGACCCCGATTGAACCTGTGATTGTGTTAGGGCTGGCAATAATGGTATCGGCCGGTGCAGCAATATAGTATCCGCCCGATGCAGCCACATCTCCCATGGAGGCAACAAACGGTTTTGCCATTGCTGCCAGTTTCACTTCCTGGTGAATCACATCAGAGGCCAGGGCGCTTCCTCCACCCGAGTTGATCCTGAATACAATTGCTTTGACCGATTCGTCCCGCCTGGCTTTTCTGATTGCACGGGCGATGCGTGCAGAACCGATTTTTCCCTCCCCGGCTTCACCATCCACCACAGCTCCCATGGCGTAGATCACAGCAATCTTATCCCTGCTGTATTCCTTCTTCTCTTTTGTAGGTACATCTTTGTATTTTCTCAGTGAAATAGCCTCAAGGTCGTCCTCCTCATCCACACCCAGCTTCTTTTTCATAATGCTGAGCATCTCATCATAGTAGATTAGCCCGTCAACCAGTCCGATTTCCTTCAATTTTTCATTGTCAACGGCAGCCAGCTCATCCACGAAGCGGTTCAGCTCCTCAACGGAAATATTCCGGGACTTAGATATGTCGGTCAGGTATTTATCCCAGATTGCACCCATGTAGCTTTCAATCTGCTCCCTGTTCTCCTTACTCAGGTCCTGTCTCAGGAAGGGCTCAGCTGCACCTTTGTAGGAGCCGTGCCTGATTACCTGCATTTCAACGCCTGCTTTTTCCAGCGCTTTTTTGTAAAACATAACCTGAGCACTCATTCCCAGGAAGAGGAATCCGCCTTCGGGCGTCATGAAAATACTGTCGGCTACCGAAGCCAGGTAGTAGCTCTTTTGCGAGTATGAATCTGCGTAGGCATATATAAACTTCCCGCTCTCTTTAAAATCGAGCATCGCATCTCTGATTTCTGATAGGGTGGCCATCCCAGCGGATACGCCCCTCAGGTTTAGCATGATGCCTTTGATATTTTCATCGTTTTCGGCTTTGTCCAGGTCCTTCAGGATCTGGTCCAGTCCCATCATGTCTTCACCGTAGGGGGTGCCGGACATCAATTTTGTAAATGGATTGTCATCAGCCCGGTCAGCAATGGGGGCGTTGAATTTGGCGAGGAGTAAGGAATTCTCTTCCACATCGGGCGCCTCTTTCGAGGTGGATGAAGCAATAATTCCAACAAAGATGAGCACAAGGATGGTGGTCATTACCAGGATCCCGACTAATGTTGCGAGCAGACTGCTCAGGAAATTTTTCATATATCAGTTTTTTAAGATGAGGCAATTTACTAAAAATGTGATGGATAATAAATACCTTAGTTTTAGGAAAGGTTAAAGATGAACGAAGAGATGAAAGGCTGTATTGCCTGCTTCTCACTGGGGAGCAATATGGGTGACCGGGTTTTACACCTGGAACGTGCAGCAGAGTTGCTTCGCGAGCGGACCGGTACCCTTGTATCCCTATCCGGAATGTATGAATCTCCTTCATGGGGCTATGATAGTGACACACCTTTTATAAACTGCTGTCTTGCTATCCGCACCGGGTTGGATCCGCTCGATTTGATGGGAACGGCTCGTGGGATTGAACAGGAGATGGGCAGAACCCGGACTGAAAGTGGGTACAGCGACCGGGTAATTGATGTTGATCTGTTACTTTGCGGTGAGTTGGTGATGGATCATCCCAGGCTTGTTGTCCCCCATCCCCGGATGAGCCTGCGAAGGTTTGTACTGCTTCCCCTGGCGGAGATCCTGCCCGATCTGCGGCATCCGGTCTCAGGTCTTACCATAGCTCAGCTGCTGGAACAGTGCCCGGATCAGTCGCCTGTCAAACCTGTTTGAATATCACTCCGTCCCAGAATGTGTAGAATAGGGTATAGATTACCGACCAGAGAATGTTTGAGACAATCAGGTAAGAAAACTTGACCCGGCTCGAATGGTAATATCTTACCACCAGGAAGGTTCCCACCGGAATGGACAGCAGGAAAGGAGTGGCCAGTGCGATCCCGAGCAGGCCATAGCGTTGTTTGATCCTGATGATCCGCCGGTTTTTTTTGGTGAAAATCTTTTTCTCTTTTCTCCTGACCCTGGTCTGCATTCTTTTTTTCCTGAACGTGTTGTTCCACCAAACAATTACCTTATCTGACAGGAAGGCGAAAAAGTAGATCCCCAGGATTCCCCCGATGTTGGTCCACAGGATGGTTTCAACAAAACTGAATTTGAATTGCATGATCGCAATGGGAAAGGTCATTGCGAACTTGACCGAACTGAAGAGTATGGTGAGAATAATCTGAGTCACGTGATCTAAATAATCAAACCTTCATCTGCGAAACTAAAGTAGGATTTATCGGCGATGATTACATGGTCCAGAAATTTTATTTCAAGCATTTCAGCAGCTTTTTTCAACTTTTCAGTGATTTTCACGTCTGCATCACTGGGCTGCTTGTTGCCTGAAGGGTGATTATGGCAGACTATGATTGAGGATGCCAGGTTGTCCAGCGCTTTTTTCAGGATGATGCGGGTATCGATCACGGTACCCGAAAGTCCGCCCTGGCTTACTTTGAAGCGACCGAGGACCCTGTTAGCACGATTCAGCATCAACAGCCAGAACTCTTCATGTTCCAGGTCTCCCACCAGGGGATGGAAGAGATTGAAAACAGTTTCGCTGGATTTTACAGGAACTTTCTCAACGAGATGGGTGCCTGATCTTCTTCGCCCCAGTTCCATGGCGGCCATCACCGAAATGGCCTTGGCAGGTCCCACCCCTTTAACCTTCTGAAGATCTGATATGGTTTGCCTGCCAAGTTCGTGAAGGTTGTTCCCAACTCCGCCCAGGACATTCCTGGCCAGTTCTACCGCCGTGGTGTTCCGGGTCCCCGATCCCATCAGGATGGCAATGAGCTCAGTATCGGAGAGGTACTGAATTCCGTTGGCCATTACTTTCTCCCGGGGACGCTCTTCCACCGCCCAGCTTTTTAATGTGCCCGATTTATAACTGTTCATTGAAGGTGTTTACCCTTTAATGTGACGGGAAACATTACATCGGTTAGGCAAGGATACGATATCCTGATTGATTTCATAAAAAAAGGCCAACCTTGCGGCTGGCCTCTGAGATATCTGGAATGTGAAAGCCTTACAGGCTGTTCACATGTTTTGCAAGCTTGGACTTGAGATTTGAGGCCTTGTTCTTGTGAATTATGTTGGTCTTGGCCAGCTTATCAAGCATGGATACAACCTCAGTATATTGCTCGGTGGCTGCCTCCTTGTCGGTGGTTCCACGCAATTTCTTCACAGCACTCCTGGTAGAACGTGCGTGATACTTATTCTTTACACGCCTTGTCTCCGTTTGCCTGATCCTCTTCTTTGATGATAAATGATGTGCCATATCGCCGTATTATTTATTTCGGGTTGCAAAAATAGCGATTAATTTTAATGTAACAAACTATTTGCAAAGCTTTTTAGTGCTAATGAGGATGGCAATCACATTGGAGATGGAAATAAGTGTGATTAGCGCCAGCGAAGTTCCGAAAATAATTCCGTGAAGTGAGGATGAAATGGCCAGATTCCACTGACTTGCTTTCGCCGCCATCTGACTGGCTATCAGGCCTGTTGTGAGCAGTGAGATCGTCGTAACTGCAAGCATCAGGATCAGTAACAGGAGGATGTAGGGACGGCTTATCTCCCGGTAATGAAATCCCAGTTTATGGAGCCGTTTTATTTTTTGAGATGAGCGGCTGATCATCAGCTGCAAGCTCAGAAGGAATACCAGGAATGCCAATACGATAATGATTCCGGCTATGATCACGAGAAAACTGATAATAAATTTAAGGATGATGTTCAGGCGGCTGCCCTTCAACTTTTCCCTGATTGTATCGTATCCTTTGTCTTCAATGTAACGGATGATTGTCGGATCGGTAGGGTCTTTGGAAACCAGGATGATCCTGGAGGGGGCTGTCTTTTCAAAATAGCCGTAGGTATCATTGGCCCAGGTCAGGAAGTCATATGGAACCAGGATAGAGTGGATCCTGTTGCTGAAACCCACAATGTGCCCCGGGAGATCCTGGTAATTTCCATGTTCGCCCTTCAGCCTTATCCTGAAGTTTACCAGGGATACCACCCCCTTCGGAACCTGCGGGAGACCCTGACTCTGGGCAAATCCAAAATTGTACAGGTTCAGGAAGTCCTGGGGAATAATAATGGGGATGGTACCTTCTGCCGGATCCCACTTCCACTCTTCCGATTTTATATCGATATACTCATCGGGGATGGCTTCAAAAAAAAGTTCGGTATAGAAGTTGGGAATTTTGTCACTTTCGGTAAATGCCTGGAGGGGAAAGGCATTGGAAATGAAAGGGGATATTTTGTCAGCAAAGGGCTGCCGGCTTAACTCCTCAATTTCCTCTTGGGAAAAACCGGTGCCCGAAAATCCAAAGGTCTGGCCGATGTTGACCTTTTTATTCACAACAATGTATTCAGGATCCAGCAGGTCACGATTTTCGGAGAGGACCTTTTTGATATCCAGGTAGAACTGAATGCCCGATAATAATAGCACAAAACCGGCAAGGGTTCCGAGAAAGGCTCCAAGCAGGTGGGCCCTGCTGTTATCACTCCACAATATGGAATAGAGCTTTTTCAAAGCAACAGTCTTTTCTCGGTTGTTATCTCACCATTGGAATTCAGCGAGCTCAGGATCATCCCGGCATTCCTGGCCTTGCACTCTTCCAGGATCAGTTTGTAGGCTACTGTGCTGTTCTCACGGTCCATATGGCTGAAGCACTCATCGGCCAGCAGGAAGTTGAAGGGCTGGCACAGCGCTCTGATGATGGCTACCCGTTGTTGCTGACCAAAGGAGAGGATCCCTGTTTTGCGATGGAGGAAATCCCCAATATCCAGTCTCCTTGCCATCTCCCTGATCTCCTCTTCTGTTTTTTCGCGGGTGACAGAATTCTTCAAAAGGATGTTATCTAAGGCGGTGAGCTCATCAAAGAGTTCAAGGCCCTGGAAAATGAAAGAGAGATTGTTTTTTCGCAACCGCGACCACTCTATTTCCGGAATACCGTTGATGTCAGTGTCGTCGAGGAACACCTTTCCCTGGTAATCTTTCCTGAGTCCGTAGATGATCGAAAGCAGGCTGGTCTTCCCCCTGCCCGATGGCGCCTCCACCAGGTAGCTCATTCCCGGTTCAAAGATGACCGTGGAGCTCTCCCAGATTTCGGATTTACTCCTCTGCTGCCCGAGTAGGGGCAGCGGGATCAGATTTTCCAGCCGGATGATCATTCTACTGTTCCGGTTCGGCGATACTCAACAGCGTGTAGAGGCTGTTTTCGTTGGATTTATTGGTTTTCACAGTGAAGAGGCTCTGCTTGTCACCGCCCGACATCCCGATATAATCAAGTGAAGCAGTCAGCTGTTCGATCCATGTCCTTTGTTCGGCATTCTGGTTGATCATTTCCTGCACCATCTCCGGGTAACTGTCAAGATCGAGGTTCAGGTACATGCCCACGGATTTGTCTGAAAAGTCAGCGAATTTCGAATCAAGCAGCGATTCCTCCACTTTTCCACTTTTTACTTTTTCCTTATATCCCTTCACATTGGTAATTATCCAGTTATTGTTTATGATCCCGCTGTAGATCTCATTTCCCTGTATATTGATCACGAAGAAATCACCCTGTTCTTCCACCGGCACTAAACTCCCGACCTGCTCCAGAAGCAGTTTCTGAATCTCATCCGATTTTACGCCCAGTCCGATAAATACCTCTGCCGGTATCATCGCTTCCTCCTCCAGCGCATTGACAGACAGGGTGAATTCGCCTGTAAAAGCATTCAATAATGTTTCGGCGGTAATCCCGGTGGCTTCCTCCAACTTACCCCCCATACCATCTAGTTGGGGAGGATTTATTTTCTCCACCAGTTTCTGAACTTTCTCCAGGTCCATTGAAGTAGCTATAGCCAACAAAAGATCTCCGCCGGGAGCCATCTTCAGCATATCCTCGTTAAGGTTCGGGTTCAATACAAGGATTTCATCAATGTTTTTTTGCACCTCTTCACTGAAATTAGTTTCACCCGTGATGTTCATGACCCCGTCTGAGAATTCGCAGTACATGTGGGAGTAGTTGTTGTAAAGGTTCAGCGGAATATCCGGGATATTCTCCTTTGAAAAACGCTCGATAACCTTCTTGAGATCATCGGCAGAGAGCCATAAATTAACGTCTTTCATCTTCCCCTGGAAATTTTTAAAATCCACCATGCTGACGATTGACTCCTCCTTAACGGGGCTGAACATCCAGTCAAGACGCGAGGTCCAGAAGGATAGTTCAAATTGATCGTGGTCGGGAGACGCGAGTATGATCACCTGCTCTTCATTCCATGCAATGATCCCCTCCTGGTCGGGCTGGATGTATTTATATTCTCCCATATCAGTATCATTCACAGAGCCATCCTCTTCAATCTTTCCCAGGATATTTTCAAATTTGCCCATATCCCTGATCCCGGCTACAAATCCCAGGACAGGCGCTTCCTCTTCCATGGTTGCAAAAAGATAGACATACTCATTCAGCATTAGGCCGGAGCTGAGCGGATTTTCCAGGATCTGTCCGAAGACCTCATCTTTGACCTTTTCCTTAATGGATTCGAAGGAGTTGATTTTACCCTTGGTGTGAATCTTCATGGGGTGCATGGAGACCACCGCGACGGCATCGTCGGGAATGCTGTTTACAAACTCGGGAGTTTTCTGGGAGCAGGAGATCAGCAATACTCCGGCTATAATGACAATAATGATCGGTATGCGCTTCATGTGTATACGATTAGATTGTAAATTGGCGATAAAGATACATGATTAAAGCATCAGGTACATCTATTATAACGTTAAGAGTGCCCGGAGATTTTAACATTGGAAGAAAAAATCAGAAATACCAGCGGGCACCTATGTATCCGTCCATCAGGAAACGGGTGTCGCCCGGACCAATCAGCTGAAGGAGGGGTACGATTTCGGCAAATAGTTCCAGAGGTATGTCATGGAGGTAGAGGCCGGCTCCAAAGGGTGCCCTTACAGAAATGCTCAGATCAGAGATAAAACCCATGCCTGCTCCTGCCCCAAAATAGATCCTGATGAGATCCCCTTCTTTATCGAACGACCATAGATGGGCCAGCAGATCGGTATTCACATGCAGGTGGTTCATGTTCCCGAAGTGGTACCCCAGGGAAGCATCAATGGCCGTCACCTTCCCGGTCCACCACTTTACACTGAGGGCCGTGGGATTCCCAAGGATTACACCCATTCCAAATTCGCCTTTCTGAGGAAAGACGTTCATGGAGAGAAGCAGGGAGCAAAGAAAAAGGATTGCTTTTTTCATTTTTCTTATCGGGCGACTTTAATAAAACAAACCTCCAGGGAGAGCTCGTAAAAATCTCCCTGAAGGTTGTGTTTTTTAAAATCCGGGCCGTCTAAGGTCCATTAGAAATACCAGCGTGCGCCGACATAACTTGCCCAGCGATCATCGAAACCACCTGGGCCAAAAATATCTAATCCTGGAACAAATTCTACGAAACATTCGAAAGGCATTTTATGGAAATAGTATGCAACACCTCCAGGTGCACGTACAGTCAGCCAAATTCTGGAATAGTTATCATAGCCATCCCAAAATTCAGAATAATAGTGATCATAGTCACGGAAAGAGAAGCCCACTCCAACACCAGGACCGAAATATACCTTCATCATATCCTGTCCAACATCAAAGGACCACAGGTGGAACAGATAATCTCCACTCACATGTATACCTCCCCAGTATCCTCTGAAATCAACACCTGCCGCAACAGCAAATGCAGATGTTTCACCGGTCCAGAATTTCGCTGTAAAATCAACATTTGTACCAATACTTACTCCGATACCAGTACCGCTTGTTTGCGAAAAGGCGCTGAATGACAGAGCCAGTGCAAGAGAAATAATTACAATTTTTTTCATGATTATCGTTAATTGTGTTATCAGAAATATAATTAAAGGTATAAAAAATTTGGCTTTCAGCGGCTACCTGCATCATATAACAACAAATGTTCCCGGTACCTGATGTAGAGAATCCCCCGGTGAAAATCGCAGTTTCAAATATTTCAGATATTCAGGTAGGCATAAATTGCAATTCGCTCAGGTTCCGGTATTTTCCATCGGGGATCTTCATCAGCTCCACATGGTTTCCATGTTCGGCGATGGCACCATCATCCAGTACAAAGATCTGGTCTGCTTCCCTCACAGTACTCAAGCGGTGGGCTATGACAATGGAGGTACGGCCGGCCATCAGGTTTTCCAGGGCGCCCTGTACAAGTTTTTCCGATTCCGAGTCGAGCGAAGAGGTGGCTTCATCCAGGATCAGTATACGCGGATTCTTCAACAATGCCCGGGCAATGGCCACCCGTTGTCTTTGCCCCCCCGATAACTGTGTCCCCCTTTCTCCCACAAGAGTATTGAGCCCTTCGGGAAAGCGCTCAATGAACTCCCATGCATTGGCCTTCCGGGCAGCTTCTACAAGCTGTTCTTTTTTTGCCTTCGGATCTCCGTATCTGATATTTTCTCCAATGGTACCCCCAAAAAGGAAGATATCCTGTGGCACCAGGGCGATTTGTCCCCTGAGGATTGAGAGTGGAATGGCAGAGCTTTCGGTCCCGTCAAACAGGATTCGCCCCCCTGTGGGTTGATATAGGTTCAGCAAAAGGGAAGTGATGGTAGACTTCCCGGCCCCCGAGGCCCCCACAAGAGCTACTAGCTGGTTCGACTTTATCTCCAGTGAAATTTCCCTTAAAACAGTTTCGTCGGGACGGGATGGGTATTGGAAGGAGAGATTGTCAAAAACAATATTTCCCCTGAGGATTTGTTGTGAGTCAGTTGATATTTCCTCTGAAAGGTCTTCAAGCTCTTCGTTGAATATTTCAAAAAGGTCCTCGGTTGCTCCCAGGAAGCGCTGGATCCTGGTGAATACACTGGCCATCCCTCCAATGGTGGCACCGATAAAACCTGAATAGAGAACAAATGAAAAGAGTTCGCCCGCATCAAGCTCTCCGTTTGCAAGCAGGAGTGCACCCCTCCAGATAACCGCCACCAGTGCACCGAAAAGGCCCAGGATCAGAAATGACGAAAAGGCGCCCCGGTAACGCCCCCCCTGTATTCCTATTTTCGCGATCTCCTGGGTTCGTTTCTTATACCTTTTCATTTCAAAGAACTCATTAGTATAAGCTTTTACACTCTTTATACCCTGAAGGGTCTCTTCAACGATGGTGTTTGATTCTGCTACTTCCCTCTGCGCTTGTTTGGAGAATTTCCGAATGAAGCGACCAAAGAAAAAAGCCAGCAGAACTATTCCAGGCAGAATGGCCAGCATGAAAATGGTAAGCCGGAAGGAGGTAATTGTCATCAGGGCGATCCCGCCCACAATGATGATCACCTGCCTTACAAATTCTGCCAGGGTGGATGTCATGGTCTCCTGAAGCAGAGATATGTCCGAGGAGATCCTGCTGTTCAGTTCGCCTACCCTTCGTTTATCGAAAAAACGAACAGGCAGCCTGATCATGTGGTTGTATGTATCCTGTCTCAGATCGGCCAGTGACCTCTCGGTAACTTTTACAAAAAGGATGGTCCTGAAATAGGAGAATACGGCCTGGATCACAAGGATTCCGGCCAGAAGAAGTGCAATCCGGTTCACATCATCCCCCAGGTTGCCCTCATTCCCTGAGTTTACCAGGTCACCCAGCAGCTTTGGGAAAGCCAGGTTGGCCACACTGGAACCAAAAAGAAAGAAGAGACCAAAGATATAGATGACCCTGTAGGGCTTTATATAGCTATAAAGCCTGAAGGCGTTCTTCAGCCCGGAAAGTGTTATTTTCTTCCTGGGAACCTCCATGGGCGCTTCATCTCTACCAGGTACGGTCTTTCAGGTAAGCATCCAGCTCTTCGGCTGTATCGTAAAACTGGGCATGGGACCCGGAACCCATTGCGAGTCCAGGAATCGCGGCAAGCATCGTTAGTTTTTTCATAATCGTAATAGTTATGTAGTTTCTGACTTTCGTCGCCACCAGGTGGCCAGAGAGGAGCCCGTGATGTTCATCATGGGTCCGAATACTGCAGGAGCAAGGCCGATGGTGGCAACCCTTCCCATCTGCAGCGCTATACCTGAAGCCAATCCGCCGTTCTGCATTCCCACTTCAAGAGCGATGGTACGGCATGACTTCTCATCCATCTTCGCCAATCGGCAGATCCAGTACCCCAGGAAATAGCCGGCACTGTTGTGAAGCAGGCAGGCAACAACCAGAAGAAGACCGATGTCCAGCAGGCTCTCCCTGCCTGCGGCAGTGATCACCACGATGATTATACCGATACCGGCCATGGATACAAAGGCCATCGCTTTGTCAAGCGCCTTGCTGTTTCCCCTTGCCAGGTTCTTAAACGCCATACCGGCAATCACAGGGAGCAAAAGGAACCAGAGCAGGTCCTTTCCCAATTGTATCCATGCTGCCCCGGTAGCCACATCGGCTGTTAAATAGAGGATCAGGTTTTTGCCGGATATAATCAGCAAGTAAACAACAGCCTGTATCACTATGCTTTTCAACTTATCTTTTCCATAGGCCGTGGCATTGAAGATCAATCCGCCCACGATTGGAAGAATGACGATATTGATGATGCTGAGCATCATGGCCCAGAAATCGATGGGTACGAACTGGCCGGCCAGTAATTTCATCAACGAGGGGGTGATCAGGGGTGCCAGCATCGTGGCCACAGCGGTAAGGGTTACGGAAAGGGCCAGGTTGGCTTTCGCGATAAACGACATCACGTTGGAAGCAAGTCCGCTGGGTGAAGAACCCACCAGGATGATCCCTGCAGCAATTTCAGGTGGAAAGCCAAATGTGGTGGCAATTGTAAAACCCACAATGGGCATGATGGTAAACTGGCAGGCCAGTCCGATTAAAACCCCTTTAGGCATTTTTGCAACACCTGCGAAATCCCTGTAACTCATCTGTGATCCCATTCCAAACATGATGATCTGTAGCAGAGGAACAATGGTGGCCTTCAGTTCGAATTCCCCCCAGCGGATGAAAGGCGCAGGATAGAACATGGAGATGGAAACCGCTGCAAAGATCATGATGGTGTAGGAGAATCCTTTGGAGATTGAATTTCCCCTTACCCCAAAGGCCAGGAAAACAAAAAATGAGATCAGCAGCGGACCCAGGAAAACTTTTCCCCCGGTGAGGAATGTAACGATGAAAAGCACAGCAGAGATGCCTGCCAGGCCAAGAAGAATCTTATAAATTGCACCCTGCTTCATAGTTTTATTGGGGAAGATATAAACTATTTAATAATTTGCAATTTCCATATACTGTAATTCCTCCTGTTTTCGTCACTCCTTTCGATGTGATTTATTAATACAAAGATAATCAGCGGTATAGTTCTTTGGTTTTGATGCATTTGGGTGTCCAGTTATCTTTTAGCCGTGTTTATCCTGTTTGTTAAGTTTTTCATTGAGAAAAAGATGATTATTATCGGGTTATTATACTTATTAGGTGCGTTCTAGCAGCCGTGAAAGATGGACTTCGTAGGATGGAAACCATATACCAATAAAAGACAGATCATAATGGATGCTCACTATCCGGACAGGCACAACACACATTAAAAGGTGCCTGCATCACAGGGATCCAGCTCTGCTTCCAGCCTGTCTGCAAAACGACTGATCGATGTATGTGAAAACTCCTTGCCCATAAACTCCTCGGTAACTCTTTTCATTTTCCGGGTCGATACACCTTGCAAATAGGCCTCTGCCAAGGTCAGAACTAACGCTTTCTCAACTCGCTGATAACGCTCCATTATCGAAGGATAAAACTGACCCTCTCGGGTCTGAGGAACTCGTAGCACCAGTGATCCTACATGAGTGTACAGGGTCCTGGACTTATAGCCGTTGCGATAATCCTGACGGTCTTCACCTCGCTTATACTTTCGACTCCAATATGTTCGTCTCGTTCTAAGTCCATGAGGTTTAGGATTCCCATACGGACAATCTCTCTGATAATATCTTGTCCCTGGAAATAACCAAATTTAATAGCTGTTCATCTGAATTCTTCTTTGTAATTTGCTCCTGTTTTTGGAAAGTCATGGTTGCAGGTTTTTTTGATTAGACACTTTAAAACTATAAATCAACCTTGACTTTCTTTTTATTTAGCTCATAAATCCAATTTTAAAGAAACAAAGTTACGTAGCGAGAAAAATATCTCTATTTTAATAAATTGTTGCTGAAACCTTCACTACATAACATTACCAATCATGCGAAAATTAGGAAAGCAGAAGAAAAGGCGGTCATTTCTCAGGAATGCAGGATTAGGCGGGCCTGGCCATTCGCTTGATAAGCCGTTGTGGGAGGACCTGGTTACAAGGTGAGGAACTGTTTGCCCCCTCAGAGGAGTGGAATGAGCGTCAGTCGTGGGACCGGCAGTGGAGTTAGTCCTTGTATAACCGGCATATTCCCGGTCTTGATCATAAAGTTATAAACCTCCTATATACTAAACCAAAATGAGAACCGTCTTTCGTATTATTACCATTATCCTAATACAGCTGTTTGTTGTGTCTGGTTCCTCCGGGCAGGGACTACCAACTGCAAGTCCCGAAGAGTGTGGATTTTCCAGTGAGCGGCTTCAGCGCATTGATGCTGTCATGCAATCCTATGTAGAAGAGAACAAGCTGCCAGGCATGCTCACCCTGGTGGCCCGGAAGGGGAGGGTCGTTCATCTGGGATCTTATGGCAGAATGAGGTCCGACCAGGCCATGGAGACCGATATGATCGGGCGGATTGCATCCATGACCAAGCCGATTACCAGTACAGCTGTGATGATCCTGTACGAGGAGGGCCATCTCCTATTGACCGATCCGGTATCAAAATACCTGCCCCAGTTTGAAAACCTTAAAGTGTATGTTTCCGGTGAGGGTGAAGATATGATCCTTGAGGATCCTGAAAGGCAGATGACCATTCATGATCTGCTGACCCACACTTCGGGGCTGACCTATGGTTTTTTTGGCGATACCCCTGTGGATAAATTTGTCAGGAATTCCAGTATGTCGAGCAAGGACCTGGAGCATATGGTCAATACCCTTGGCGGATTGCCCTTGCTTTTCCAGCCGGGTGATCACTGGAACTACAGTGTGTCAACCGATGTGCTTGGATACCTGGTGGAGGTGGTCTCCGGTTCGCCCTTTGACCAGTTCATCGAGGAGCAGATACTGGGGCCGCTGGGAATGTTTGATACCGGGTTCTTTGTTGCGAAGGATAAACTGAACAGGGTGATGCCGGTCTATTCCCTGGATGAGGAGGGAGCACTGGTGGCAGGGCAGTTGAATCGCGTTCCCACCAAAACCCCTGAGCTCTTGTCGGGTGGTGGCGGATTGTACTCCACTATTTCCGATTATGCCCGGTTTGCCCAGATGATTCTGAACGGGGGTGAGCTTGACGGGGCGAGGATCCTGGGAAGGAAAACAGTTGATCTGATGCTTTCCAACCACCTTTCTGAGGAGCAGATGGCTCGCAGTCTACGGGGCCGGGGAGTCGGTTTCGGCCTTGGATTTTCAGTTGTGACTAATCTGACTGAAACCCGGATCATTGGATCGAACGGTGCAGCCAGCTGGGCAGGGATCAACAATACTTTCTTTTCGGTCGATCCGGAAGAGGACCTGGTGTGGATTCTGATGACCCAATTCAGCCCTTTTAAATATTACAAAATCCAGGATGAATTTAAGGTGTTGGTTTACCAGGCACTGATTGATTAAACCAGTATTACATGAAAAAAGTAAAACTGCTATTTGTTACATGCCTGCTTGCTTAAGAGCGGGGATATGCTGTTTTCGAGGTGGGGAGTGGCAAATAATTTTTCGAAGGTACAATGTAAAACCATGGAGATAACTACAGAACGCCGGGTATTGACAGAGCTCACACTGGATGACCCCCGGGATTATTGAAACCGCAAAGGTGGAGTCCCCTCAGTCCAGTTCGCGGTGCCACATGGTAATCTGAACACTCTGGCTCTCCCGCAGGTGCTCTGCCAGTTTTTCCGCGCAGTAGACTGAACGGTGCTGACCACCGGTACAACCGAAACTGACCATCAGGTGATTGAAATTCCGCTCTTCGTATTTGTCAACCGACATGTCCACCAGTGAAGTGACAGAGCTGAGAAATTCATTCGCATCGCTTTGGAGGTCGAGGAAATCGATCACCGGCTTCTCCTTTCCGGTGAGGGATTTATACTGCTCCTGTCTCCCGGGATTGGTGATGACCCGGCAATCGAATACATATCCTCCGCCGTGACCGCTGGGATCGTCGGGGATCCCGTGTTTATAACTGAAGCTGTTTATGGATACGATCAGTGTGGATTTGCGCCCCTCCTTATCCTGGAAACGTTTCAACCTGGGGGCGGTGAGCAGCGTTCTGAAGACTTTCAGCAGGGTGGGGATCTCTATAGTGAATTTCACATTCTCAAGGATCCATCTCAGGTCGTTCAGGGCGTAAGGGATACTCTGTAGGAAGTGGGTTTTCTTCTCATAAAAGCCCCTGAAGCCAAAGGCTCCCATGGCCTGCATGATCCGGATCAGTACATAGGCATAGTAGGATTCCCGGAATGCTTCCGGATCTACTCCAGGGTACTGATCCAAACCCTTGATGTAGTGCTCCAGCAATTCTTCACGAATGGCCGGGGGAATATCGGCTTTTGAGTCATAAAGCAGCGATGCCACATCATATTGGAGCGCTCCTCTACGGCCCCCCTGGTAATCAATGAAACAGGGTAAGCCATCCCTGAGCATGATGTTCCTTGACTGGAAATCGCGGTAGAGGAAATAGCCGGTATCCTGTGCCAGCAGGTATTCTATGAGGGTGTTATAATCATCCTCCAGTTGCTGCTCGCTGAAGGGGATATTGGCAAGTTTCAGGAAATAGTATTTGAAGTAACTCAGGTCCCACTGCATACTCTGCCGGTCGAAACTGGCACGTGGATAGCATTTCGAGTAATTCAGTCCCTCCGAACCAAGTATCTGGAACTTCTGCAATTCGGTGAGCACCAATTTGTATATGCTGGTCAGATCGTCCGGAAAATCCCCATTATCCCTTACACGGAACAGATAGTCGAAAAGGGCCACCTCACCAAGGTCCTCCTGCAAATAAGCATGGTTGTCCAGGTCCACCAGGTATATCTTCGGCACCGCAAGTCCTTTTAAGTGGAAATGTTTGCTGAACTCAATGAATGCTTCGTTCTCTTCCCGGTCCATGTTGATGGCCCCAATGGCCACTGAAACAGTGCCGGTGATCCTGTAATACTCCCTGGGAGATCCCGAAGCCGGCATCTTGTTTATGGATGTTACTTTCTCTCCGCACCACCTGTCAAACAGGTCACTCAACAACTCTAACTTGGTCTGGCTCATCGGATAACTCCTCTTTTTCTCATATTGTAACGGTTGCCCTCCTTTTAAAACTCAGGATTCCTTCTTCAGGCCCCCGGTACCTTCAGGTACGGATCGGGCGTGACTGTTCAGGGAAACAATCAACAGTGGAAATATAATCAAACTGAGAATGGTCCTCATATTGGGTCATTTAAGATATTTAAGCATTTTTTCGGCAGGTATGGGTTTGCCATGACCCGGATAGAGGGTAGTGGCCCCACGTTTGATCACTTTTTTCAGGCTTTCCTTCAACAGTGAAATGTCCTTTGCGTAGATGGGCAGAGCGGGCTTCAAAACAAATGGAGCCTTGTTGTGTACCAGGCATCCGACAAAGGCATCGCCTGAATTGAGAAGTACGCTCACCGATCCAAAGGTGTGTCCGGGGGTATGGACTATCTTACCGCTGATCCCGAACTCCTCCAGCGACTGGTCATTGTCACCCAGAACCAGGTCGGCCTTTACAGGAGGGAATTCACTTTTTTTCATCATCAGAGGCCTGAACATTGACCTTGAGAGCTTGCCCCAGGAGGTCACACCTTCAGGCCAGTGGAATATCCCCTCTTCAAGGTTTCTCCTGTCATTTTCATGAATGGCAATATCGGCCCCGGTGAGCTCCTTCAACTCTTTGGCTCCACCCACATGATCGAAATCTCCATGGGTGAGCACGATCAACCTGATCTCTTTCGGGATCATCTCATTTTTTACCAGGAGCCTGGAGAATGCGGAGCCAGCGCCGGGCCATGCTCCGTCAACCAGAATCGAACCTTTATCTCCCCGGATGATGTAGCAGGTGTTAAGGCCCGATTGAAAAGGAATGATCTGAAGTGCCATTTTCCGGAATTTGCCATAGGTTTCGGGTGTCAATATACTTGATTTTCAAGTAGTGACGAAAATGTTTTAGATAAAACTTCAGTTGTTTCTTTTCGCCGTAGTAAGATTGCTGGTTTTTCTTTCCTTCCACTGGTTGTCAGGATAAATTTCGACCCGGGGATTCGTTCATCCAGTTCCCTGTATATCATATACCACGGGGTATCCTCAAGGGCATCATAATCCCCTATCATCCTGAGGACCTTTTCATAGTCACCTTTCAGAATCGGGATCGGAGGCGTGGTGCTTGTGTCCTTAACCCTGAAACCTAATATTTTCAATGCCTCCCTGAGAGATGAGGTGCCTGTTTTCTGAAAACCAACCCCGATAACTTTGCCCTCTATCTTTATTTCACCGCAAAAGTATACTTTTTTATATCAAAGTACTACGACGGTATGCATTGTGAAAGTGAATGCCTTCACTTTGATCACATCTCCTTCACGCTGGAAATAAACAAAGAAGGAGAGTCATACAACTCTCCTAATCTATAGCACAGGCACCTGTGCGAACCCTACTGGCAAAGATCATTACCTGTGCCGGGAGTCCCGGAGTCACCCGTGCTATACAAGGAGGTGGATATGCACCAGGAGGCTCCGAGCAGGGCATCTGTGGCATTGGTCAGATTGGGATTCAGGCAGATGGAGGCGCCTGTACCATCCGGAAAGCTGGCCTCACCATAATTGAGGGAGAAGATCAGGGCTCCCGGATCGGTTTCAGTGCCTTCATTGTATATGGCCAGAACTGCCCCGGTATTGGACAGGGTGATAGCTGTGCCATATACATATTCGTTGGCAGCATCTGTCGCCAGATCGGTTCGGGATAATACTAAATATTCTCCTGAAGCCAGCTCAACAGGGTCCGCGATGGTATGATTATTGATATCATCACGTTCCAGTATAAGGTTTTGCAGGCTGATGTTATGGTCGGAGTTGTTGTAGATTTCAAACCATTCTCCTTCTGTATCAGAGAGAGCTGAAGGATTAGCCATGATCTCGGTGATCAGGAGCTCTCCATATGCAACAGCTCCTGTCTGCGGGATTGGAGAATTATCCGAGATATCAATGACCTCCATGGCAACTGCACTTTCATCCATTAATATCTGGAAAGTTGCCATGCCTGCATCTATCGTGGCATCCACCATTATTTCATAATGCCTGTTTGCAAGTGGTTCGGGGATACTACCTGAAAGTGATTTATTACTTAATGTCCCATCCGGTTTCTGGTAGCTAAGTTCGACCAGGATATCCAGGGGCGATGTTTGAAAGTAGCCTGTTCTGGTTTCCACGCTTGTGAATACCAGAGAGCCCAATGATGAGGAGACGGTTGTTGTATACCCTGTGAAATCGTTGATTATGTTATCGGAGTATACCACGGTTACCATGGTGTTGGCCAGCTCGCAATTGACCTGTACATCCTGCTGCGTGTTGCTGCTGATTGTAAACTGGCCCGACAAGCCGTAGTAGTAGGGGTTTTCAAAGTCCGCCGGAAGGTCGTTGTCCGAATATGCCTCGACATAGTAGTCGCCCGTCTCAAGTTCAATGTTTTCAGGAAGGTCAGTGACATTCTCAAAAGTGAATACCACCGTACCGTCTGCCGCATAAATGTTCACGTTGAACTCTTCAATCACGGGTACCGCTTTATAACTGGGTACCATTTCATTGACACTGATCGGCACACCAATATCGATGTGGAGTGTCCCGGTTTTCTTTTTAGGTTCCGGATCCTCTTTCTGGCATGAAATCAGGGCAATGCCCATGATACAGACCATTAAACAAATGATGTTTTTCATAGCTGAAGTTTTGATTGTTTGTGGTAGAAAAAATCTCAATGGTTTATGTGGCTGCCAACAAAAAATCAGCGCTGCATTAGGTTTTTACTCTACTTTATTCGCATTCATATCTGCCAGTGTCTTCTGCCAGGAAGCAGGGCGGGCAGATCAAAGGCTTTCGCGGAAGCAAAAGAGAACCGAGAAGGTTGAACAGGGCAAGTTCCTGCCGTTTCCCTTCGCTATACCCGCCTATACTCCCGAGCTTGGTCAGACTCTTATGGCCGCAATGATGATCTCATTCAAGACCAAGCGTCGGACACACTCATCCAGCGCTCATCGACCCCACGGAATATTGGACTTTCCACCAGGGATTCCTAATTTTTCAATTCAATCACTGGTTCCCGGGTGCAGGAGCAGGTGAAAACCATTCATTCCATTTAGTTTTTCAACACCTGAAGTACATGCTCAAAGCCTTCGGCAAGGTCGTGCCCTGTAAAACAGAGGTAGATGTTTTTTTCAAGGGTGTCAGACCTGATGAAAGCCCCTTGCAGATCTTCCACTCTTTGGGCTTTAGGCCAAACAACCAATTGAGGTGGTTTTGCATCAGGGAACGGTATTTTTGAGAGCCTGTCATTGCTTCAAATAGCATGGCTTGAGTTGCCACTGCCGCTGCAAGATTATTTGAGCACCAGATAAACAGGTGACCCACTTCATAGGGATTTTCATCAGCTCTTTTCTGAATTCTGTCCAGGTTGTGTTCGTAATACTCAATCATTTGTTGTTTGTCGGTGGCCGAACCAACCTGCCAGAGTGTATAATGACCCATGTTGACAAAGGGATACATCTCGTAGTGACCGGCAGTATCACGTTCCATCCATGACCAGTTTCCAATGATTTCTGCATATCTACGGGCATCTTTCAGGAAAATTTCCTCCCTTGTAAGCTTGTATAAATGTGCGGCTGCCCACTCCATATCATCCGCCCAGGTATTTTCTTCATAACGGTAAGGTGCTCCGTAACTATTGCCTTGCTGATAACCTTCCTGCTGCTGCCCCAGTTCATACAGTTCCTTTGCAGCTCGCAAACAAGTATCAGCAAAGGCCTCATATCCATTCATCTCGCTGAATATGTCATAACCCAACGCCAGGGTAGCCGCCGAACGCCCGGCCAGATTAGCAATGCCTGTGGCCTGGCTATTGTATTTCGAAAGGCCTTGAGGTTTGCCGGTTGCAAAATAAACAGGTCGAAAACTGTTGGTGCCCCAGCCGTAATCGGCGTTATCTTCATGTGGTAATTTGAAACCACGGTGGTCCCTGTCGTCCCCTACCTGGTGATACAATTCATTGGGGCCCGGGTGAAGTTTTAATATCCATTCCAGCCCCCATTTGGCTTCATCCAGAATATCGGGCAAATGGTTGGCACCTGGCAGTCCCGCTGTATTGAACTCGTCCTTAAAAGTTCCTGGTCTCATCTGATAGGCCATAAGCAATCTTGCTGTTGTATTGCTGCCGGTGATGAGATATTTCAGCTGATCGCCTGCATCGTGCCACCCACCGGTAGCGTCAATTCTGGTGGAATCAGGGCGTATTCCAAAAAAACTCAAGCCATCTTTTTGGTGGCAGAACTCTTTGACAAAGGGATTAAACCCACAGCGTTGCGTTCGTATAAAACCAACCACATCTTCCTGCCAATTTGGGTAGGAGTCAATTTGGAAAGTCCGGCTTAGAACACCTTCGCCCTGTAGTTCAAAGTAATAACTTCCTTGTTCACGGAAATCGGAAAAGTCGATGGTATAATATTGGGAAAATGGATACCAGACCTTCTCAATTGGGATTCCAGGGTACTCTTTTATTAGCTCTCCTGTTACGTTTTTCAATAGCATTACTGGCTTAACCAATGCTTTTTTACTAAGTATTAGTGCTTTTTTAGGCATGTTGGGAGGATATCCGGCCAAATTGATCCTGATCTCAATAACCACAAAGCAGTATTATGCCTATTATTCGAAAAATCCTAATCATCAGGGCACCTCCTTTGCTACAACAAAAACTAAAAAACACGAAATAAAATTATATCCTATGTTGGAAATGTTGTATACAGCATGAATCTCCATAAGGAGAAATCCCCCTCAGCGATATCAGCTCCACCAGGGAAGGTTTCCTAGACAAGCCAATCATCGTCGGTTGGTATTTGCAGAGTATCACGCAGGGGATTGTCTTATTTTTTTCAATCTTTTATAGTTATACCTGAAAATTTACAGGGTTTCCCGCACTATTATCAGGTGAAAAATTCCTATAGCCTCGTAACTTTCCTTGTATTTATGACGTATAGAATTATTGCTAATGCCATGGATTCATATTTAACAAGAGATTATGCATTTTACAACTGGGTTATTTGACCTTTTTTTATCAGGATGGTTACTAATGGCGCTAAGCGTTATAACAGCATTCGGAATTACATATTTTGGAATTCCGATCATTGTCAGGGTTTCCCAGGAAAAGGGACTGTTTGATAATCCAAATGAACGAGCATCTCACCATACCCCAACTCCAAGCCTGGGAGGAGTGGCTGTTTTTGCCAGTGTTATTTTTTCTGCCATTTTATTTGGAAGTATATATATGATTGCAGGAATGATGATTATCTTCTTCTTAGGGCTCAAAGATGATCTCATCAGTTTGTCGCCAAGCAAAAAATTGGCAGGTCAGTTGATGGCCATATTTATTATTGTTGGACTTGGGGATATCAGGATTGCCAATCTGCATGGGCTGTTTGGAATTGGCGAAATGAATTACATCATGAGTGTGTTGGTAACCATATTTCTGATTTTGCTTCTAATTAATAGTTTCAATTTGATTGACGGAATAGATGGTCTCGCTGCGGGAATCGGTATCCTCAGTGCCTTGTTTTTTGGTATTTGGTTTGCATTATCGGGACATCTGAACTATGCAATTTTTAGCGCCAGTTTGATTGGCAGTTTGATGATATTCTTTGTGTTTAACGTTTTTGGAAAGCGAAATAAAATTTTTCTTGGCGATACCGGATCTATGCTAATTGGACTCCTCATTTCCATATTTTTAATTAAATTCTTAGAATTTGAGAGTACTGCAACCGGAATTGCGAACATTTCATCAAGCTCTGCAGTAGCAATTTGTGTGTTGATCGTACCTATATTTGATACACTTCGCGTGTTTATTGTCAGGGTGGTAAAAGGGTCTTCACCATTTAAGCCAGACCGCAATCATATTCACCACCGCCTGGTAGATCTGACAGGTTCACATCTAAAGGCCACATTGATAATTCTATTTACAAATGTTATGTTTATCGCCTTTGGTTTAGGGTTTCAATTAATTGAGAGCCACTTACTCATTTTTCTTGCTGTGATCCTGGCAACATTTCTTTCATATATCCCGGTCTTTCTGACTCACCGAAAAGAGGGTCGCAGAGGCATATTCATTATTGGCAGGAGAGTACCTTCATATTCCTGAGTGGGTTGAACCATGTATTTATGAGTAAGCTCCATTCCTTTCAGAATTTTTTCCCTGATAGGATTGTTTTCCTTCGTCATGTTTCAGGCTTTTTATTTTTTCAAGTTTGCTTTGATTAAATATCTCGAATTCACCTCCGGGATATCCTTCAGCTATATGTTCATTAGGAGAAACTCATCTTATACATATCTGGATTCAATTTGGTTGCCTTCTTTTAACGATTTGTGTATCTGTCGTTTATTGGCGCATATTGTTATTATTTTGCAAAAGATGGGCCAATACAAATGGTTGATACAACATATTGTACGCCGGCTCTATTACTTGCCTATTTTTTTATAAAAATCCTTTCCAAAAGATTCACTAATCGGAATCACCTTGTCTTTTATCGAAATGCGGTTTCGTTCGATTTTTTCAATCTTATCAAGAGATACAATGTATGAATTGTGTACTCGATAGAATTTCCCATTTGGTAACAATTCTGTTATATCATTGAAAGTCTGTAATGTCATAATCTTCTTATGATGAGTTACAATCCTCCGATAATCTCCCATACCTTCAATATACAGGATTTCAGCAGTATCAACCCCCTCCAGTCTGTATTCAGTTTTCACAAAGATTTTTTTATGTCTGTCTACGACACTCTTTTTTAATTCAACCGAGATTTTATCTATGGCCTTTACAAATCGATTGAAAGTGATGGGTTTTAATAAATAGTCACTTACCTGCAGATCAAATCCCTTGATCGCATATTTATCATAAGCGGTGGTAATAATCACCTTTGAGCCGATATTTGCTGACTCAAGCAGTTCGATTCCAGTTAGTTCTTTCATTTCAATGTCCAGGAATATCAGATCCACCGTATTCACATTTAGAAAGTCAAATGCCGGAACCGCTGAGTTAAATGTCTCCAACAGCTTAAGAGAAGGCACCTTATCAATGAAACTCACCAGCTTCTTAATTGCCAGAGGCTCATCTTCAATAATAATGCAGTTTATCATTTCGATAGCTCCAACTTTAGTTCAACATGAAACTTATTGTCAACCTGACCAATCTTCAATTGATGAGAATCGGGGAAGAGCAGATCCAATCTTTTTTTCGCAAGCTCCAATCCTATCCCGGAGTATTTATTGTTTTGTTTTCTGTCATGTATCTGATTTATGCAATGAAATATAATACCATTGGCATTTTCAGATATGGAGATTTCCAATTTATGTTCAGGGTTATTTAAATTACTGTGTTTAAATCCATTTTCGACAAATGGGAGAAAAATCATTGGGGGAATCTCTATCTCATTTTTTACATCAGCTGTAAATTCTACGTTATCAGGATGTATGAGTCTGATTTTTTCCAGCTCAATATATTTTTGAATGTTGTCAATCTCCTCCTGAATCGATACTTCTTCAGTCTCTGTGTCATAAATAACATACCGCAGGAGATCTGAAAGTTTTGACAAAGCATCAGAAGCTTGTTCCGGATTTGTCCGAATTAAAGTGTCAATATTATTCAATGTATTAAACAGGAGGTGCGGATTAAGTTTGGATTTTAGTGTCTTTAATTCACTGAGAAGATTTTTGTTCTCCAGATCCTTTTTTAACCGTATGTTTCTGAACCAGGCACTTCCAAATCTGAAAAACATACCCAAACCGCTCCAAAATGCTGTTACCATAATACTCATCCCCCATAAAGCAGAAGTTGGAGCTGGATTAATTGAAGTCACTTGCTCTCCAAATACTCTAATGTGAATCTTAAATAATAACTGTACCAGCAATGGCATAACCCCTACAACAAAAAGCAATGCAAACACAATAAATACCAGAATCCTCTTTTTCTCAAGATATCGTGGTACCAGGTATAGATAAAAAAAGTAAAAACTTGAAGTCCACCAAAATGCCATGATGACAGTACTTGAGATCATATAAGGGATATCCTGAAATTGGCCATTAAAACGCCAGCCGAGAAATACCAGTACGAACCAAACGATCCAAATTAAAATGTGTGTCAGAACTGCTCTTTTACTCATGATTATAGTTTTTCGTAATTATTCATGAATCAAAAGTCCCCTGAATTTCTCTCTCAATCAAAACGAATCTTCTATCCAAGTCTTTTTATCTGTGAATGCCTGTTTTTTATCTATAGGCGCTTAACTACATGTGTACAATATTGCATACACGCTTATACTATGTCCTTAAAATACTGATTTCAGCCGGATAGTGTTTGATAAAACCGGGGAAGGCAAGAAGAAATCTAATTCGGTGTCTAATTATCCTGGCTTGAAGCTTCCATGCAAGATCAACCAAAATCTCACCCGGATATGGATCAATAATGATGATTGGCTTCTCGGAATTTTCTAAATTCTTTCTAAACTCATTGATAAGCCTATTGAAAAGCAAGGGTTCGTTATACCTTTTTATTTCCAGGTAGTCCCAGTTAGGAAATCTGAGTGGTAGTTTATCCAGCTATTCTGATAACTCATCTCACCATTGGTAGAGTTAATTTCTTTGAAAAGATTTGTATGGCCTGTCCTATATCTGAATTTTATATACACATCGGGAACACAAATCCATAATCAATCTAAATAAGCAGGAATTTTTTCGAGATT
>JAAEOI010000322.1 GCA_024244665.1 Bacteroidota bacterium | reverse complement strand
TGGTGACAGCACAGGACAACTTCGGGATCAACACCACTGGGAACGGGATCGGGCACGACATTACGGCCATCCTGGATGAAAACCGGGGCAATGCCATTATCCTTAATGAATTTTTCCAGGCCGGCGCCGACAGTTACAATACAGGGGTGATCAGGTATCCTTACTCGAGCCTGTCCACTGGACCACACCAGATCACCGTCAAAGTGTGGGATATCCACAACAATTCGGCAGAAGAGAACCTCGAATTCCTCGTGGTGGATTCGGAGGAGATGCTGATTGAACAGTTGTTTAACTACCCCAATCCGTTCAGCGACCAGACCCTCTTCAACATTGAACACAACAGGCCCGACCGTTCAATGAGGCTGGTTCTGACCATTCACAACCTGTCCGGCGAGATGGTCCGCATCATCGATCAGCAGGTTTATTCGCCTGGTTTCCGGCTCGAACCGGTGCCCTGGGACGGTACTTCTGCCGGGGGTGCAAAACTTGGAGGAGGCATCTATATATATAAAGCAACAATTACAACAGAAGAGGGCGAAATAGCTACAGCTAGTGGAAAAGTTGTACTTTTGTAATAATTTTGTGGAAATGAATCGCTCGATATATACTAAAATATATAATTTTCCGTACTTACTAAGCAGACAAAAAGTGCTGAAGATGACTGCTTTTTGCTGAAATCGTATTATATTTGATTAACAAAACTATAGAGATGTCAAAAGGATTTAGATTCGGCTTCAACATTTTGATTGCCGGAGCTTTAATAGGTACTACAATAAATACTTCGGCACAAAGCCAGGGCAATTCCGGCGAGCTTGCAGGTCAAGATCTGAATACCATTAAGACTGCTGTAGCGTTTTTAACCATTGCACCCGACTCAAGGGCCGGAGCCATGGGAGATGTTGGTGCCGCAACCTCACCCGATGTGAATTCCCAGCACTGGAATATAGGTAAATACGCATTCATAGAGAGTGATGGCGGATTTGCCATCTCATACACACCCTGGCTCAGGAACCTGATCCCGGACATTAACCTGGCCTATCTTTCAGGTTACTACCGTCTTGACGATAAACAGGTACTGAGCGGCTCACTGAGGTACTTCTCACTGGGTAACATTGTCTTCACCGACCTAACAGGAACTATAACCGGGCAGTACAATCCCAACGAATTTGCGGTAGACGCCGGCTACTCAAGGCTTTTTACCGACCATTTCTCGGGAGGGATCGCTTTCCGTTTCATCCGCTCCGACCTCACCGCCGGTCAGAATACAGCCGACGGACAGGAGACCCAGCCAGGTATCTCCTTTGCAGCCGACCTTGGATTCTACTACCAGAACCAGGTTGACGTGGGTCCCGGTGATGGCGAATGGGCCGTAGGTGCCAGCATCACCAATATGGGAACCCCCCTCTCCTATACGGCCGATGCGGAGAAAACACCCATCCCCACCAACCTGAAGATCGGGGGTCGCTTCACATACAATATTGATGACTACAACAGCATCACTGCAGCGGTGGACCTGAACAAGCTTCTGGTTCCCACCTCCCCGGTAATCACCCAGGATACAGCCACCGGCGATGACATTATTGTCCGCGGAAAAGAGGCTCCCGGATCGGTGGTCATGGGCATGGTTCAATCTTTCTATGATGCTCCGGGAATTTACAATACGAATAAGGATAGTTACAGTGTGGCAAGTGAGGAGTTTAATGAGATTGCCTACAGCGTGGGACTGGAGTACTGGTACAGGAGTCAGTTTGCCATCCGTGCCGGCTACTTCAATGAACACTCCACCAAGGGAAACCGTAAGTACTTTACAGTAGGGATCGGCCTGCAACTGAACGTTTTTGCACTTGACTTTTCCTACCTGGTACCCACCAACGGACAGAACAGTCCCCTTGCCAATACCCTGAGGTTTACCCTGGGGTTCAACCTATAATAGATATCTTATGGGATTCCGCATCGGTTTTGGATACGATGTGCACCGACTTGAGCCGGATATTCCGTTCTGGATTGGGGGCGTGTCAATTCCACATGAAAAAGGGGCCCTGGGCCACTCCGATGCCGATGTGCTGATCCACGCCATCTGCGATGCACTGCTGGGCGCTGCCGCCCTGGGTGATATCGGAACCCACTTCCCCGATACCGATCCGGCCTACAGAGGCATTGCAAGTACCTTGCTGCTAAAACAGACGGGCAACCTGCTCAGGAAAAACGGCTACCGGGTGGGCAACATCGATTCTACGGTCTGCCTGCAGCTCCCGAAAATCAAACCCTTCATTCCTCAGATGCGGGAAGAGATAGCATGCTGTCTCGGAATTGAGGCGGGAGCAGTATCCGTCAAGGCCACCACCGAAGAGAAACTTGGCTTCACCGGCAGGGAAGAGGGTATCTCCGCCTATGCAGTAGCATTGATCCAATAAAAACCTATCTTTGTTAGTCCCATAACAGCAGGCGATTGAAAAATACAAAAACATTAGTACTGGGCGCCAGCCCGAATCCGGTCAGGTTCTCCTACAAAGCGGTAAAGAGCCTGAAGCGGCACGAAAAGGAGGTAGTTCCCGTGGGATTCCGGAGTGGTGAGATTGAAGATATAGAGATCCTGGTGGGCAAACCGGCCATCGAAGGTGTTCACACTATCTCGATGTATATTGGATCATCACGGCAGGAGGACTATTACGACTACATTATCTCACTGAAACCGAAACGGGTTATTTTCAATCCGGGAACAGTCAATCCCCCTTTCATGGCAAAGCTGCAGAAAGAGGAGATCGAACCGGTGAGTGCCTGCATGCTCGTGATGCTCAGTGAAGGCGAGTTTTAAAGTCCATATTCCAAAACCCTACTCCATTATTTTCTGATTAACCCCTCAATCAGTTCATCATCCACAAGGCTGGGCAGTGTTACCTTCAGACCCGGGGTCCTTTCCATCTCCCTTTGAATGGCATTCATGGCCCCCTTGTTCCTGGCCCAGCTCCGGCGGGCAATCCCGTTGTTCACATCCCAGTGCAACATCATTTCAAGGCGACTTTCCGCCTTTTCACTACCATCCAGAACCATTCCAAATCCTCCATTTATAACCTCGCCCCAGCCAACTCCTCCCCCGTTGTGGATGGATACCCATGTGGCACCACGGAATGAATCACCAATCACATTCTGGACAGCCATATCGGCTGTAAAGGCTGAACCATCGTAGATATTGGAGGTCTCCCGGTAGGGCGAATCTGTCCCCGACACATCGTGGTGATCGCGTCCCAGGATCACCGGTCCGGATATCTTTCCATCACGGATGGCCCTGTTAAAAGCCCTGGCAATGGCAATCCTTCCCTGACTGTCTGCATAGAGAATCCTGGCCTGTGAGCCGACTACCATTTTGTGGCCCTCCGCCTCCCTGATCCAATGGATGTTATCCTCCATCTGCCCCCTGATCTCCTCAGGCACCTCTTTAGCAATAATCTCCAGCTCCTCTGTAGCAATCCGGTCCGTTATGGCCAGATCGGCCGGGTCGGAAGAGCTGCAAACCCACCTGAAGGGACCGAATCCGTAATCAAAGAAGAGCGGTCCCATGATCGCCTGGACATAGGACTGGTAGCGGTACGAACCATCCTCACCAAACACATCGGCCCCTGCACGGCCCGACTCCAGCAGGAATGCATTGCCATAGTCCCAGAAATACATCCCCTGTTCACTCAGATTGTTCACAGCCTTCACATGCCGGCGGAGCGATGCATGGACCGCCTCCCTGAATGCTTCGGGCTCCTCAGCCATCATACGGTTGGCCTCCTCAAACTTAATCCCGACCGGGTAGTATCCCCCGCCAAAGGGATTATGAAGGGAGGTCTGATCGGATCCGAGGTCGACCCCGATCCTATGATCCGAAAGAAACTCCAACAGATCCACCACGTTGCCCTGGTAGGCAAGGGAGACTGCTTCTCCGGCCCTCCGGGCCGTTTCAATACGTTCTGCCAGCTGATCCAGATCATCAAAAACCTCATCTACCCAGCCCTGTGAATGACGGGTTTGGGTGGCCCTGGGATTCACCTCGGCCACCACGCAGATCCCCCCTGCAATCACCGTAGCCTTGGGTTGTGCGCCCGACATACCGCCCAGGCCTGAGGTCACAAACAGCCTCCCCTTCATGCCCGAATCACCACCCAGCTTCAGCCGGGCCGCATTCATCACGGTAATGGTGGTCCCGTGGACAATGCCCTGGGGACCGATATACATAAACGATCCGGCGGTCATCTGGCCATACTGACTCACACCCAGTGCGTTCATCCGTTCATAATCATCCTGTCCCGAATAGTTGGGAATCACCATGCCGTTGGTCACCACCACCCTGGGCGCCTCCGCATGGGAAGGGAAAAGCCCCATTGGGTGACCCGAATAGAGAACCAGCGTTTGCTGGTCGCTCATTTCCGACAGGTATTTCATACTTAGCCGGTACTGAGCCCAGTTCTGGAACACCGCCCCGTTGCCTCCGTATGTAATCAGCTCATCGGGGTGCTGCGCCACAGCATGATCCAGGTTATTGGAGAGCATCATCATGATGGCCCCGGCCTGAACCGACCGGTAGGGAAAGGCATCCAGGCTGCGTGCGGTGATCTCATAGTCCGGCTTGTACCTGTACATATAGATCCGTCCATACTCTTCCAGCTCCCGGGCAAACTCCTTAACCAGCTCAGCATGGTGAGCAGCGGGAATGTAGCGGAGCGCATTTCTGAGAGCCAGCTTCTTCTCTGGCTCCAAGAGGATCGCCTTTCGTTTTGGAGCGTGATTCAGGGATGGATCGCGTGGCTGAACACGGGGTAGTTCAGCTGGTATACCTTCGGCAACAGCCGCTCTAAATTCTTTCTGAGTCATGTGCTTTGAATTTCTTGGCCCAAAAATACGAAATTCATCATCCCTGCGGCGGACTATACGGTCATTTATAAAACACATTCTGAGTATTCAGTTACCTTGATCGATTTTTTACCGATTTTTCACCGTTCATGAAAGTAATGATGTGACTTTTGGTAAATTTGATTCCATTATAAAACCGAACCAAACCATTTTAAAAATGAATAAGAAGAATAGAACATTGATCATCGTTGTGGCGGTCCTCATGCTGGTTGTACTGGGTGTCGGTCGCTGGGGCGTCAGAACATATAACGGATTTGTAACACTGGAAGAGGGTATCGAAGGACAATGGGCCAACGTGGAGAATGTATACCAGCGCCGTGCCGACCTGATCCCCAACCTGGTAAATACAGTGAAGGGTTATGCCGAACATGAGCAGGAGACACTCACAGGAGTGATCGAAGCCCGTGCCAAGGCCACCAGTGTGACCATCGACCCTTCTAACATCACTCCCGAGTCACTTGCCACCTTTCAGCAGGCACAGGACGGCCTCAGCAGTGCGCTATCCCGTTTGCTTGTGAGCATTGAACGTTATCCCGACCTGAAAGCCAACCAGAACTTCCTGGAGCTCCAGTCACAGCTGGAAGGCACTGAAAACCGTATTGCAGTGGAGCGGCGCAAATTCAACGAAGTAACCCGCGGTTTCAACACATCCATCAGGAGGTTCCCGGCCAGCATCGTAGCAAACAACCAGGGATTTGAGAAGAAAGGCTATTTCGAGGCCCTGGCCGGATCCGACACCGCACCCGTCGTCGAATTCTAACCACCCGCTTACTTATTTACCCTCTTACTTATTTACCCATTTACTTTCTTACCCACTTACTTATTTACTCACTTACCTTTTACTCTTCACCATTATGATAGCTGCAAATTTTTTCTCAAAGGAGGAAAAAGAGAAAATCACATCTGCCGTTAAGCAGGCCGAAACCAGCACCTCGGGCGAGATCAGGGTGCACATCGACAACCATTGCAGAGAGGATGTGATGGACCGGGCAGCCTGGTGGTTTAAAAAACTGGAGATGCACAAGACCGAACAGCGGAACGGAGTGCTCTTTTACCTGGCCGTGAAGGACAAAAAATTCGCTATCCTGGGCGATGCAGGGATCAACAATGTTACCCCTGACGATTTCTGGAACAGCATCAGGGAGAAGATGCTGGAACAGTTCCATGAGGGAGCATTTGCTGAAGGACTCAGCCAGGGAATCCTCCTGGCCGGAGAGGCACTGAAGGCCCACTTCCCATACCAGGATGATGATGTTAACGAATTGTCGGACGAAATATCTTTTGGAAAATCATGAGCAGAATAAGCAATACAATCATCATATGTATCCTGGTGATACTCCCTGTGGGTATCATGGCGCAGGATAAACTACCCGTTCCCAAAGCACCGGAGGCCTGGGTAAACGACTATGCCGGTGTTTTCAGCCAGGAGCAGGCAAGCCGCCTGAACCAGAAACTGAACGCCTTTGAATACCGAAACTCTACACAGATCTTTGTGGTAACGGTCTCCGACAACGGGGGATATCCTGTATCGGACCTGTCCCAGAGGATCGGTGAAGCCTGGGGAGTCGGAAAAAGTGAAAAAGACAACGGGCTGGTGATCCTGGTGGACATGCAGGACCGTGATGTATTTATTACTACCGGGTACGGACTGGAGGAGTTTGTTACCGATGCCATCGCCAAACGGGTGGTGGAGAACGAAATCGTCCCTGCATTCAAACAGGGAGCCTACTACGAAGGCATTGACGCTGCAGCCGATGTACTCATCTCATTGCTGGAGGGAGAGTTCACTCCCGACCAGTACCGGCAGCAGAGCTCATCACGGGGCGGAACCTCCATCGGTGGGGTGATCTTCATGATCATCCTCTTCTCCATCTTCTTCGGCGGACGCAGACGAAGCTCCGGCATGGGAGGCAGAAGAAGCAATCTGCCCCTGTGGCTGGCCCTGGGCATGATGTCGGGTGGCAGGCACTCAGGCAGCTTTGGCAACTTCTCCTCGGGAAGCGGTGGCTTTGGCAGCGGAGGCGGCTTCGGAGGCTTCAGCGGCGGCGGAGGTGGCTCCTTCGGAGGAGGGGGCGCCGGCGGAAGCTGGTAACACAAACACTCTCGAAAATCTCATATATGCAAAAAGCCGGCTCCATTAAAGAGACCGGCTTTTTCATTCTATCCGTAATGAGCAGAACTAACTACTCAGAATTTTTCTTCTTCTTCCTTCTACCCACAACATATGCCCCTCCGGCGGCAGCAAGAAGTGCAAGCAATCCTCCATCCAGCGGTGCCCCGACATCTCCACCCCTATGGCCTCCTCCGCCATGGCTGCCATGGCCTCCATGGCCTCCTCCGCCATTACGATGATGCCTCCTTTGTGCATCCACATCGCTTGAAAATATGATACTTGAAATCAATATTATAGCTAATACAGATATTCTCCTGAATTGTTTCATGATGTCAGCTTTTGTTAAACAAAATAATGATACTATAAAAATAGGGGAATAATCCTTTATGCGCAAACTCCTTATCAATAATAATCCCCTATTTATCAAGAGAATAATTACATTCAGCCTTATGCCACAGTTGAGGTCATCCTTTTTCGGATTAACAACTATCTTTACAGTGTGAGCTGAAG
>JAAEOI010000321.1 GCA_024244665.1 Bacteroidota bacterium | reverse complement strand
TCCGGGAAATTGATTTGCGGATCTATGCTGAGGGGCTGATGAACCTAGGAAAAGACCTTTAATTTTGACACGATGCCAGAGAAAGTATTATACAAGGTAAGCGGTAGTGTTGCGGAGATCACACTAAATAATCCAGAGAAGCTCAACTGCATGGGATTTGAGATGCTCAGGGAGCTGGACCGGGTGTTCGGTGAAATAGCCGGCATCGATTCCATCAGGGCTGTACTGATCTGCGGGGCTGGAGAAAAGGCCTTTTCCACAGGTGCTGATCTGAAGGAGTTCCGTTCCCTGTCCACCGGTCAGGCCGAAGAATGGATACTTTTTGGAAATCAACTTTTTAATAAAATTGCATTGCTGTCAAAACCCACCGTGGCATTATTGGAGGGTTATGTGATGGGAGGCGGCCTGGAACTGGCACTTGCGTGTGACTTTCGGCTGGGAACCGTCCGCACGGTAATCAGTTCGCCCGAGTTACTGCATGGTTGGCTCCCGGGATGGGGGGGGATGACCAGGCTTCGCAAGCTTCTGGGGGAGGCAAAGGCCAAAGAGGTGGTGATGCTCAATGAGAGGATCCCGGCAATAGAAGCACTTAGCCTGGGCCTGATATCCCGAATACTGAACGAAGGAGGTGAAAGAGATGAGGTGGATGCTTTACTGGACCATCTTACTAAACTGAAACCGGCTGCATTCACTCTGGCAAAAGCAGCCCTGATGGATGAAGGACGCACCACCGAAGGTGCCGATTTGCAGTTTGACATCCTGGCCATGAAAATTACTGACAATACCTAACGGTGATAGACCCCCATTAAGAAGATATATTTATAACATCAGACAAAAACAGATATCAATATGAAGACCTATAACTTACCTGAAAATCCATTCCGATATAAAATCCTTATCAAAGGAAGCTGGAAAGAAGCCATCAGCGGAGAAACTTTTACCCGGGAGAGTCCTGCTCACGGAAGCCCTGTGGGTATTTACCCATTGTGCGATGCCGGCGATACCAGGGAG
>JAAEOI010000320.1 GCA_024244665.1 Bacteroidota bacterium | reverse complement strand
TCTTCCTATTTATGCACAGGATGATCAACTGTTGGATGTAACCATTGATCAGGCAAAGGGTGATATCGAGATGATGCTTCCAAACACATTTGACTGGATACCAATACCTGAAGAATCCGGTGGCACTTTTTCTGAAGGTACCCAGATCCGTACCGGTACATTTTCCAGTGTTACTCTGGTCTTCTCAGACAGTAGCGTTGTTATTGTTGATTCTCTTACCTATTTGACAGTAGAACAGTTCTTCAGGTCTGGCAATGTGGTGACCACCAGGATAAATCTGATTGTGGGTTCTATCGTAAATACACTGAATGATGTGGCGAAGTATGAAAATGACTATAAAATCGTGACCCCTTCATTAACTGAAACGTTGAATAGTGGTGAAATAAAGAAGGTAGTTTCAGGCGCGATGTACAAAGATAGTGTCAGGACAGGGCCTAGAAAAGGTGCGGATGTAGGAAGTGAAGAGACGGGTGGTTATAAAAAGGGTCCGAGTGCAGGGCAAAGAGCCCGGGCAAACGCACAAAAGAGGGAATCGTCACTCCCTCCATCAAAGTAAATATATCGATTATTCGTGATTGAATATT
>JAAEOI010000319.1 GCA_024244665.1 Bacteroidota bacterium | reverse complement strand
GAAAAGAGGATAGATCCGCAGGGAGTATTGGAATACCGGCTACAGCAACAGGGCATGAGAAGAATCCTGATACAGGTTCCAGGTGCAACCAAAAGTGATATTGAAAGTCTTAAGCAACGAATAACCCGGCTGGGAAAACTTGAATTCAGGCTGGCAGCAGCACCTGATAGCACCGAGTACAATGATGCTAAAGCAGGAAAAGCGGTTCCGGGATTTTACAAGCATTGGATCAGAAAGAAAAAAGGAGAAGTAGCAGATACGCAAGATTGGTTCCTGGTAAGAAACAAAATCGAAATTACCGGTGAGCATCTGACTAGGGTATATCCAGATCGCAAGGATATCAGTCCTGTCATAGGATTTGAATTTGACCAGGCAGGCAGATCTAAATTTGGACGATTAACAGAACGTAGTATAGGTAAACCATTAGCAATAATTCTTGACGGAATTCTTTATTCCGCGCCGATAATACGCGACAGAATTCCTGGCAAAGGAATTATAGAGGGTAATTTCACTCAAGAGGAAGTTAATGATATGATTGCCATTATGCGTGCTGGAAGCCTCCCCGCAGACCTGGATCTGGAGATGGAAACCACTGTAGGTCCCAGCCTGGGAAAGGACTCCATTAGAAGCGGTCTATTGGCTGGCATAATAGGCGGAATATTTAT
>JAAEOI010000318.1 GCA_024244665.1 Bacteroidota bacterium | reverse complement strand
GTGTACAGTCCACTGAGTACTGAGTACTGTCCACTGAGTACTGAGTACTGTCCACTGAGTACTGAGTACTGAGCACTGTCCACTGAGTACTGTGTACTGAGTACTGCTACACCACGTTGACTTCCCGCTCCAATGTAATTTCGAAAATTTTCTCCACGTCGTCCACAATCTGCTGTGAGAAATCGTAGATGTCGGTACCGGTGGCGCCGCCGTGATTGACGATGACCAGGGCCTGAGTGGGCCAGGTGCCCACATCGCCGATTCGTTTCCCTTTCCAGCCCGACTTCTCGATGAGCCAGGCCGCAGGAATCTTGACCATGTTGTTGGGTTCATGGTAGTGAGGGATATCCTTGTGATCCACCCGGATGCATACGAAGATGGTGCGGTCGACCACTGGGTTTTTGAAGAAGCTTCCCGCGTTTCCAATCTCGTCCGGGTCCGGTAATTTCTGATTGCGAACGTCGATGATCACTTCCCGGAGGTCGGCGGGCGACGATCCGCCTGCCGTCTTAAAGGCCTCGCCGATCTGCTCGTAATCCAGTTTCATGGCCGGGATCTTACTAAGCCGGAAGCATACCGCTATGATGATGTACCTGTCGCGTGACTCCCCCTTGAAGGTGCTGTAGCGGTAGTCGAAGTTGCACATTTCCCGGTCGAGTGTCACAGTCTTTTCCTTCTCCATATCCCACGCCTCCAGCCATTCAAAATGGTCCTTCAGTTCCACCCCGTAGGCCCCGATGTTCTGCACGGGAGCCGATCCCACTGATCCGGGGATCAATGAGAGGTTCTCCAGTCCGAACCACCCCTGAGAAGTGGCTAGTTTCACCCAGCTGTCCCAGTTCTCGCCTGCTCCCACTCGTACCACTACCTCCGACTCATTCTCTTCCAGAATGTCGATCCCCTTCATGTCGGGTTTCAGAATGAGTCCGTCGAAATCTTTTGTGAAGAGGATGTTGCTTCCTTCACCTATGACCAGGAGTGGCCTGTTACGGTAATCATAGCTCTTCAGGACCTCCTGCAGCTCGCCCGCGGTGGAGGGTTTGGCGAAGAGTGAGCTGTGAACGTCAACACGGAATGAGTTGTGTTCCCTGAGTGGGTGGTTTTGTTGCAGGACTGACATGTCATAAATATAGGAATGATTCGTTCTAATATCATATCTTTAGACCGAAACTTTGAGAGCTGATTTGAAACGGGTATACATTTCTGTGACCAATGACCTGGTAACCGACCAACGGGTGCATCGAGTGGCGAACATGCTGGTTTACCAGGGGATGGATGTGACCTGCATAGGGCGAAGATGGAAATGGAGCCCTGAGGTTGAGGTTCAGCAGTTTAAGGTTCGCCGTTTCAGCATGCTGATTAACAAGGGACCGCTCTTCTACGCCTTTTTCACAATGAGGCTTTTTCTATACCTGATATTTGCTCCACGCCCGTCGCTTTTTATTGCCAATGACCTGGATACTCTTCCGGCCGTTTTTCTGGCCGCAAAAATAAGGGGGGTGATACTGATCTACGACAGCCACGAATTTTTCACCCAGGTCCCGGAACTAATCGACCGAAAACTGGTGCAATCGGTATGGAAATGGATCGAAAGCAGACTGCTTCCCCGGCTCGATCATGCCATTACTGTAAGCTATCCCATAGCCACGATTTACCGTAGAATTTATGGAACCCGTTTTAAGGTGGTGCGGAATGTACCCGGGCGAAGGAGTGGTATAATGGAGAAGGATATGCCCGGCGAGAGGGCCATGATTATCTACCAGGGGGCTCTCAATGTGGGTCGCGGACTGGAGTTGATGATCCATACCATGAAGCAACTGGAGGAAGTTACCTTTGTCATAGCCGGAACGGGCGATATTGACCAGGAACTGAAGGAACTGGTTGAGGCGGAAGGGGTTTCGGAGCGGGTGGTCTTCGCGGGAAGGCTTAATCCGACTGAGCTCGTTCATCTTACCAGCTCGGCCAGGCTGGGGATATCGCTGGAGGAGGACCTGGGACGGAATTACCGTTATGCACTGCCCAATAAGATTTTTGATTATATACAGTGCCGGATACCGGTGCTCTGCTCATCGTTGCCCGAGATGGCAAAGATCGTGGAGAGCTACGGAATCGGTGTGGCCATCAGGAAGCGTGACCCAGAGAATATAGCAAAGGTGGTCAGGTTTATGCTGGAGGAGCATGAAAGGGGTGCCTGGGACCAGGCCCTTGAGCTTGCTGCTGAAGAATTATGCTGGGAAAAAGAATCGGATCAGTATCTTGCGGTCCTTAAAGAGAGCGGGATCTTATAAGATGGAAAAGATGAAGAGAAGATTGTTCAGGGTACCCCTGTTGTTTATAATGCTGGCACTTTCGTTTGCCGCCTTTTCGCAGGTGGAATTTATCGAGGTGGTGACTGCTGGTGATTTGGAAGCGGCGCAGAAAAAGGCCGACGATGGTATGCTCATGATGTTTGTGGATGTGTATGCCAGCTGGTGCGGCCCCTGCAAAAAGATGGATGCGGAGGTCTATGCCGATGAGGCGGTAGCGGAATATATGAACAAGCACTTTGTGAATGTGCGGATGGATGGTGAAACCGATTTCGGGAGAAAGTATGCAGCTGAACAGCAGCTGCAGGGTTACCCAAGCATGTATATTTTCAGTGATGAGGGCGACCCGGTGAGTTCTTTGGTGGGGTACAAGCCGGCAGCTGAGCTTCTTCCCTACCTGGATAAGCTGGTTGTAAACTACAAGGTCCTGGAAGGATACCGGGGTGAGGTTGAGAATGGCACAATTACCGTCGAGGACTATGCCGATTACATCAGCTTGGTCAGGGAGATGGGCAATGAGGAGGAGGCCGAGAACCTTGCAGGCGATTACATCAGAATGAAAATTGGTGACGAGCTGCGGGATGGTGATATCCGTGTTGTGGCTTTCTATATGGACCTTGAGGATTCCTGGTGGCCCCTTTTTACCACCGAAACGGAACGGATCAAAAGGGTGCTGGGAAAGGAGTATGTTCCTGCGCTTCAGACGATCTATAACAGTACCCTGGTTAAGGCCCTGGAGCAGGAGAATATTGTGCTGATCAGCCGGATGGCAAATGAGCTGGCGCCGCTGTTGGAGATGGAGATGGAGGAGTCGAGAGATCTGAAATCGATGCCCTTTATTCAATACTACTACCATAGTGAACAGTTTGAAGAGCTGATAAAATATATTGATACACGCTTTGCAGCCGACCGGAAGGATGATCACGGGTGGTTGTTTGGCGTTGCATCGCAGGTGGTGGATATGGACCAGCAGTACCAGACCCCTGAACTGATGGCAAAGGGGGAGGAGTGGTTCTCCACTTGCATTGAGCTGGATAAGCAGTACGACTACTATTTCTACCATGGGATGGTTCTTTTTTTTCTGCAGAATGTTGATGGGGCCCGGATCTCTCTTGAAAGGGCTTCGGAGCTGGCCACAAACGATGAGCAGCGTTCAATGATTATCCAGGTACTTAACTACATCAATAAACAGTAATGAAAAATTATCTAATTCTTTTCTCTTTGGTTTTGATCCTGGGTTCCTGCTCGGGAGGGGACACCGACGTGGCCAAATCCGGCCTGAAGGGCGATATCAGCAGTGTTACCGAGCACCAGTATGAAGCGGTGCATAAAAATGATAGCTGGGAAACCGGTAAGCCCGGCATGTATGGACACCGTATCATTCAATACGATGCCGAAGGGAATTATGTGAAGAGCCTGGCACTCACCCATAACGGGGATACCATTGGATATACCATCGTAAGAAAGGAAAATGGTGAAAAGGTGGAGGAGGCCTTTCACTCACTGATGGACGGACGTACCACCCGGACCCTTATGGAGCGTGTCTCGGATAAGCAGGTAAACTTCGAGGTATGGGAGGGGGAATCCCTCCATTATGAAGGGGCCAGCTATTTCGATTCAAAAGGCAGGATCGTGAGCCAGGTAAGGGTGGTCGACGAGCGGGAGGTAACCAATCACTTTGTCTATGACAAGGCGCTTATGGTAAAGAGTTTCCAGAAGGAGCTATCCGGCGAGGTATCGGGAACCCAGCTCTATGAGTACACCAAGTTCGATGAGAATGGCAACTGGACAAAACGCCTGATCTACCTGACGGACGACAGAATTGTTCCCGAGGTGATTACCACCAGGAGCTATCAGTACCGTTAAGGGCTTATTATATTTCAAGCAGGTGCTGCTCGGCCGAACCTGCTCCGAAGATGAGGCGGGAGGGCTCCTCGATGAACTCCTTAATTGCCTTCAGGAATCCCACTGAATCTTTTCCGTCGATTACCCTGTGGTCGTAACTGAGGGCAATGTACATCATTGGCCTTACCTCCACTTTACCATTGATGGCCACCGGCCTCTCAATGATGTTGTGTATTCCCAGGATACCCGATTGCGGCGGATTGAGGATGGGGGTGGAGAGCATTGATCCGTAGATCCCCCCGTTGGAGATGGTGAAAGTACCACCGGTCATCTCCTCAATACTCAGCCTGGCTTTCCTGGCCCTGCCGGCCAGGTCTGCAATACTAAGCTCAATCTCTGCCAGTCCGAGCGACTCCGCGTTGCGGAGTACCGGGACCATCAGTCCTTTGTCGGTCTGTACGGCAATGGCTACATCGCAGTACTGAGGTGAGACCACCTCGTCTCCGTCCAGATGGGAGTTGACCGAGGGGTAGAGCTTCAGTGCCTCTGTGACTGCTTTGGTGAAGAAGGACATAAATCCCAGTTTGATACCGTGGGTCTCCACGAACCTGTCCTGGTGCTTTTTCCGGATGGCCATGATGGCACTCATATCAGCCTCGTTGAAGGTAGTGAGCATGGCTGTCTCGTTCCTGACTGCCACCAGCCGATTGCTGATCTTTTTGCGCAGCTGGCTCACCTTTTTACGCTCCTCATCCCTGGATGCCTCTGTCCTGGCCGGGAGGGGTACACCTGCGGGTTGCTGTATTACCCGTTTCACATCGGCAGCGGTGATCTTCTTCAGCCCCCTGATAATGTCATCCACCGAAAGCCCCTCCTGCTCCATAATCTGTTTTGCCACGGGGGTGGCTTTGATCCCGGGATACTCTGGTGAGGATTCGGTTGTGGTGCTTGCTGCTTTGGTTGTTTCTGCTGCGGGAACTTTAGATTCGGTTGCTGTTGCCTGGCTTACCTCAACGCTGGTATCGATGGTGGCGACCACTATACCCACATTCACCGTTTCACCTTCGGGTACAAGAATTTTCAGCTGACCTGCCTGTTCTGCGATGAGCGGAAGGGTTGCCTTTTCCGATTCGATCTCACCCACCTCCTGATTCTTGTTCACCAGGGCGCCGTCTTCCACAAACCAGGAGGCAAGTTCAACTTCTGTGATGGATTCGCCGGGACTGGGTATTTTGATTTCCAGGGCCATAGTGTTACGATTTAGGGTTCTCTTTATCGAAATAGTAGTGTTGTTTCAGGATCTCTTCCCGGGAGCTTCCGATCACACACTGTAGTCCGCAATAAACTTTCATAAGTTCGCAGGTGCACTCCCTGAATACCTTGTCGATAATCTCGACCTGACTGATCTCGTGGAGTTTGAAGAGGCCTGTGGCCGGGCTTCCCGAGGGTTGACGGGTGACCGGTAAAATCTCCATGTCTTTCATTGCGTTCCGTATGAAGTACCATGCTCCCATGTTCTCAGGCTCCTCCTGTACCCAGAGGGTGAGCATGTTGTTGCGGTACTTTTTCAGGATCGATTTCACCTTGTGTTCAGGGAAGGGGAAGATCTGCTCCATCCTTACCAGCGCAATGTCCCTGACTCCCAGTTTTTGCTTCCTGGCCAGCAAGTCGTAATAGACCTTTCCGCTGCAGAATACCACGCGTCTGACCTCATCCACATCGTTATTGGTATCGTCATAGACCGGTTCAAACTTTCCCTTTTCCAGGTCATCGATCGTTGAGATGCATTGCGGACGGCGCAGCAGGCTTTTGGGTGTGAAGACTACCAGAGGAACCCTGGACTTCTTCTGAATGTGGTTCCTCAGGGCATGGAAAAGGTTGGCCGGTGTGGTGGGATTAATGATGTGCATGTTGCTCCTGGCAGCCAGGATCAGGAAGCGTTCGATACGGGCGCTGGAGTGTTCCGGGCCCTGTCCCTCAAAGCCATGCGGGAGATAGAGTACCAGCCCGTTCATCACTCCCCATTTCTCCTCCGCACTGGAGATGTACTGGTCGAGTATGACCTGGGCCACATTCACAAAATCGCCGAACTGAGCCTCCCAGATGGTGAGGGTATTGGGGCAGGACATGGCATAGCCGTATTCAAAACCGAGTACCCCGTACTCGTTCAGCGGTGAGTTAAAGATGTTAAAGGGTGCCTGTTTTTCCGTGTTGATATATTTCAGGGGGAAGTAAATCTCGGTGGTCTGTTCCATCACCATCCCGGCGTGGCGGTGAGAGAAGGTTCCCCTGATAGAGTCCTGTCCGCTGATCCGCACAGGATGGCCCTCCAGTACCATTGAGCCGTAGGCAAACAGCTCCCCAAGGGCCCAGTCAACCCGGTTCTCTTGGTACATCCTTGCACGCTCCTCCACCAGTTTGGTGGTCTTCTTAAAGAATACCAGGTCCTCGGGCAGTGTGGTGATCTTACGGGCGATCTTATCGAGCGACTGCCTGTCTACACCTGTCTCCAGCGAATCGTGGAACTCGGCTGTGGTGGCATATTTCATCCCCATCCATTCGGCCTCCATGAACTGCTGTATGGTTACTTTCTTCTGTTTTCGCGAGGCATCCAGCTGTTTCTCAAGGGAGGAGTCAAAATCGGCTTCGGCAGCCGAAATCTCTTTCTGATCCATAACCCCCTGCACGATCAGCTCATTGCTGTATATGTCGCGCGGACTGGGATGTCTGGCGATTGCTTTATAAAGGGTGGGCTGGGTAAACCTGGGCTCGTCCCCTTCATTGTGGCCATATTTCCGGTAACCCAGGATGTCGATGAATACATCGGTGTGAAAAAACTGTCTGTATTCGATGGCCATACGGATCACATGCACCAGTCCCTCCACATCGTCGCCGTTCACATGCCAGATAGGTGCTTTGGTCACTTTACCCACATCGGTGCAGTAGGTGGATGAGCGGCCCTCCAGGTAAGAGGTTGTAAAACCAACCTGGTTATTGATCACCAAGTGGATTGTCCCGCCTGTCTTATAACCCTCCAGTTCTGACATCTGGATAACTTCGTATACCACACCCTGACCGGCAATGGCTGCATCGCCATGGATAATAATGGGAACCAGCTTGTTGTAATCACCACCATAAATGTGGTCGATCCGTGCACGGGAGACCCCTTCGATGATTGGGGCAGAGGACTCAAGGTGGGATGGATTGGGAACTATATTCAGAATCACCTCCTTCTTTCCAGTGGTGGTGATGGTGTTGCCGTAACCAAGGTGGTACTTCACATCGCCCAGGCTGATCCCCTCTTCGTACGATTCAGCATCAAACTCTTTGAAAATATCCTCATTGGGCTTCTGTAGCACATTGGCCAGCACGTTCAGACGGCCACGGTGGGCCATCCCGATGTTGAACTCCTCTACTCCCATGCGCGATCCTGTCTCCACCAGGTCGTTCAGAGCAGGCACCAGGATTTCCGCTCCCTCCAGTGAGAATCGCTTCTGTCCCACAAACTTGTTATGAATGAATTTCTCAAATCCCACTGCCTCTTTAAGGTGGTGGTAGATTCTTTTCTTCTCCTCCGGTGTGAATATGGTGCGGTTCCCTCCCTTTTCAATCCGTTCCTGCAACCATGCAATCTTCTCAGGCTTTCGGATAAAGACGTATTCGGATCCAATGTGTCCACAATAGGTCTTCTTCAGGTAGTCCACAATATTCTTCAGCTGCGTCTTCCCGCATCCGATCTCCCTGCCTGCATGGTAGTACGTCTCCAGGTTCTCTTCGGCCAGACCGTAATTCTCCAGGTCGAGGGTGGGGAAGTACTTCCTCCGTGTGCGAACGGGGTTGGTTTCAGTGAAGAGGTGGCCCCTTTTCCTGTAAGCGTTGATGAGGTTGATGACCATGAACTCCTCATCGAAGGTGAGGAGTTCTGATTCGGGGTGACTGTAATCGCGCCGGGCAAGATCGAAGCCCTGGAAAAAGTGGTGCCAGCTTGGGTCGATCGAGCCAGGATCTTTCCTGTATTTTTGATAAAGCTCCTCGATTGCCTCCGTATCCAGGTGCTGCAAAAACGATAGGTCGTCCATATTGTTACTTTCCGGATTTTAAAAGTAACAATAAGCAGTGTGAATTGTTCCTGAATTCCTGCTAATTACCCGATCTCGCTGAAATTTTTCATGAACTGCATGCGCTCAAAGGCAGCCGGGTCGTCACCATACTCCCGGGCAACCTTTCCCCTGAACTGATCTATTGTATCGAATTCCTTCTCCTCCATCCACTTTTCAAGCCGTATAAGGATTCTGCCTATCTGGTCGGGGCCATTCTTATAAAGGGTTGATGCCACCTGTGTGACGGCTGCTCCGGCCAGGAGCATTTTAACTACATCCTCCCCATTGTGAATCCCTGTGGAGGCTGCCAGGTCACAATCTATTTTTCCAGACATGATGGCGGTCCACCGAATGGTCTCATACTGCTCCTCCCGGGTGGTGAACATATTGGCAGAGCTGAGGGCGAGAGTTTCAATGTCGATGTCGGGCGTGTAGAACCTGTTGAACATAACGATGCCAGCAACACCCGATTCTGACAGGGCCTTAACTGAGAGCCCCAGGCGGGTGAAATACTTGCTGATCTTGATGGACACCGGGATCTTTACCGTCGCCAGTACTTTTTCGATGATTTTGAAATAGGCCTTTTCAAACTCCTTATTTTTGAAGTCAGCCGGGTTCAGAAATATGTTGAGCTCCAGCGCATCGGCACCTGCTTCCTCCATCTTCTTAGTAAAGTGAGTCCAGTCTTCGCCCGAAATGCAATTGATGCTGGCGATGACCGGGATGGAGAGGGCATTCTTTGCATCGCTGATCAGTTTCAGATATTTCCCCAGGTTATCCTCCCTGATGTGAAGGTCGATGTAGTCGAGGGTTTCCGATAGTTCGGAGTAGATCATGGGGTCCTGCTCAGCCTCCTTTTCCTGCTGCGCTGCTTCATTCAATATCTCCTCTTCGAAAATCGATTTAAGCACTACAGCCGCTGCTCCGTGTTTTTCCATGGAGACAAGGCCCTCAAGTGTGCCGGTTAATCCGCAGCTAGCTGCAATAATGGGATTCTTCAGTTTTAATCCCAGGTACTCTGTGGAAAGATCCTTCATTTGAAATAGAAATTTGTTGGCTGAAAGTAAAAGTATAAAAAAGATTTTGGAAGGGATTTATATTCTTTAAAACATGTAGTTGACAAATGTCCACGGAAATGATCTTTTTTTCTAGTAATATTATGGTC
>JAAEOI010000317.1 GCA_024244665.1 Bacteroidota bacterium | reverse complement strand
CAGCGATTGGGGATTTGGGTTTCTTTTATGGCACTCGGCATACTTTACCATTTGTGTATGGATTGCATTATTCTTGATGCATGCACCAAGAATAATCTGTCTAAATCCTTCTTTTAAACAAAGTATAAATGTATTCCCTGGAATTTCCGGAAGGCATGATATATGTATAATCGAGGGTCCTCAAAAGCGTAAATTCGTCTCCCATTTTTTCCTGTAGCATGGCTTTATCATATCTAAAAACAGGGAGCCCACTGCATTTCTCAGCTCCGTTAAGATTAAATGCTGCAATGATCACAAAGCCACCCTTCCTGACAAGCTTCTTAAGTAAATTGAAATATTTGATTTGCTCTTTGGGATCATTAAAGAAATGCAATACAGCACGATCGTGCCAGAGATCAACAAATCCAAAGTCTTGAAGCTTATCAGGATTTATCAGGTCGTCGATTATCCATCGGGTTTTGTTGAGTTGCTCATTACTTAACCGGGATCGAAGGTTATCAATGGCTGTGGAGCTGATATCATTGATAAGGATATTTTCATATCCCATGTCAAGTAAATGATCAATCAGGGTCGTTGTACCGGCACCAACATTTAAGAGGACAGCATCCTTATTCAGACTACAGTCCTTAATTAGTTCAAGGGATGGTTCAGGATTGTTTTCATGCCAGCCAAGTTGGTCAAATGCAGTCCTTTTGTATATTTTATTCCAGTGCTCTTCCATCATATCCAAATGTCTTTATACTTGCACCTTGATTTACTAAAGCAGACAAGGTACAAAAAGGAACAGTAATGCAATCAACGGTATTTTATACACCGGACAGAAAGGCCGTTCTCTCTGGTAATGCTGTAGCGAGTAAGTTATGAAATCAGGTACACTGAGTCAGGTATTTTGATTAGCAAGAACTTATCTGATTCAGGCATGATAAATGAAAGGGAGAAATACTTAAATTGCAATAGTGTATCAATTATTATCAGATCAATTAAAATCACTTTCATGAAGACCAGACTAATTATTCTTTTGATTGCACTATCTTGTTACTCCTGCAATTACTCAAAACAAAAACCGCAAAGCCTTTTCAACGGATCAGATTTATCTGGATGGCATGTTGATGTTCCTGCCATGGATTCAAATTCTGACACCCTCAATCCTTTCATCGTTCGGGATGGAATGCTGGTAAGTCTTGGAACACCTGGAGGACATTTAATTACCGACGATGAATTTCAGAATTACAGCTTGTTAGTTGAATACCGTTTTGCAGGAACACCCGGAAATTGCGGTGTTTTGATTCATGCAAGTACACCTCGTGCACTTTACAGGATGTTTCCCAAATCCATGGAGGTGCAGATGGAACATAATAATGCCGGTGATTTCTGGTGTATTGTTGAAGATATTGCGGTGCCCGATATGGAAACAAGACGTGGTCCGGAAGAAAACTGGGGCATAACCGAAGGGAAAGGCCGGAATATTAAAAACCTTACAGACGATTCTGAGAAGCCGGTAGGTGAATGGAATACCATGCTTATTGAAGTTGTAGGAAACGAGATAAAGGTGTGGGTAAACGGAGTTTTAGTTAACTATGGCTTTAATTGTACAGCCGGAAAGGGGCAGATCGCATTACAAGCAGAGGGTTCAGAAGTTGAGTTCAGAAAGGTGGAATTGAAAGCGATCACCAAGATGACTGATCCAGTTTAATATTTTTATAATTCAGGAAACCGGGGGGAAGACTTTAGAGCAGTTGGAAATGGTTCCTGAAGAGCCTGCCGGGATCCATTATTCTTCCTGGGTCCATGGCCGAAAACGGACTGGGTGATGACATTGCGATCAACACACAATACAGGTGGTGTTCGAAATCCTGAATGGTACCAACATCCCAATTATGAGCCCTATCACGATACTGCAAATATACGGTTCCCCTACTGGTTTCAATCGGTCAGCCATCGCGGAGGCTCTGCCAGCTGAGCTCAAGAGGCATATGAATTACTTGGGTTCCCAGAAACACACTTTCGGAGAAACAATAGCTCCTTCAGCTTTAAGTTTCTTCATTGCCTTGTCCACCTCCTTGCGTTCCAGGCCCGAGATTTCAGTTATTTTCCCTGCATTCACTGGTTCTCCGGCTTTCTTCATAGTCTCCAGTACAAGTTCTTTAATTTCCATGATAGCTCTTTTGTTATAAACTGGTTAAGCCCTCTATTATTCGGACAATTTGATTTTCAACTTCAATAGTAGCCATTTTTCTTCATAATATTGTATCAGCAAGAAACTTCCCTGAGGTTTATATTGGCCGATAGTTGCTGATAAGGGATATTCAGTCGGAATTTCACTTTTTTGTTTTTCAGCACCTCACGATTGATATTGCCTTCCTCCCACATGTCCCGGAAAACCCCTGGGGGACAGGTTGGTAATGGATCCGTGTAGCCATACTGGGCAGTGGCCTCTTTCAGGATCTCAAGCCTCTTTTTTTTCGGAATGTTCTCTTTTCCATTGACATATAAAGCTAAAACGTCTATACCCGAAATTAGAGGCTGGACATGACACTAGTATTCTGAAGCTATCAAAGCACACATCATTCCGGCGAAGGATGGTCAACCCTTTTGGTTTTTCCACTTGCCCATTCGATCTGACTGTGATCAAATAGACTCCTTTCTGGAAGGAGGAGAGGTCGAGCTAAAAGGAGGTTCCTTTTGAGTTTGTAACTAAAAAAAGCATCGGGAAAATCCAAGAGGTTCACTCCATATTAAGCGAACAATTAGGCAATAGTACATATCCTTTGACGAAGAGAAAGCTTCATTGGAATAACTCTCAAGAGATTCTGAGGAGGAAAGATTAGCCCCCCCCTCAAAACATAAGAACCAAAGGCTATTGATTTTAATATATATGCCTGCCCCTCCACTTAGAACAGGGGTAACCGTTTTGTATTCCGGACCTGTATCAATCTTCTGGCCTGTGGAATTATGGTAAAGATCGGACTGAGCCTGAAGGATTCCCGCTCCTGAATATATGAACGGATGAAGTTTCTGGCTCCACTTTCTTATGGGATACTCAGCAAAGGTAAAGACATATTCAAAACGTCCTATAGCTTCGAAAAGTCGGCTATTGAATGAATACCCACCATTTGAATCAGAGGTCCCATCGTCAGATCCAACCACTTTATGATATCCAAGGTTGATTCCTGCCCTCAGGTTCTTGGACCACTGGTAATTTGCAGCTCCCATCAGTGAAACTCCCGGTGTCCCTTTACTAATATCAAAATCACTTATAATCATTCCTCCACCAAAAGAGAGGCGAATCTGGGGTTGAAAACTTTGGGAATAGGCTGATTGGGCAGATAAAAGAGCTATAATAGTTAAGTGCAAGTATATATATCTGGTCGATGCGGACATGATAAAAAATATAACTATTATCCTCTGAATAAATGTAGTAGATTCACTTATAGCTTTCTCAGTGCGAAAATTCTTTTTGTTAACATGTTATCTTCAGGGCAGAATTCTCAAATCGAATAACCGTGAACATCTAATCTTTGAATCCCGCTCGCGCATTCCCCGAAGTTCTACTTCGGGGTAAGCGAGCACCTTTAAAATTATATTTGGATCGAAGATTCCTCGGAGCTCTGCTCCGAGGTTCTTCAATGTTGTCCCCTGAAATGAAATATATGGATTGCCCTGGCAGTTCTGATTATCCTGACATCCTGCGATGACCGAAAACAAGGGAGGGGTCAAATATGGGAATATGTTTGAAATTGGTATGTCCAAAAAAGGGAAAGGCTTCAAAAAAGGGAAAGGCTTCAAGGACAATTGGAAGACGAAACAACCCGGAGTTTGAACCTGGGCTTTTCAAACGCTTTAAGCTTTTCGATGGTGGTATATCCATGCTTTTGCATTGGTTCCACCCAATCGGCGGGAACACCGCTTGTTATGATTGAGATATCGGAGGATGACCTCTAATCCTTAAGACAGCGAACCGAAACACCGTCTCCCTTTGGCAGGCCGTATCGAGTAAATTCTGCTATGGCTGAATATAATGCCCATGAATCCCCTGTATCGTCATCAAGGTCTTCTGAAGTCCAGAAATAAGTTATTATTCCTAAATACATTTTATGTTCATTATCACCACTTGTTCCGCTGGATAAGGCCGTGAATCCACTGGAATTTGTGGCCCCTGTATTTGGACTATTCCAATGATCTGTTCCGGTTTCTTTTAATTTACCTCCATCTGTCTCGGATCCTCCCAGAAATCCCCAAAGTATAACAAATTCAGCATCAGTTGGAAGGTGCCATCCATCAGGACATACATCTTTGGCTGCTTCCCACGAATAGAGATAACCATAGGTCTCTGCATATCCTTCAATACCCTCATAAACCCAACAATCACTGTCGGTTTTATAAGCCATATTTTCACTCATCCACCACTGATCCCCAATTTTTACGATTTTGTATTCATGGCCATCCCTGCTATCGGTAAAAGAACCAGTTTCCTGGGAATATGAGAATGTACAAACTGCAGCACAAAAAACGAATACTAAAGTCAAATATTTTTTATTCAATCTCATGACAAATATTTTCATATTTATTTACAGCAAGTTACGGGAATCTAAACAGAAAATCAAGATTGTGTGGCGAAGTGAATCCCGAGTGACAAATCGATCATACAGCATATTTGATAAAGTATCCCAAGTATCATTTTCGTATTGTATAATTCAGTAGAATTACTTTGCCGTCCACTTTATCGGGGTAGGTTCATGAGCGGTAATTAGTATTAAATGAAAGGAAAAAAATCTGCGTATAAGTGAAAAGCAATAGCAAAGGAGCTCTCTTCTCCCGGTATGTAGCACTTGCAAATTCTTTCGTAAAAATCTGGAAATGATTGAAAAATTGCATAACTTATAGCAAGAAAGCAACAAAATTCATGATCATGCGAAACCTGACAATAAGACTTGTTCTCATCATGTCTTTTTTCGGAGGGTGGTCAATACCCTGCCAGACACAGGATCTTCCCTACATGAACATGACTGATCTCACATATAGGATCCCGATACCTGTTACTGTGAATGCGACTGGCTTATTCTACCTGGCGGAAGAGGAGCGAGCCGATTACCTTGAATATATGGAGGCTTATCAAAGTCTCAAAGAACAGTTTGAGGAGACTATGGAGGAGATGGAAGCGGAATATCACGGATCTAATGGTGATCAGAAGATATGGAATGCCGAGGCTCTTGTGGAATTGGTCCTTCAATACGAAATTCTGTTCCAGGCCTTGAAAAAGGCTTACATGAGTAATTTCAAAGGGGATCAGAACATAGAAGTCTTGTATAATTATTCCATGATGAATGGCTCAATGTATTCCAATGGTTATGCAGACCTGGTTTTGTCAGGTAGGATGTTAGCTGCCCCTGCCGATACCATTGAACTGCCTGGTGAAATATCCGGGGCAGTAGTGGGCGAAACGTCTTTTAGTATTGATATTGCGGTAATCAATACACATGCAGAAGGAAATAACCAGTTTAATGATACAGTTAAAGGCTTATTGTATGACCTGGTTTACAATTGCAGGCAGAAAATATTTGTTACTTCCGGAACGTCTTCAATTCATGGGGAAATACCAATGTTCATGTATCTGGACGGTGAGTTCACTACCAACAACAATATTACCACGGGCTCTGCTGTATTTGCTGGTCCGTTCGTTGTTGTAACATCTACACAAGATGGTTCTTCCATAAATACTGATGGTTACCTATATGATCCAGAACTAAACTTCTATCATGTAAGTAGTAGTAATAATCCTGTTGATAATGTACAGTATTATCTCTATTATAAACTCGCATATGTAGATACAAACCTGGAGTTGATACCCTTCCAGGAGCTTAAGGAAAAATTCTTCGGTTATTATGTTAGCTCCCTCCACAGCGAGAACCTGGATAAACTTGGTACTACAAGCGACCTTGGCAGGCTGGTTGAAATTACCCAGGGAACACTCGATAATTTGGGAGATGCACTCGGATGGGGACAACTGATTGGAATCCGGGGAATGATTTACGTCCAGCAAAAGCTGGTGTTTAAGATGCCAGAGTCTTTGTTCGATACATGGTTTGGTTTAGCCTTTAATGCAAAAGATCTCAAGATCCTGGATGATATTGCATCTGCAGGGACGAACGTCCATATGGTGTCAATGTTATTGATGAGAATCCAAAATGCGATTAAGTTTATGTATGAAGGAGAAACTATGGTTTCATCACAGGTCTTGTATAGCCTTGAGTTATTTCCCAGATCGAATTATTACGACGATATCTTTATTGACTACTTCTATCCTGCCGAATCAATTGAATGCGACAAGTTGAAGGATGACATTATTACTGCTGAAGAATATCACAGGTGGGTACTACAAGTATACAACTCAACCATAATGCTCTGTAAGTCACATGTTCCGAACCTTATTGTATCAACCAGTTGCCAATAGACCATGAAAAATCTCATATTTATTATCACATTGTGCGGACTTGTCATGGTTTCCTGTAATAAATACAGTATTCCAAACTCAATCCAATCAGTTCCTTCTGAATACACTAATTATCCAAACTGGTATGTTCCAAAGATCCAGCTGAATTACCCTGCTGTTCCTGGAGAGGAATATCACTGGCGCATGAGCTATAAAGGGAGCAATAATAAGGAGAGCTTCCCTGATTCTGCACTCCTTGTGATTCCGGCCATCAAGGGAGAGCCCGTTCACATCCAGGTTGAGAGTCAACGAGGAAATCCTGCCATTGCTGTGTTTGACCGTCATTTCCACAAGAACGACATCTATGCTTTGATCAATCCATTTGGAGAGGATATGGACTTCCCTGGTAGTGCCAAATCCCATGCTATTGGAAGTGATGGAAAGGTTGGTCTTTGTTATACACCACGTTTTAATGGGGTGCACTTTGCATGGATCTGGTTGCTGAACGGAGACTTGAAGGAACCGGATCCTTTCGAAAGTGTAGACTATGATGATTTAATAGAGCTTTATGACACAGCTGGTATGGGAATGCCTTTCACTATGGATGAAAGTATGTTAAAAATGATGATGACGCTCGACTCATTAAGCAGTCTGGATACTTTTCGGAATGCCTGGGACAACCAAACGCGAAACAGCGAAAACTTTACACGCTCCAAAGTGGATGTCACAATAGAAGCTGGCAGTTGTTCTGACAATCTCGCTCAGGACTACTATTATGAGCTTTACAAAACATTTGATATATCACAAAATCTACTTTTGGGAGCGATCCAAACCACCGACGAATTAGAAGCCTGGTATGCAATACTTGAAAAACATGATAGTCTGCGTTCCATGGCCCTTGGCCAGGCCAGAGAGTGGAATAACCTGGAACTTAGTTTCAAGGATAATCCCTTTGGTTTGTCTCCAGAGGAGTCGCTAAAAGCTTGGGTTAATAATCCTCTTGTCCAGGCTGAATTATTGAAGAGGAAGAAATACTATTCAATGTATACCGAAGATGGAGAGGAAGAAATCATCAAAGAATGGCTCTATGGTACTATGAGAGGAGAGTTCGATATCCTCTTGAATGATCTCTCACTTATGCTATCCCAGAAGCTGAGCAAAGCTGGAGCGGTAAGCGGAGCGCTATATGATCTTGGCGGATACCTGGTAGCTGCCAGTCAGCCATTTTCAGTACTCAATGTGAAAGAGAGTGTGAACTGGGACCAACTTGAGAATACTAATTCAGATGTCTTTCATTCAGGCTGCTATTCATGGAATGGAATGAACACCGATTTGGAGAAGGTCTATTTTCCCATCAGGAACGGCGATGACAATGCGGTGATAGGTTGGTTGATGGTAGAGATGTATTGTAAGGAGTGAGTAGCTGTTGTGGGGTATCCGTCCTACTAACCCATTGAATATATAGTGTATCAATATTAGTTTTAGTAATGATTGAATCTCCCGGGGCAAACGAACGAGTAGATGTAACAATTCTGTGACCATTGTATTGACCATAAAACTTTTGTCTGTAATCCAGATCCTCCGGATCTTATCTGATCGTAATTTCTTGATCATTTACTTTCTCACACCCAATTATTGAATGAGAAGTAAACTCCAAAGGTCTATGATGGGATAAAATTTCATATAATAGGAACTAATTGTCTATATGACTGTTTGCCAATAGCACATCTTCTTAACTATTTCTCAAGGACAACCAGGTGACAAAAAAGCCCCAACCCGGAAGGTTGAGGCTTACTTCAATAATGTGCGTTTTTATGCGCTCTTCTATTATTCCTGATTATAAACCATACACTCGGAAATACCAAATCCTTCTTCAAAACCGTCAATTAGTACCCGTACTTTCTGTGCTTCGTAAGTCTTAAATCTATGTAAGCGCACATGTTCCCCATTCTGGCCTACTGGTAAATTAGTCCATTTTTTTTCATCCCATAGTTGTATTGCGTATGACTTTAATTTCGTTTTAAACAATGAACCGGGTTTCCATCCATCGAAGTACTCTACGAAAGCGACAGTGATTATTTTGGTTGGTTTATCAAAAATAACCTCAAGGTAAGTCTCTCCCTTTATGATTGATGAAGGCATCCACCTGCTTTGAAAATCATCATCATTAGCATAGTCGCTTATTTTTACATTGTGCGACCAACGTGAATTCATTTTTTGTCCTTTTGCAAGATTCGAAGCAATAATAGGAGTCTTATATACTGGAAGTATAGGAGCTTTTCCAGGGTGCTTCCAAAACTTGCCAATCTTCTTCAATTCTTCAATAGCATTATCATCGATTAACCCATCCGGATTAGGAGCAACATTCAGTATAAAATTACAATGTGCTTTATTCAAGGGGACCAAATTCTCGTTTACAATGAATTCTGCAGGTTTTACAGGAGATGTTGGAAAAAAATCTTTCCAGAACCAATTCTTGTTTATTGGTATACCTGCCTGTGCGGGAACATCATTTGTTTCTCTTGAAATTTTTTGTCCTGCATTCTGCTCATAGTGTTTTACATCGGTATAGAATAATTGCTCAGAAGGATATTTGCCTGCGTTATGCTCTGAAATAATACAATTCGGCTGAAGAGATTTAACATGTTTATAGATTTCTTCAAATGATATTTCTTCATAGCTTAGTCTTGACCAGCGAGCATCCCAACCATCAATTACCAAACATGCAATTTCACCATAATTTGTCAGCAATTCGGTAAGCTGATCTTTAACAAATTCCGTACTATTCTTATCTATCCATCCCGGACGAATATTATGATGTTGATCGAGCATGGAATAATAGAGGAAAGTTTTTAACCCTTTATTTCTGAATGCTTCAACATATTCTTTAACCATATCACGTTTAAAAGGACTACTCCGAACACAATGATCCGTTGTTTTAGTTGGCCACACACAAAATCCATCATGGTGTTTTGTTACTAGACAACCATATGTCATACCCTGCAGAAACAGCTGCATCTGCCCATTGGTTACAATCCATTTTTGTAGGATTAAAAATATCAGGAGACTGATTTGGATCGCTCCAATCATAACCAGTTGATGTGGAAATATTACAACAAATGAACATGCCAAACCTTAAATCCAGAAACTCTTGCTGTAGCTGGTGCAATGGTTTGGCTTTTTGATCTTCCAATGATTTACACAACGTTGTTGTGTAAAATCCAGCAATGACAATGACTGCTAAAACAAGTACTGTTTTTTTCATCTTTAAAAAGAATTTTTTATTGATGTACTTCATTCGTCTTTTTAATATGCCTTTCAGACCTAAAGAAGGAAACTCTTTGTGTATCTAAGAATTTGGCCATTGTTAGGGTTTTAAAGGTTTCTTATACAAGGGAAAGTAACAAATTTACCATTATCCTAAAAGGAGGAAGCTGATATATTTTACTATCAGAAGTGACAACCAGGCGACAAAAAAGGCCCCAACCGGATGGTTGAGGCCACTTAGATCCTATTTCTAAATTCGAAGTACTTTATACCAGCGAAACAAGAAGGCCCGCATCCGTTTTTTCTACCCTGGCAACTTTGTTTTTTGTAAGGCCTTTTATGGCCTTGTCCCACTTTTTGTTACTTAGTCCGGTTTGTTCTTTCAGCGAGTTCAGGTCAACTGGTGACTTCTCTTTCAAAAGATTCAATACCACCTTTTCTTCCTGAGTACTGTCCACTGTCTCCTGAGCACTGTCCACTGAGGACTGAGTACTGTCTTCTGAGGACTGAGTACTGTCTTCTGAGGACTGTGCACTGTCTTCTGAGGACTGAGTACTGGCTGCGACCTCTGGTCGCATCTGCGGGAAGAAGAGGACTTCCTGGATGGAGGTCTGGTTGGTCATGAGCATCACCAGTCGGTCTATGCCCATTCCCATTCCTGATGTGGGAGGCATGCCGTACTCGAGGGCGCGGACAAAGTCCATGTCGATGAACATTGCTTCGTCGTCTCCTTTTTCGGAGAGTTTGAGCTGGTCCTGGAACCGTTCCAGTTGGTCGATAGGGTCGTTCAGTTCGGTGTAGGCGTTGCAGAGTTCTTTGCCGTTCACCATCAGTTCGAACCTTTCGGTGAGCTCAGGGTTGTCGCGGTGCTTCTTGCACAGGGGCGACATCTCCACGGGGTAGTCGGTGATAAAGGTGGGCTGGATCATGTGGACCTCCGCCTTTTCGCCGAAGATCTCATCGATGATCTTGCCTTTGCCCATGGAGTCATCCAGTGCCACTTCCAGGCAGGAGGCCACATTCCTCAGGCCGGCTTCATCCATCCCTGCAATGTCAAACCCGGTACTCTCTTTGATGGCATCAAGCATCGAAATCCGTTTGAAGGGACGCTTGAAATCGATCTGCTGGTCACCCACCATCACTTTGGTGGTTCCGTGCAGGTCGAGGGCAACCTTTTCGATCATCTCCTCTGTGAAGTCCATCATCCAGTTGTAGTCCTTGTAGGCAACATAGATTTCCATCACGGTGAATTCCGGGTTGTGGGTCCGGTCCATCCCCTCGTTCCTGAAGTCCTTCGAGAATTCGTATACCCCATCGTAACCGCCTACGATCAGCCTTTTGAGATAGAGCTCATTGGCAATTCGCAGGTAGAGCGGCATATCCAGGGAGTTGTGGTGGGTTATGAAGGGCCTGGCAGCTGCACCTCCCGGGATGGGCTGAAGGACGGGGGTTTCCACCTCCAGGTAGCCTTTTTCATTGAAAAGGTTCCTCAGGGTAGTGTATACCTGGGTGCGCTTCCTGAACAGCTCTCTCGATTCGGGATTGACAATCAGGTCTACATAGCGCTGGCGGTAACGGAATTCGGCATCGGTAACCGCATCATATACCTTGCCGTCGGCCTCTTTGACAATGGGGAGGGGCCTGATGGATTTGCTCAGGATGGTCAGCTCATTCACATGCACCGAGATCTCACCGACCTGGGTGCGGAAGGCTTTACCTTTGACCCCGATAATATCGCCTATATCCAACAGCTTCTTGAAGATGGTGTTGTAAAGGGTCTTATCTTCGTCCGGACAGAGTTCATCTCTGTTCAGGTAGATCTGGATCCTTCCCGAGGAGTCCTGGATCTCTGCGAATGAGGCTTTCCCCATGATCCGCCGGCTCATGATTCTTCCTGCCAGGGAGATTTCCTGTAACTGATCCTCCTGCTCTGCGAAGAGAGACTTTATTTCAGCTGCTTTGTGACTAACCTCGTATAATTCAGGGGGGTAGGGATCGTGACCCAGTTTTCTTATCTCTTCCAGGGAATTTCTCCTGATTTGTTCCTGTTCGCTGAGTTCGGGATGGTGCATTTGATGGATTTATTTTTCTGGTCTCAAAGGTATAAAAAAGATTATGTTAATTTTGCAGGCTAGAGGGTGAGGAGTGCCTGCCGAATTGCAACACATCATGGAGAAAAACTGGGTAATTAAAGAACAGGGCGAGGAAGAATTGATCGCCTCATTATCCAAAGAGCTCACTCTCGATAAGCCCTTGACCCAGTTGCTTATACAGCGTGGGGTCACAAGTTTTAAAGAGGCAAAGGCCTTTTTCCGCCCCGATCTGAAGGATCTTCATGATCCCTTTCTGATGAAGGATATGGATCGTGCCATTGAGAGGATTCATGATGCGATTCATTCGGGTGAGAAGGTGATGATCTATGGCGATTACGATGTGGATGGTACCACGGCAGTCTCGCTGGTCTATTCGTTTTTCAAGGATTACTTCAAAACCATCGAGTACTATATTCCAGACCGCTACGAGGAGGGCTATGGAATTTCACATAAGGGGATCGACCTGGCAGCTCAGGGTGGTATTTCACTGATCATTGCATTGGATTGCGGAATCAAGGCAGTGGATAAGATTGAATATGCCCGCGAAAAAGGAATCGAGTTTATCATTTGTGATCACCATAATCCGGGAGATGCAATTCCCGACGCAGCGGCTGTTCTGGACCCGAAACAGGATGGATGCAGTTATCCGTATAAGGAGCTTTCTGGTTGCGGAGTGGGATTTAAGCTGATCCAGGCATTTGGAATTAATGCCGGGCTCCCCGGAGAACTTGTTTATGATTATCTCGACCTGGTGGTGGTCAGTATTGCTTCTGATATTGTTCCCATCACCGGTGAAAACAGGATTATGGCCCATCATGGCCTGAAAAAGCTGAACGAGAAACCCTCCATCGGACTCAGGGCCATTTGTGATGTGGCGGGCATGGAATCAGATGGGATCGATATTGAGGACATTGTTTTTAAGATTGGCCCCAGGATCAATGCAGCCGGAAGGATGGAGTCGGGAAGGAAATCTGTGGATCTCCTGGTATGTGAAAAACGCAAGGATGCCAAGGTTATCAGCGCAAAGATCAACACTTTTAATGTGGATCGAAGGAGCATTGATACCGAAATCACTAAGCAGGCCATTGAGATGATCCAAAGCAATGTAAAGTTGCAGGAGAAAAGCTCCACTGTGCTCTATAATCCTGTGTGGCATAAAGGAGTGATTGGCATTGTGGCTTCCAGGTTGATGGACCACTTCTACAAGCCCACGGTCATCCTGACAAGATCAAATGGATTTGCCACCGGGTCGGCCAGGTCTGTGAATGGATTTGATCTTTACCAGGCTGTTGAATCGTGCAGCGATTTGCTGGAGAATTTCGGGGGGCATAAATATGCGGCAGGCTTAACCATGAAGGTCGAAAAGGTTCAGGAATTTACCGAGCGCTTCGAGAAGATCGTCACCGAAACCATTGATCCGGAAAAACTGATCCCCGTTTTGGAAATCGATACCGAGCTGCCCCTGAAACAGATCAATGAGAAATTTTTCAGGATCCTGAAGCAGTTCCGCCCCTTTGGCCCCGAGAACAACATACCAATTTTCCTGATGGAGAATGTGGAGGATAGCGGGGACGGAAGAAGAGTGGGGGCAAACAATGAGCACTTGAAACTTGGGCTTATCCAGGAGGAGAGTGCTTTTATTCCCATGCCTGCTATCGCTTTTCATCAGGGCAAATGCCTTGATACTATTAGTCAGAGAAAGGCGTTTGATATTTGTTTCCATTTAATGGAGAATGAATTTCGCGGCAGGGTGAACCTGCAGATCCATATCCTGGACATTAAGTTCGATTAAAAGTTCAGGCGCAGCTGGAAGCCTGCCTCACACTTTTTCCCTTTATCATCACGAAGTATCGATCCCCTTCCTTCCAGGGTGATTCGTTTTACAGCTTTCAGGGAAGCCACCAGGGAGAGTTTGTGGCCCTTGCCGTTGTATACAGGAAATCTGAATTGCTGGTATAGACCCGGTTCATAAAGGTAGATCCTGTTGGCCCACAACGGAACATTGAACAATATCAGCTGCGCGGTGCATCTCAGCCTTTTATTGAGCCTGATGCTTACCTGTTGAAGCGCTGCATGACCATGGCCCGACTCTTCCCCGGGGGTATAGGAGATCGCCAGCCTAGATTGCCAGGTGAAGTTGGCAGCGGGATTGTATACCAGCCGGCCGTCAATCCTGTTGTTTTGAATATTGGTGAGGGGGCGGATTCCGGTAAGAGTGCTTGAAGGCGTCTGCTGGCGGGTTGATTTCACCATTATGAACCGCCATTGCAGCTCTGCCCGTGATCCGTTGTGAAGGGTGAGCCTGTATCTGAAGCCTGAAGAGGGTACCCGGACCAGGGTGCGGGGAGCTGGATATTCATAAACCTCCACTGCCAGGTCTGCCTGTATTCCCCTGTATGGTTCTGCATGGATCAGGAGCAATACTCCCCTTTCATTAACGATGCTGCTGCCCGATGTGAAAGCAGATGCGAAGGTTTCCCGGTGGGCAGCTCCATACCAGTGTACCTGCATGGCCCCTGAAAGAAAATCATTGATAAAGAACCGGGTTCCTCCCTGGAAGGCAGATGAATTGTTTCTTCCCGGGGCCAGTTCGCCGTATAGTTCGAGCCTCCTGTGCATCCACTTCCACTGGATACTGCTGCCATGGAAGAGGGTGGGACCATGAAAATACTGAAGACTGTCGCTTCCCCTGACGGTGAGGCCGTTGATCTCAGGTGAGTACTGCACCCCCAGGTTCAGTTTCCCAATGCACGCAGTTAGCTGGATACCTGCACTGCCCAGGTAAGCCAGGTTGCGACCCTTTTGTTCGTTTAATGTCCGGTGTAAACCTGTCTCCCGGATATGGTCCGACCAGTCGGTCCTGGTGGCATAGCTCAGGTCGCCAAGCGAGAGGTCGATGCTCTGCAGAGAGCCCCATACCATTAATTTCATAAGCCCCAGGTTCAGTTTGCAGGCGGCTCCCTGGTGGATGATTGATTCCCCGGCTCCTGCATATGGTTTCAGTGAGGAGAGTATCAGGGGCCGGGATTGAACTCCTTCCGGGGTATGCATGAGCCCGGATCCCTGGACAAGCCCCAGGCCGTTGTTAATCCGGTAACTCCCCACGATTACCTGTTCCACTCCTCCGCGTCCCTTCAGTTCAATGTAAGCTGAAAGGTGTTCAGGATGCTTTCCCCATATGCCCTTTTCACCCGGATCCTTTTCATAGGCCACTCCCATGGAGACCCTTCTGCCCGCCACGGTTTTTATCCGCAGGCTTGTTTTCCACGGAGAACCCGGGTAGGGTGTTTGATCCTCTTCGTTTGTAAAGGCCCTGCCCGCATAGAGAAGGATCCTGCTTCCGGCCGGTTTCCCCGGATTACTCCGTACAGCTTCTTTCACGGTCATATAGACAGACAGTTCCTGAAGGCGCTGTTTTCGGAAACCGTTAAGGGATGCAAGTTCATAAACCGAGAAAAAATTGCCGTACTCTTCCCTGTACCGGATGATCGAGTTCACTTGGAAAGAGGTGAAGAGGCCGCATGACTCCAGTTGATCCCGTGTCGACCGGTTGAGGTTGATCGGATAGAGAAGAAGTTCCTGTTGCTCTTCGCACTGCTCCTCCGGAAGGCCTGACCCATCCTCCCGGATCATAGCTTCTTCAGCCCTGTCTGTCCAGCCTTCATTATGCTGGGCCGCGATGGGGAAGCTTTTGAGGGTAGCCAGGCAGAGACAGATGATCAAGTATGATCCCTTTTTACCATGCATAGGCTAGAGAGGTGGCGGGGGTGGCCCCCGAGTCCATGCAGAATGTTCCTGCCAGGTTTATTCCCCAGCTTTTATGTTTAAGAGAGAGACCGGCTGAAAGTGACCAGGGTTGGTTGTTTATGCCCAGTAACAGTTGCAGGGAGTCGCTTATTTTTATTGCAAGTCCGTTGCACCATTGAATTGGTAATCCGGCTGTAACATTGAGTTCTGTATGGAGGAGGGCAGTTTTATAGAAGGAGTAGGAGAATCCGGTGCTGATCACCGGATGTTCGTCGGCGGGCCCACTCTTACTGCCGGCCCAAGTTTTTGGGTGCTTCACATGTGCACCCAGGATCAGCTCGTCACTGACCATGAATTGTAAACCGAGGGCAAAACCGGCTTCCGTGTGGAAGAGGGCATCTTCGCGGATGCCGGTATTAAGCAGGTGGATCCCTGCACCTGCATACAGGCGGGGATGGAGCATCAGGCCGTATGAGATCCAGGCCGAGGTCTGCCGCATCCCTGTGATTCCCATGGTTGAGAGACTCAGTCCTGGTCCGCCCCGTTTCAGTGAAAGCTGTAGTGAGAGTGTAAGGATGTCCAGTTCGGGGGTGATAAATGGGCGGAGATGATGCAGAGAGCATGAACTTTTATCGATCCGGCCCAAAGCTGCCTGGTTCAGGCCCGCACAGGATGTCCCCAGGCGTGTGACATAGCACCGGCCAAGGGCTGCGGATTCTGCATCCTGCCAGTGAACCTGTCCGGCTATCTGGAAACAGGACAAAAAAAAGACCGGGATCAAAAATCCCGGTCTCCGTATGATCCACTTTAGTGGAAGTATCATGTTCCGATCAATTGGTTTTAAATTTAAATGAAACCTCCTTCAGCTCCTGGTTGGCCTTTACAATTTTTTTAGCCAGACTGCCTTTATACTGTTTCATCTTCTCAAGCAGAGCCTCATCTCCTGTTGCCAGGATCTGTGCTGCAAGGATCCCTGCATTCATTGCACCATCCAGTCCCACTGTTGCCACGGGAATTCCCGGGGGCATCTGCAGGATGCTCAGTATTGAATCCCATCCGTCGATGGAGATGGATGCTTTAATAGGCACCCCGATCACAGGCAGGGGAGTAAGGGCTGCTATAACCCCGGGAAGGTGTGCAGCACCGCCAGCTCCTGCAATGATCACCCTGATTCCTCTCTCAGCGGCATTCTTGCCAAATTCCGCAGCTTCGTCCGGTGTCCGGTGTGCTGAAAGAGCATTAATCTCAAACGGGATCTCGAACTCATCTAGCAATTTTGCTGCTTTCTCCATGATGGGAAGGTCGGATGTGCTTCCCATGATTATACTGACTCTGGGTTTCATTTGATTAATGTTCTTTGTGGATAAATATCAGCCAACAAAATTACAATTTTTTTTATTCTTGTGGATCATTGATTACTTTGAGGGAAAATATCCAAATGAGCAAAGAATTAGTACAGGTGCGGGATAAAAAGTTTGAGCCCTTTATCCCGGAGGAACGGATCCAGAAAGAGGTCACCCGGATTGCCCAACAGATGAATGAAGACCTGGCAGATAAGGATCCCATCTTTCTCGGCATCCTCAATGGGGCATTTATGTTTGCAAGCGACCTTTATAAACAGATTACCTTTCCCTGTCAGATAACATTCCTGAAGCTTACCTCGTACAGCGGTACCAAATCCACAGGAACGGTCAAACAACTGATCGGGATCAATTTCGACCTTAAAGATCGTGTGGTGATTGTACTGGAGGATATAGTGGACACGGGGATTACTCTTGAAACCATTATCAGGCAGCTGTCGGGATACGAGCCGGCAGAGATCAGGGTGGCTACCTTCCTGCATAAGCCCGATGCCACCATCCGGGATGTAAAACTGGATTACGTGGGAATGGAGATTCCCAATGACTTTATCCTCGGCTATGGCCTGGACTATGACGGATATGGCAGAAACTTCAAGGAAATTTACCAGTTAGTAGATTCTTAATTAGAATCTTTGTTACTTTTGTGCTCGTTATAAAAAACAAAAAAGACATGCTTAATATTGTATTATTCGGCCCTCCGGGATCGGGAAAAGGCACCCAGGCTTCTAAGATCATAGAGAAGTATAATCTTACACACATATCAACAGGTGACCTGCTCAGGCAGGAGGTGGCTGACCAGACGGAATTGGGAAAAAAGGCCAAGGAGATTATGGACCAAGGAGAACTTGTTTCTGATAAGATCGTTATTGGAATGATTGTTAACAAGCTTAATGAGAACCAGGGCGGAGCCGGTTTCATTTTTGACGGCTTCCCGCGCACAGTTGAACAGGCCCGCGAGTTGCGCAAGGCACTTACCAATTTGGACGAGCGGGTTAGTGTAATGATTTCCCTTGATGTGTCCAGGGAAGAGCTGGTGACACGGCTGACAAAGAGGGGTGAGGAGACAGGGCGTTCAGACGATAATCTGGAGACCATCAATAACCGAATTGATGTTTATAAACGGCAGACAGTTCCGGTAACCTACTATTACGATAAGATGCATAAGCATGTCCCAGTTGATGGCACTGGTTCCGTGGATAAGATTTTCGAGCGCATTGTTCAGGTGATTGAAAAGGTGAACTGAGCATTCAGTTCATGATTGGATATGTCCAACGCTAACTTCGTCGATTATGTAAAGGTCTTTTGCCGGTCCGGAAAGGGTGGCAGCGGATCGGCACACCTGCGCCGTGACAAACTTACCAGTAAGGGTGGCCCCGACGGGGGTGATGGCGGAAGGGGCGGTCATGTACTCCTGAGGGGCAACAAACAGCTCTGGACACTTTTGCACCTTAAATACAAGAGGCATGTCTTTGCCACCAATGGTGAATCGGGCGGATCTTCCCTGAAAACCGGCGCCAGTGGTGACGACTCCTTCATTGAAGTTCCCCTGGGTACTGTGGCAAGGGATCCTGAAACCAAAGATGTACTTTTTGAAATCACCGGGCATGACGAAGAGAAGATCCTGATTTCCGGCGGACGGGGCGGACAGGGGAATGACCATTTCAAATCTGCTACCATGCAGACCCCAAGGTTTGCCCAGCCGGGGGAGGATAGCGATGAGGGTTGGTTCATACTCGAATTGAAACTCCTGGCTGATGTGGGGCTTGTGGGATTTCCCAATGCGGGCAAATCAACCCTGCTTTCAGCCATGTCGGCGGCCAAACCAAAAATTGCCGATTATCCGTTTACCACGCTGGTTCCTAACCTGGGGATCGTGAAATATCGCGACGACCGATCCTTCGTGATGGCCGATATACCGGGGATCATTGAGGGAGCCAGTGAGGGGAAAGGACTGGGCCACCGTTTTTTGAGGCATATTGAAAGGAACTCCATGCTGATTTTCATGGTGCCGGCCGATAGTAACGATATCGGTAAGGAGTACCAGATTCTTCTTTCTGAACTGGAGAAGTACAATCCCGAGTTGCTGGATAAGCAGCGTTTGCTTGTTATCACTAAATCGGACCTTCTGGATGAAGAGCTGAAGGAGGAGATTGAAAAGGAATTGCCGGAAATCAGATCCCATTTCATCTCATCGGTGGCCAACCTGGGACTGGTGACCCTCAATGATATCATATGGAAATTGCTTAACACCTGAGACTATGATTGATTGGTTGATTCAATTTGACACAAGGGTTTTCCTTTTTCTGAACGGGCTGAACAGTGATTCGTGGGATGTGATTATGTGGTGGGTGAGCGGCAAAACCACCTGGTGGCCATTCTACCTTTCGCTGCTTGTGTTTTTAAGCTGGAAGAAGGGGTGGCAGATGGCCCCGATGGTCCTGTTCGTGGTAATTGTGATTACCATGGCCGACCAGAGTTCCGTACAGCTCTTTAAGAACGTATTCCAGCGGCTGAGGCCGTGTCATGAACCCTCCCTGGACGGACTGGTTCACCTGGTGAATAACAAATGCGGCGGGCAGTATGGTTTTGTCTCCTCCCATGCCGCCAATACATTCGGTGTGGCCACCCTGCTCTTCCTGTGGGTAAGAAAAAAGTGGTTCACAATCATGATGATTGTCTGGGCCGCACTGGTAGGATACAGCCGGATCTACCTTGGAGTGCACTACCCCGGTGATGTCCTGTGTGGCTCGCTACTGGGTGTTGCCTGCGGCTGGCTGGCCTGGTGGCTATTCAGTCTTTTGATATCGAAGCTTCCCCCCAACTGGTGGGTTGCGAAAAGCTGAATTTATGAGGTGTATCAGCAGCCAAAGCACAGAACCCTGCTTTAACCTCGCCTCTGAGGAGGTATTGCTGAAATCCCGCACCGAAGATTATTTCCTTCTGTACAGGAACAAGCCTTCCATCGTGGTGGGAAAGCACCAGAACACCCTTGCCGAGATCAACCTTCCCTATGTGGAGGAGAATAACATTACCGTGGTCCGCCGGATTTCGGGTGGAGGAACCGTTTTTCACGACCTTGGGAACCTCAACTTTGCCTTTATTACCACGGGCAGGGAAGGAGAGCTGGTGGACTACAAACGGCATACGATTCCCGTTATTGCAGCCTTGAAGCAGATGGGACTGGATGTGACCCTGGGCAAACGCAACGAACTGCTGCTTGGAAATAAGAAAATTTCCGGCACAGCCAGTCATGTATATAAGCGCAGGGTATTGCACCACGGCACCCTGCTGTTCTCATCCGAAATAAAAGATCTCTCCCGGGCACTTAAAGTCAAACCAGGCACATTTGAAGACCGGGCCGTTAAATCAGTGCGTTCCGAAGTAACCAATATCAATGAGCATCTTGTTGAAAAGATGGGGGTGGAGGATTTTCAAGAAAAGCTTTTTGACTTTATTTTAGATAGTCTGGAAGGTGCCGGGAATTATATCTACAGTGAAAAGGATCTCAAGGAGATCACAGAATTAAAGGATACGAGATTTTCTACCTGGGAGTGGAACTTCGGATATTCTCCCAGGTACCAGTTCAGCAAAGCCCTTCGTTATGGCGACAGGGAAATTGCCCTGCATATGAATGTGGAAAAGGGGATTATCCAGGAGGTTCATTTCGAAGGCGAGTTTCCGGGATCTAAGGATATCCACGCACTTGAGGAGGTCCTTGTGGGGACCATACATGATCCACAGACCATACGCATGCGACTCTCCGGTATAAAGGTGGAGGATTACATCGACGGCCTGGGGAATGAGGTACTGCTTTCAGGAATGTTTTGATCAGTCTTCCAGGAGTTCTGCCAGTTGATCGGGGCCAAGGTTGATCCCATCAATAATATGGTTGGCCCGCAAATAGAAGATTTCACGTTTTTCCAGCACTGTCTTGATGAATTCCAGGAGCTCCTCTTCCGATTTTCCCCTGATCAGGGGACGGTCTGTTTTGGACTGCATCAGGCGGTCTTTCAGTACAGCAGGGGTGAGTTTGATGTATACGGTGGCTCCGTTATCATTCATGACAGTCATCATTTCGCCATGACAGGGTGCCCCGCCTCCTGTGGCGATCACCACCTTTTCACGAAGGCATAATTCCTGTAGGATGTCCCGTTCCCATTTCCTGAATACCTCTTCCCCATGTTCTGAGAATATACCAGGGACAGTCATCCTTGCTGTATCCTCGATAAGCTGGTCCATGTCCACAAACTCATATCCCATCTTCCTGGCCAGTATTGAGCCCATGGTGGTTTTGCCCGAACCCATAAATCCGATGAGAAATATTCTTAGCTGCATTTTACCACTCCAGCGAGAACTGGCCGTTAGGTTCCGATTGATCGTCCTGGTTGTCGTCCTTCTTCTCCTCTTTGGGTTTCACCACCTCCATGGGGACATCATCGGGGTTTTGTTTAGGGGTGGCATCAGGCTTTTTTGGCGACTCTTTCTTTGGCGGCTTTTTCTTTGGGGGTTCCTTCTTTGGAGCATCCTTTTTTACTTTGGCAGCCTTTTCTTCTTTTGCTTTGGGTTTCGGTCTTGCTTTCACAGCTTTTTTCTCCACCGGCTTATCTTTTACCTTCTCTTTGGCCTTCTTCTCTTCAAGGAGCACGATCTCCTCCTCCTCATGCGGAGTTTCCATGATGTCCGGTTCGCCTCCTTTGGAGATCACTTCCATAGGTTCCAGCTCCTCTACCACTTTTACCTCGTAGTTGGAGAGCCTTTTGCCGCGAGCCTTGTAGCTTTTGATTCCGATAAATTCTGCCACCTCGATGATTTCCGGGTTGCGGTCGCGGCTCTTTCCCCCGAACTTCAACTCCAGGCGTGGGTACTCTACCTCGGTGATGCGGATGAGTCGGGAGTCGGGATGCTCCCCGATAAAGCGGATCGATTTTGCTGAGGCTTCTATGTGAAACCTCTTTAGGTAGTAGTATTTCTGTTCGGCGTCGTAGTAGGCTGCCGACCAGATCTTCCCTTCTCTGAACTTTTCGATGATCAGAACATCATCCTCAAAATGGTTGCTCAGATCGAAGTTGGTGGTTCGGAAGTGCCCCGACTTGGTGACCACAAGGATCTTGTCTTCTCCCGAGAATTCTCCCAGGAACTTGCCCCGGGCATCCACGTTGATCCGCATCACATCCTCGTCGAACCATATTTTCCGGCCTCCCAGGGTGGAGACACCCTTCTCCTTCATTACTATTTTCTGGACCGAGAACTTTGTAAGGATATTCCCCAGGGCACCCCTTCCCTTGATGGCAAGTTCGGCAAAGTCGAATTCGAAAACCGGGTTTTTCAGCCTGGGCCTTGGCCTGAGGTAGACCTTGACCACTTCGGCTTCCCCGTTCGGATTGGCACTGAAATAAAGGACCTTAGTGTATTTATGCTCCTTGCCAATGTTGTACTGCTTGTCGCGGGTGATCCCGGTAACCGGGGCCCTTTTCATCATCACATTACCCGAGTTCCCGTCAAAATAGACCACGTTATAGATGGTTCGGTTGTCGTTCTTTTTGAAGACGGTTGCATGGATGATATTTTTTCCCGCAAACTGTTTATCAGCCACACGTGTGATGGTATATGTCCCGTTTTTAAGGAAGACGATGATGTCGTCGATATCGGAACATTCACACACAAAATCGTCTTTTCTGAGCCCCGTTCCGATGAAGCCGTCAGCGGCATTCATATAGAGCTTCTGGTTAGCAACAACCACCTTTACGGCCTCTATACTGGCAAAGTTCCGAAGTTCTGTTCTCCGGTTCATTCCCTTGCCGTACTTCTTCTTTATTCTTTTGAAATAGTCGATGGTGTAGTTGACCAGGTTGGCCAGGTGGTTTTTCACCTCTGTCATCTCCTCTTCCAGCGATTTGATGTGCTCATCGGCACGCTTCGTATCGTATTTGGAGATACGCTTGATTTTGATTTCGGTGAGCTTAACAATATCTTCCCGGGTTATATCGCGAAGGAACAGTTTTTTATATGGGTCCAGGCCTTTGTCAATGGCCTCAATTACACTCTCCCAGGTTTCGCACTCCTCAATATCGCGGTAGATCCGTTTCTCGATGAAGATCTTCTCCAGCGACGACATGTGCCACTCCTCCTGCAACTCCCTGAGCCTGATCTCAAGTTCCAGTTTAAGCAGCTCCATGGTATGGTCTGCATTCACCCTCAGGACCTCACTTACACCCACAAAACGGGGCTTATTGTCATCGATCACGCAGCAATTGGGAGAGATGGAGATCTCGCAATCGGTGAAGGCATAAAGTGCATCGATGGTTTTGTCGGACGATACATTGGCCCCAAGGTGCACCAGGACCTCCACGTTTGCGGCCGTATTGTCATCGATCCTCTTGATCTTGATCTTTCCCTTTTCTGTGGCCTTGATGATCGATTCAATAAGACTGCCTGTGGTTTTTCCATAGGGAAGATCTTTGATCACCAGGGTTTTGTTATCGACTTTTTCAATTTTCGCCCTGACCCGTATCGCGCCGCCCCGCAAGCCATCGTTGTACCGGCTTATCTCAGCCAGTCCGCCCGTGGGAAAATCGGGATAGAGCTCGAACTCTTTTCCCTGGAGGTGTTTGATGGAGGCATCGATCAGCTCATTGAAATTATGGGGCAGGATCTTGGATGACAGTCCCACGGCAATCCCTTCCGCACCAAGAGCAAGCAGCAGGGGGAATTTTACAGGAAGAGTGACAGGCTCCTTATTCCTTCCGTCATAGGATAACTTCCATTCGGTGGTCTTGGGATTGAAAAGCACCTCGTTGGCAAAGCCGGAGAGTCTTGCTTCAATGTACCTGGATGCTGCGGCACCATCGCCCGTATATATGTTTCCCCAGTTTCCCTGCATATCCACCAGCAGGTCCTTCTGGCCGATCTGCACCAATGCGTCACCAATGGATGCATCCCCGTGGGGGTGGTACTGCATGGTGTTCCCGATGATGTTAGCCACCTTGTTGTAACGGCCGTCATCGATACGTTTCATGGCATGCATGATCCGCCTCTGTACAGGTTTGAGGCCGTCGGTAATATGGGGAACAGCACGCTCAAGGATCACATAGGAGGCGTAATCGATGAAATAGTCTTCGTACATACCTGTCAGGTGGGTGATCTTCACATCATCCACAGACTGTTCACCTTCCTGCATTCCCTCCAATGGAGTATTGTCCAAATCTGTCATTATTCTCTTGTCAATAGGGAGGTTTTAGGCCACCTCCACAGGGTCCTCTTCAACCCTCAGCCTGTTAATGATAAACTCCTGCCTTTCCGGAGTATTCTTCCCCATGTAAAAACCGAGGATTTCCTTCAGGTCATCATCTTTCTTCATACGTACCGGCTGTAGCCTGATATCCGGACCGATAAAATGTTTGAATTCGTCGGGCGAGATCTCTCCCAGCCCTTTAAACCTTGTGATCTCCGGGTTTCTCCCCAGCTTGTTCATTGCCTCTATTCTCTCTTCATCGGAGTAGCAATAGTGGGTCTCCTTCTTGTTCCTGACCCTGAACAGGGGAGTCTGAAGGATGAAGAGGTGCCTGTTGCGTACCAGGTTGGGAAAGAATTGCAGGAAAAAGGTGAGCAGCAGCAATCGGATGTGCATTCCATCCACATCTGCATCGGTGGCGATCACCACATTCCTATACCTCAGGCTGTCGAGACCGTCCTCAATATTCAGCGCTGCCTGAAGCAGGTTGAACTCCTCGTTTTCATACACCACTTTTTTTGTGAGCCCGAAAGAGTTCAGGGGTTTTCCCCTCAGGCTGAAGACAGCCTGCGTGTTCACGTTTCTTGATTTAGTGATAGACCCTGAAGCTGAATCTCCCTCGGTAATGAAGAGGGTCGATTCATTTTTCCGCTGATCCTTACCGTTGTAATGAACCCTGCAGTCGCGCAGTTTCTTGTTGTGAAGGTTCGATTTTTTGGCCCGTTCCCTGGCCAGTTTTTTGATGCCTGAGATGGCTTTACGCTCCTTCTCCGACTCCTGGATCTTCTTCAGAAGCAAATGGGCTGTATCCCCGTGCTTGTGCAGGTAGTCATCCAGTTTGGAGGTTAGGAAATTCATGATGAAATTCCTTACCGATGGGCCTTTGGGACCGATGTCCTTTGATCCCAGTTTGGTCTTGGTCTGAGACTCGAAGACCGGCTCTTCCACCTTGATGCTGATGGCGGCAATGATGGAGGTGCGGATGTCGGAGGCATCAAAATCTTTTTTGTAGAAATCCCGGATGGTTTTTACCAGCGCCTCTTTGTAGGCCACCTGGTGAGTTCCGCCCTGGGTGGTGTGCTGTCCGTTAACAAAACCGTAATACTCTTCACCATACTGGTTGCCGTGGGTGATGGCAACCTCAATGTCCCCGTTCTTCAGATGGATGATCGGGTAGAGGCCATCACCACTCATGTTCTCCTGGAGCAGGTCGAGTAGTCCGTTCTTGGACTGGAATTTCTGTCCGTTGAAGGAGATGATGAGCCCGGTGTTGAGGTAGGTGTAGTTCCGGAGCATCGTTTCGATGTACTCATCGATAAAATTGAACTTCCCGAAAAGGGTATGGTCGGGTTCGAAGATGATTTCGGTTCCGTTTTTTTCCGTTGAGTTACGCTGGTTGTGGTCCTTGATCAGCTCCCCTTGGCTGAAATCAACCTCTTTTGCCTTTCCTTCACGAACCGATGTGATGACAAAACTGGATGAGAGAGCATTCACAGCCTTGATCCCCACCCCGTTCAGTCCCACCGACTTTTTAAAGACCTTGGAGTCGTACTTGGCACCCGTGTTCATTTTGGAGGCCACATCAATAACCTTCCCCAGAGGAACCCCGCGCCCGTAGTCCCGGATGGAGACACGGTGCTCGTTTATGTTCACCTCAATGATTTTTCCAAACCCCATCATGTATTCATCTATGGAGTTGTCCATCACCTCCTTTATCAGGATATAGATCCCGTCATCGGGAGAAGAGCCGTCTCCCAGCTTCCCGATATACATCCCCGGACGCTTTCGGATGTGCTCTTTCCAGTCAAGGGTCTTGATGGTTTCTTCTGAATAATTCGCCGTCATATCAATCTCTCAGTTAGGCAGTAAAGCCTTCGGATTCTACATGGAGGGGCTTTCCCCCGCAATTGGACAAATATAACCAAAAGTATCTCTCCGGCGAAGCTCAGTTTTCAACATAATACTCTTGAAAAACGGTGAAAAACGGAGCGGGTTCAGGACCTGTATGTTATTTTTTTTCCAGTTGCGAGAGTGCATCTTCCATCCTCTCCCTTGTAAGGATCATCAGCTCTTTTATGCTCAGGTCCCTTACTGTCTCCGCCGGAATTTCATCAAGTACCCTGATGCGGATCCAACATGGCCCCATGATCCAGGAGCTCCCAGGGAAGGAATTTTCAGATCCTGTATGGACGATGGGGATAATGGGCTTCCCGGTTTTTTTTGCAAGCAGGAAGGCTCCCTCCTTGAAAATCCTCATGTTCTCTGTTTTCGAGCGGGTGCCCTCGGGGAACAGCATGATGGAGGATCCTCTTTTTATCTCTTCTTCCGCACGGGCGATGAATTTGCTTCCTGAGCGCAACGACTCCCGGTTGACCGGAATGGACCTTGTCAGGGTGAGTACCATTCCCACGAAAGGCATCCTGAAATTTTCTGATTTGGACGTCCATTTAAAGGGTCTCCGAATTTTGTAAAGAGAGAGGATGTCCGCCTGCGACCTGTGGTTGGAGACCATTATTACGGGCCTGTTCCAGGGGATCTTCTCCCGGCCCTTCAGCTCCAGCCTCCAGTAGGGAACAATTGCCTGGTAGAGCCAGGCCCAGAAGGTTCCCATGAAATGCGTTACCACCCTGCGACGGTCCCACCAGAATGTGGCCACCCAGACCAGGAGAAATACCGGTGTGACGATAACTGAAGCACATATCATGGTGATCCAGGCAAAAATGGAGACTGCTTTTTGAGGCATGAGCTTCATAACGGCCATTTAGAGACCGCAAATTACAAATAATGAAACAATTCATGGGTGATTTTTCCATGTTGGTTGATTTATCCTGCGTTTTCTGAGGAATCATGGGGAGATCCCCTTTTTTTTGCAGGCATTGTTGTTTTTAGAGCATAGATGTCAAAAGCGCCCCTTTTGTTACTGTTCCCGGTATCGACTGGCCAGCCCGGGCACCAGGTGATTGAAATTTCAAAGTCTGTGACGCTTCTCTATTCTTCAGCGGTTCCGTAGATCGACTCCATTTACTATGAGGTGGAGAGTGCCAGTTCAAAGAGTGCCGGTGATTCCATTCATTGAGTCAGGTTTTATATTGACTTTACCTACGACAGTAAACTCCTCCGACATATCACCGGCCCCCTATATCAGGGGCAATGTGGTTTTCGGAGGGATCATCAGCCTAATATCCAGGAACATCGACCTGGGCTATATCGACCTTCCCTCATCGGGTTTGCTGGTCGATTACCGGATGCTTGATCTGTCTTTGGCCGATTCGCTTCAAACCGGGGTCATTGATCCGAGGCTTCCCGATGTACGGAACACAATATGAGTCAGGCGATTACCTTCCGCACCTCTGATGTGAAGGGAGAGTGCGAAATGGTGATCTGGGGGAGCGACGATTCAGGAAAGTATTTTGAAAAGAGGGTAGCCTTCACGGTGGAGTAAGCCGATCATTTCTGACATAACAGTTGTTTTCTCTATCTTTAACTCTGGATGACTGCCGAAAAGAGCGTTGAAAATAGAGGGGAGCTGGACCGGGGTTCCTTCGAGGACCTGTTCAGGGAGTTCTTCCCTCCGCTGATGGCCTTTGCAAAGAAGATCCTTATGAACGGGGATGATGCACGTGAGGTGGTCCAGCAGGTATTTATCACCATATGGGAAAAACGGCAGGAAGTCGATCTTTCCACCTCCCTGAAATCCTATCTCTTTACATCGGTACACAACCGCAGCCTGAATGTGATCAGGGACAGGAAGAAATTTGCCTCAGGTGAAGTGCCGGATGTGGCTGGGGAGATGGATGTGAGCAGTGTGATTGAGTCCATGGAATTGGAAGAGAAGATTATGGAGGTGATCGGGTCACTGCCCGAAAAGTGCCGGGAGGTGTTTGAACTGAACCGCTTCGAGGGCTTGAAATACAGCGAGATTGCAGAGAAGCTGGATATCTCGGTAAAGACGGTTGAGAACCAGATGTCCAAGGCACTGAAAATTTTACGGGAGAAACTTTTAAAATATATGGGCATCCTGCTGTGGCTGATCATGCAGGCACTCAATTAAAAAAAGCAGTACAAGCATAGGGGTAAAGGTGATTTAAAGTGTGTAAGAAGTGAGTATGTCAGTGAACGATCCACATATGGTTTTTAACAGCCTGGTAACCAGGTTTCTTTCGGGAGAACTCTCTCCCGGGGAAATGGTGCAATTCCGGGAAGCCCTCGTGCAGGACCCTGATCTGGAACTTCAGCTGGAGGAGTTCAGGAAGGTATGGGACTCCATGGATGGTCTGGCCGCTAAACAGGGCTTTGACATGGATGCCGAGTGGAGCGCCTTGCAGGGAAGGATCCCTGGATTCGATGGCATTGAAGCCCCCCTTGGGAAGGTCCGCTCACTTCTCTATTACACCTATCGGATCGCAGCCGTGCTGGTGGCCGGTCTGTTTTTTGCCTTTGTCTGGATCTACGCCACACAACTGGCCGGGACAGAAGTGAGGATAGCAGGAAATGAAGTGGTGGAGATTCAGCTGGAGGATGGGACACAGGTAGTGCTGAACCGGGAGTCGAAAATCCGTTACCGGAGGCAATTCAGGGGAGAGAGCAGGAAGGTCCGCCTATCCGGGGAGGCGTGGTTCGATGTGGCCAGGGATAGCAAACGGCCCTTCATTATCGATGCCGGACCGGCCATGGTGGAGGTGCTGGGAACCAGCTTCAATGTGAATGCATATAAGGAGAATCCCACCGTAGAAATAACGGTGGAGAGTGGTGTGGTGGCAGTGACAGCCAAAGATGACCGGGAAGAACAGATTGTCCTGAAGGCTGGCAACAGCGGTACATATAACAGCAGCAGCCGTGAACTGATGCTTACACCTCTTTCCAATCCAAATAAGCTCTCGTGGCATACCAGGGATCTCTTTTTTGAAGCTACCCCGCTCCGGGAGGTTGCCGCAGTGATCGAAAAGGTATATAACGTCTCTCTGATGATCCACGATCCCGGGCTGGCCTCCTGTCCCATTACTGTGACCTTCAAAGACCAGAGCCTGGAGTCGGTACTGAATGTGCTTGAAGTGACCCTCGATCTTGAGATATACCGCTCCGGTGAAACCATTATCCTGGAGGGGGAAGTTTGTATTGAATAGGAAATGATATGCCGGGTAGAGTCCTGAAAATAGCGGTGCTCCTGTTTGTGGTACAGGGAATGATCTGCCCTGCCAGAGGTCAGGCCTCAGGGATCGACACCCCGGTTACCGTTCACGCCGATTCTCTCTCACTTCGTGATATCCTCGACCGGATTGAGAATCAGAGCGGACTCAGTTTCTCCTACAGCTCCCGCCTTTTTGATGATGAACAAACGGTGACGATCCATGTGGAAAGCGGCTCTCTCAAAGGGATTCTTGATTTTCTGTTCTCCGGCCTGAATGTACGCTACGAGGTAGTGGAGCAGCAGATTGTTTTAAAACGTGCCAGGCGAATTAAGGTGGAAGTGGGGGCCACCCTCAACACCACAGAGGATAATTTGATACCGGTACGCTTTACCCTCAGCGGCTATGTGAGGGATGCCCTCACCGGGGAGGTGCTGATCGGGGCCACCGTAACGATCCCGGGCGGATTGCACGGGACAATCACCAACGAATACGGCTTTTATTCCCTGACCCTGAGACAGAGGGTAAAAGGATTAATCTGCTCTTTCGTGGGATACAGGCAGATCACCATCCCGGTAAATGGCATCAATAACCAGAACCTCCATTTCACCATAGAGAAAGAAGTGGCAAGGCTGAGCGAAGTGACCGTTTATTCGGATGCTGAAACAACCATTGTCAGGACCTCCAGGAGTTCGGAAGAGCGGCTTCGCCCCGAAGCGGTGAGGAAGATGCCAGCCCTGTTCGGGGAGAAGGATGTGATCAAATCCCTGGCAGCTATTCCCGGGATAAAGTTTTTCGGGGATGGATCCACCATCTTCTATGTGAGAGGAGGGGGCAGGGATCAGAACCTGATTACCATTGATGAGGCCCCGGTATACAATCCCACCCACCTGCTGGGCTTCTTCAGCACCATAGTCCCCGATGCCATCAAGGATGTTAAGGTCTACAAGGGCGACTTCCCGGCCAACTACGGCGGGAGACTCTCGAGTCTGATAGATATCCGCACAAAGGACGGGAACATGAACCACTTCGGATTCGACGGAAGTGTGGGGCTTCTTTCATCGCGCCTCTCCCTGGAGGGCCCTATCTGGAAAGAGCACATCTCCTTTTTCGTCTCGGGTAGGCGCTCCTATATCACCAGGCCGATACTGTCGTTTAACGATCGGGTGAACGACCTGCACTTTTCGGACCTTCACATGAAGCTGAATTACAAGATCAACATGAACAACCGAATCTTTTTCAGCATTTACAACGGGGTTGATAATTATGAACAGCAGAACAACAATGAGCAATCATCAGGTATCAACTGGCAGAACAGCACCTATACCCTGAGGTGGAACCACCTCTTCTCCGAAAGGCTCTTTTCCAACCTGACCATCCTTGGATCCAGGTACGATTACTTCCTGAATACCCATATCGAGGAGAAGAATTTCTGGAATTCGCATGTGGACAACGTGAGCCTGAAATATGATTTCACCTGGTATATGAATCCCGGGTCGACCCTCAGGTTCGGGGTGCTTTCGGCAGCCCACTTCTACAATCCTGGCAACTACTACAGGGGCGGGGTGGAGTTTGATCCCGGACTGGACCTGTCCACCAAGCGTACCAGGGAGCTTGTTGCCTATGCTTCCAACCAGTTTATTATCAACGAGAATCTCTCCATACGAGCGGGGATCCGCCTCACCAGCTGGCAGAATGTGGGTCCGGCCACCGAATATGAAATTGTGAAGACAGACGAGGGGGATTTTGAAAGAGACAGCCTGGTTGTGAGCGAGCATTATGCCGACAAGGTCTATCACTCCTCTTTCACTGCTGATCCCAGGATCAGCCTTGTATGGCAGCCTGCCATGCGTCATATCCTCAAAGGGAGCTACAGTCGCACCAGTCAGTTCCAGTACCTGATCACCAACTCCATCAGTCCCTTTACCTCCCTGGAGGTGTGGCTTCCATCGGGACCCAATGTAAGGCACCAGGTGGCCCACCAGTTCACCCTGGGCTATACACACAGGTTTGGGAGGCCGGGGCTGAGTTTTGATATTGAAGGCTATTACAAGATAATGAACAACATCATTGACTACCGCGATCATGCCCGTATGCTGATGAATCCCCTGGTTGAGTATGAGCTTCGCTTTGGTACCGGAAAGGGCTACGGTGTGGAGATGATGCTCAGCAAGGATGAAGGCAGGCTCAATGGCTGGATCTCCTATACGTTGTCGAGGGCCATTTACCAGGTGGAGGAGGTCAACGGAGGGAATCCATACCCCGCCTATTCCGACAGGCCCCACGATTTCTCACTCTTCCTCTCCTGGGCCCTTCACCCGCGGATCACCTTAACCGGGAATTTCATCTACATGACCGGCTCACCATTTACCACGCCCACCGGGTTCTACTATTATGACAATCACCAGGTTCCCATCTATGCCCAGCGGAATAATGAACGTCTTCCGGACTACCACAGGCTCGATGTAGCGCTGAACTGGCACCTGGGCAGGCCCGGCGGGAAATTTCAGCACGAACTGATCTTCTCTGCGTTCAACCTCTATAACCGCAAGAATCCCGTGGCCCTTCATTTTAACAAGACCGAAGATGAGAACGGATCTTACGTAGTTCCCTACGACTTTTACGAAAATCCACAGCTGGAGTCCACGCACTTTTACATGTACGGGATTGTACCCTCCATCTCTTACCACTTTTCATTCTGAACATGAAACTGCCCGATCCACATATTCTCAAGATTCGCCGAGCCGGAATTTCCCTGCTGCTTTTCCTCCTGGCAGGATCCTGTACCGAGAAGATCGGCTGGGAGCTTGAGTACCAGGAGGTGGATGTAATGGTGGTGGAGGGGAAAATCACAAACGAAGTGAAGTCCCATGAGGTGATCCTCACATGGCCGGTTTATGAAATCAATACCCAGCCCGAAGCGGTAAGGGGGGCAGTGGTTGTCATCAATGACGGAAGAGAGATCCATTCACTCACCGAGGATCCATCCCGGCCGGGGGTCTACCTGACCGATCCCGGTTTTGCCGGGGAGGTAAACAGGGGTTACCAGCTTCGTATCCGGTACAGGGAGATGCGGATTACTGCAATTGCATTTATGAGAGAGGTGTTGCCCTTTCCCAACATGCGTCCCTTCCGGGTGCAGGAGAATCCACCCCTGTATGAAGTCCATATCACCGATCAGAACGGACCGGCTGTTATCCGTTTGGAGCTGGACTGGAGCCATGTGCCGGGCTACGATACCCTTCCCCCGGAAGATACCCACGCCCTGATCTATCATTACACTCTGGGATCTGTGGATGTAAATCACATCTTTGCCCCCGACCGGGAACACGTCCGTTTCCCCCCGGGAACCATTGTTTACAGGGAAAAAGAGTCGGTCTCCCGGGAATATGAAGAGTTTCTGCGGGGTATGCTCTCCGAAACCGACTGGCGGGGCGGGGTCTATGACGTTCTTCCGGGCAATGCACGCAACAACCTGACAGGGAGTTCCATAGGATACTTTACCGCTGCCGAAGTGATCCGTGATACGGTGGTGTTAAAATAGAACTCAGAACTCAGAACTCAGTACTCAGTGGACAGTACTCAGTGGACAGTACTCAGTACTCAGTACTCAGTGGACAGTACTCAGTACTCAGGGGAGAGTCTGAAGGTGTAGCTGAATTTAAGTGTGATGTTTCGCTGATCGTAGGGTGGAAGATTGGGGGTTTCCCGTTGCAGGTATGTGTTGCGTCCCTCGTTATAGACAAGGTAGAGGTCGGTTCCTTCACGCGGATTGTAGCGGAAACGAAAATTGGCTATCACCTTCTCAATGGCAGTATTGTACTGCAGGAAGGCAGAAAAGGAGATTTTTGTTGAGAGCATAAAGAGGGCTCTGACTCCGGCAATGTGGTTATTGAGAGACTGGTTTCGGTCAGGGAACCTCACATGGTCGAAGCGATATATTCCACCCAACTCAAGGGAAGCACCAAATTTCAGGGAGGGCTCCACCGAAGGAGAGAATTTAAGTCCGTCGTAAAACCCGCCCCCTTCGAATAAAAAAAGTGCACTCACCTGATTCTTCCCGGGCGTCTTAAGCATCAGGCTGGTGTTCACAAAGTGGTATTTGCCGATGGGGACCACCACCGGATCCAGGATCTCAAAATCCTCCACCAGGTTTTCATAATTGTAGATCAGGGTAAGGGATCCCGTCCAGGCCCCCTTGGATGTGAATGTCCATCCCGGGCTTGAACGCCAGGTAAGCAGATTGCCGCTGCTTACATCATTGAGATGATAATTGGTGAGTGAAATATTGTGGTCCTGCAGCGGCGACTCTCCCGGTGAGATCCACATGTAACTCAGGATTTCGGCACTGGCATAATAGTTCTGGAAGATTTCAAGTCCGATCCCGGGTTCAAAGTCAGTTCCCGACCGGGTGAAGAGGAGATTATAGGTAAAGCCCTCCTGCTTCCTTTTCTCCCAGGAGACCAGGAAGCGGGTGGGGTCCAGTGACAGGGGGTTGTTTCTGGTGCTGTCGCTGAAGGTCTGGGCCCACCTCACCGTCAGGTAATCGTCCCCGAACAGGCGGAGTACCGCATCAAGACCATAGGCAATGTTGTAGGATCCGTCCACCCCGATCCTTGAGGTGAGCATACCCCCGGTATAGGAGTAGTCGTTCAATATCCTCTTTTTTACCCGGAAGGCTCCGAAATTTTCCGATGGGAGCTCATCCAGTGATGCAGTTTGTAAATTCAGGAGGCCAATGTCCCAATCTTTTACCCGGCTGTTGAGCCTGGCTCCACCCCATATTCTTACCGGCTCACCCTCATGCAAACCTATCCGCCGGCTGTAGAAGAGGTTGTTGGGGCCCCCCAGGCCAAAATCAAAAATACTGCTCCGTTCCAGGAAAAACTGTCTTTTCTCGGGGAAAACCAAGCTGAAACGGGTCAGGTTGAATTGCTGATCATCAGCCTCCACCTGCGCAAAGTCGGTATTGAATGTCAGATCGAGCGTTGTATTCGGATTGATCCCGTATTTGATATCGAGCCCGGGCTCAAAAATAATATCCTCCGAGTAATCGTATGAAGTTTCAGTGCTGTTCAGTTTATTGAACTGGTCAAAACCGGCCAACAGGTAGGGGTTGATGTAGAGGGGTTTTTTTGGATGGAGGTTCTCAAACTCCACTTCCGCATAAACAGAAGGTTTCATGTTGCTATAGGGTCCCCAGTCATAGGGCGTCCGGGGATAAATGGATCCTTCGTTTTTGGCCGGCAGCCATCGAAACACATTGATCCCCATGATGATCTTATTGTCAGATTCCTGGAACCTGAGACTGGAGAGGGGGATCCTTATCTCGGTATACCAGCCCCTGGTGTTGTAGGATGATTTAACATCCCAGAAGGTGTTCCAGTTCAGGTTTATGGGTTCGATATCCCCCGCCGGGGTACCATCATTCATGATGGTGCCATCCATTCTGATACCATTGGGATTGGTAAAGAAAAGCAGGGAATTCTCCTTGTCGTTATAGGAGTCGATACTGATTCCCAGCCAGTCGCATGACTCCGAGATCAGATCCCGTTTTTTCCCAAAAGCCCTGACCATATCCGGATCTGAAACATACATCATCCCTCCCAGATAGAGGTACTGATCATCATAGGAAAGTTTGATGACAGACTCCTCTTCAGGCTCCAGGCCGAAGGTGGGAATAAAGGTGCTCATGGGAAAGGCCTGGATCTTTTCCCATGCGGCCTCATCGGGAACACCGTCAAATACAAGATCTGATTCCAGTCTGGGGACCACCCACCTTTCCTGGGAGAACAGCCCAGTATGAAGGAGAAAACAACCGAGAGAACAGAATACGAACCTTGGGGTTAAGTAATTCAAAGACAAACTGTTTAATTGAAAGACATCAATTTACGGTAAATTTGTTCTCCAGCCAAGCAACCATGGCGATGCCAGAGGCATCTTTGCAGTACACAGTACTCAGTAGACAGTACTCAGTAGACAGTACACAGTACTCAGTAGACAGTACTCAGTACTCAGTACCTAGGAAAAAAATGGAAATGGTATATAGATTATTGGTAGTTGTGTTAATGGCAGGAGTGCTTCTGCTGGCGGGGTGTGAGAAGGAGTACGAGGCTCCCGAAGATCAACCTGTGTTTTTTGAGTACCGTTATGTGAATTATGCATGGTCGTATTCGGAGCATGGCTGGCTTATTAATGCAGATGGTGATGTGCGAAGGTATGACCTCCCGGACGATTTCAGGCTGCCCGACTCCACAGGGTATATCAGCGCTGAGGATCTTATCCATAATCTTTCGCAAACCGAATTACTCATCGGGAGCATTGAAGCCAATGATCTGGATCATTATGTTGGCCTTATTCCGGGAGCAGCCGATGGCGAGATATTAAAATCACAGAATGTGATGGCCGATGCAGGCAGCTCTGTGCTATCATGTTACCTCTATGATTCTGACAGGGATATGTACCAGTATGTCTTCCTTGCCAGCTCGGGCGACTGGGAGCAATTGAACGACTCCCGTGAGGCGGAGATCCTAGTGGACTGGCTGAAGGAGATCGGGGAAGTGTTCTGGTTTGACCTTTTCAGCCCTTTGAGCATGCTCCAGGTTACCACAATAGAGGATTTTATTACATTGGGATCACATACGTAAGATCATTAAATGGGTGGAGGGAGTCAGGGTTGGATTGAGCTACTTCCTTAATAAATTGTACGGTTCTCTTCGATAGTCTGATCATTCTCTGTTTCTTAAAGGTACAGTGTACCAGCCGAATAGAGGCTTCCGTAATAAATTTTCATACTTGCATAGGGGTAGAGTGGGGGTTTCTGTGTGATACCAGTGAATGAATCATATTCACTAAAAATCAGAAATCATGAAAAAGTTATCATTTTACAGTTTCGTTACACTACTGATAGGTGTTCTGTTTTTCACTGCCTGTGAAAACACGTTTGAGAAGGGACCCGAAGTTGAGGATTCCATTCTTCCCGATGAGCTTACCGTGGAGATCCCGGCAGCTCTCTCTGAAGATGTTTCCTTGTTCAAAAGCGCCGTGGCAGTCGATACCCTGAAGGGCCGTGAAATTTACCGTCACCTCAGATTTTTTATTCATACGGGTGACCATGCCGGCCGGATCACCAGGCATGTGATCAGAGCCATCAAGGTATACAACATCGATATGGTTAAAACCGTCATTTATGAGAGTGAAGATGACGGACGTATTAAAAACCTGGTGGTGGTGGAGTCTCCTGAGTTTGAGGGGCGTACATGGGAGTACGGCCTGACAATCACCGATGCCGAATCGGAGGGGAATGAAGATGGTGGCAAGGGGATGCAGATCTTCTGGAACCACAGGTTCCCGGCAGAGGGAATTACCCTGATTAAACCTTACAACCTGGATCACAGCAATGATAGACGCTGGGCCTCAGCCATGTACCGGATCGATTACAGCGGAGCCAGTGACCGGGGATATGACCGCCATATGATCATCTCCATTGCCGGTCTGCCTGACATTGATCCGCTGTTGGCACCCTTCTCCATGGACGGCATGAAGATGTTTGTAGGCCAGAAGGGCGACCAGGTGGATGTATTAGGAAACTCCAGTCATCCCAATGCCAAGTTCCTTACCGAGAAGGTGGGTTATAACTGGGCGTTTGTGGCCTCGGGATCAAAAACTGAGGATATTGCAGTGGTTGAGCTGGGACTGCCCCTGAGTAGTATTGATTCTGATAGCAGGGAGGTGCTGCTGGAGGAGAACAGCATCTACAAAGTGCTCTATAATGAGGTGAAGACTATCTGGCCCCATGCCAGTGATGAGATACTGAACGCCTGGCTGGCCAACGCCGGTGCTCCCGGGTATTTTAACAATCATGGATTTATCCAGGGTGGAGAAGCTCCAGGTGATGAGTTCATCCCGCTGGTGGAGAGGATTGCCCTGCTTACCCCCTATAACCCGGCAGACATTGCCAGCCTGGAGATCCTGTTTCAATAGGATTTCAGGATAAAAGGGTTATCCCTAATGAGATCATAACCCCATTCGCAGTTGCGGATGGGGTTTTAGAATCTTATGGGTATACCTTATTCAATCCAGGTGAGCTTCTCACCCCATCTCTGCTCCAGAGTCTCCTTTGAGGTCTCATGTGTGATTCCAATCATAATGGGGCCTCCCGATCCGCTTAATTTCAGGTAGTACTCATTGGAGATCTGGCCTTCCAGCCAGGAATCGGTCATGTTGCCGGGGATCATTCTCCTGAAGTGGGTGAACTGAAAATCAGAGATGGCCCGGAACAGCATGGCGGGATCAGCTTCCCTCTCTTTCAGAAGCACTTCAATTAGTTTTTGATTGATCACCAGGTATTCGTTCCGGATCGAGAAGGAAAATCCACTTATGCTCATCTCCTCCTGGAAATGTTTTAGTACAGATCCCGTTTCAAAGCGTTCCCCCGAGTCCAGGAGAAAAAGCCAATAATCTCCCGGGATCATGGATGGGCTGAAATCAACAACACGGATTGAGTCCTGTGTACAGGCCAGCTGCTCTTTCTGCTGTTCCAGGACAAGCTCCCTTACACTTGCATCAATGTGGTGGCCGGGAATGGCCAGGGCATCGCCCCCTGCCATCACACCATACTCTCCCACTAGGATTATACTTGAAGATACAGACACTTCTGCGAATTTACGGATTTCCCTTCTATAAGCTAGCCCGGAGCTTCGGTTCCTGTTCATTAATTCTTGTAAAAGGTGTTGAATTATTCGCGTAATTGTGTACCATGAAGACAGGACTCGGCAAATTGTTACAGATTGATACCGGCAACCGGCCGATGATCATTGCCCTGATGGTTCAGGCCGGATGTACCGGACTCTTTACAGGAGTACTGGAACTTGTCGGGAATGTCATGTTTTTGGAGTCCTTTGATGTGGAGAGAGTCCCCCTGGCTATCATGATTTCGGGTGGAGTCGGGATACTGATAACCACTATCTACAGCTATTTCAGCAAACAGCTGGACATTAAAACCTTTGGTATTCTGAATATT
>JAAEOI010000316.1 GCA_024244665.1 Bacteroidota bacterium | reverse complement strand
TGCCTCCATCTGTGGGAGTAATGCTTGCCAATGTCGATGGGATCAGGACGTCCTCTCCGGTCATCACCTGGAACCCCGCATAATTGATATAAGCAGGGCTTGAGAGAGTTCCGATGCCTGAGGTTTGTCCGATAGAGGAAGCAAGGAGATAATTCGGGGAATCCTGCTCTCCTCCGCCCTGATCCACAACATCCCAGACGACCCGGTAATTGGGGCTTGACGACTGGCTATAAGCATTATCAGCGTACAGCCATAGTATCAGCATGGCACTGATACAAAATACATGCCAGAATCTTCTTTTTTTTGTCATGATATATCCTCCCTAGTAGAATAAGCGAAACTCATCAAGAACCTGAACCACCAATGATCACCCCACCCTCACGTGTTGCACGGAGTGTCATCGGCTTACTGATAGTCATCGGGGTTGTTACGTCGTATATCCCAGGTTTAAACAGCACAATGTCGCCTGGAAGCGCTGAATCAATTATTAAAGGCAAAGAGAAGCCACTATCTTCTGGCTGTACAGTAAAAGTGCGTCCATCTACCACGTTAAGGCGGGAGATGTTAGCAGTATTGGCCCACTTGTCAAGTTGCAACTCTGTCAAACGACCACTAGCTGCATGATATGACATAATATTGAAAAAGACATCGTCTACGTTATTCCGTTCCTCTGGTGAAAGTGTTGCGTATGCTTGGATGTATGTAAAATTTGCAATTTGATCCTGAGTCCAACACTCAAGGTCAGGCAGCGTATCTTCAATTCCGTCGTCTCCGGGTATCGTTCTACATATTGTATCTCTTACATTGTCATCGAGTTGTATGGCAGCAGTACCTGCTGGTGGGAAAAATTCTTCAGCGTCAGCACATTCCCCACAAATGTCACCCTGTGTATGATAGAGATCAAAGTAATGCCCAATCTCATGAAGATGTAGAGGACCGTTCTGAGCACTACCATTATCGATGATAACGATCTCCCTGTCATCGAGTTGTATGGCAGCAGTACCTGGTGGAGTAAATATTCTGAAAGATTCTGGAAAAGAGGACGTTCCCCCACCAAAATTATTAGTAATGTAAATATTGATAGCGTTATCTCTCCAGACATAAGTAGCCGGATTTGCTTCGGCATCCGCCTCCATCTCCAGCTTCCATGCAGCTCCCTGACCAATCCAATTGCCATTATAGAGGACCATTTCAGAATCGAAGAAATTTGTATTGAACCATCGACCTGGTCCGGTTGTAACGCCTAGACCACCAACATCGACAATTTCGATAAGCCGGAATTGGTATCCTCGAGAGTAAGATTGCATCAAGGTGTTCATTCGTGTAACAGCGTTATTGATATTCATGTTAGTTGCGCCTGGCGGCCGTGTTCCGGTGGCAGGATCTAAAACAACCTTGTAAGACACATTGATCATGATAACATCATCCTGTGCCCGTGCAAGTGGAGTCAGGATTGCTATCATCGTGATAATCGTGATAATTGTAGCAATATAATAAAAAAATCGAATCATAGTAATTGCCTCTAATCTTTTAGTGGTGAAAAAAGTTGAAATAATGAATACCCGACTTTCATCAATTTCAATTCTGTATCTCAATTTAAGCAAACTACTGAAGTGTGACTAACAACAGCACCAATCCCTGTCCTTCATCCAATGAGCTCATCGCCTTGCCTAAAATAGCTCCTTGCGCCCACTCATAATTGGTCACGGCCATAGCGTGGACAGGGAGGGGTATCGGATATCATAAGCAGATCGCCAGGCTGAATAGCTGAGTAAGAACATACACAATTGGTTTATACACTCATTGACTGATGATCCGCACGATTCCGCCCTGGCTTTCAAGATGCATCGGTTTGCTGATCGTGATGTTCTCCCAGTAATCTCCGGCCTGGATAAAAAGAGTCCCTCCCGGATCTACCAATTCCACAGCTTTACCAACAGTGCAGTAGGGGTTTAACATGGTACCATCTGCCTCCTCGTCGCTAGTACAGTTTTCTTTATCCACATAGACAGATCTTTCAGGGACACCAAGTAAATTGGCGGTAAAAATACAATCCCATCCCATGGGAGCCTCCCAATCAGTCTTCTTCTCTTCGTCTCTTTGCCATGTCCATTGATTTCCGGGATTGTCAGTTAGATAATTTGATTGAGAAACGTAAGCACATGTTTGTAGTAAATTATTGGCGATATCTTCGTGAGAGGTGTTTCCTTCCAGAAATTGATAGTGTGGATTATTAGGTTCTTTACTTTTCACATGCTCAAAAACTTCAGAGACATTTTCACCTAATTTGTCATAAATAATGGCTTTCACTACTTGCAAATAACGTTCTTGACCCTTAAGATCCTTTGCAGCATCTAAGGTAGCTTTTACACCATCGTAGGTATCATAAAAAAACTTCATGTTAGGATGAGTGGCTGGCTGGAACAGGAGGGGGTTGGAATAGCTTGGTGTGTCACCTAAATATTCCCATACATAATACATTAAATTGTATAACGCCGGAGTAAGTGTACAATGTGTTTGTTCACATACTGCTACCATCGGGAGATCAATATGATGTTCCCAAAAATGCCCCACAATACCCGTTAGACATTTCCAGGCATCTGCCCAAACATTAGCTTCACCTCCACTACACTTTTTTTGAACCATGGATTCTAAGCCGCCTTCAACTAAATCGTTATATAAACTGGTAGAAATTTTTTGAGTATACCCCATTGGTGAATTATTATCTTTTGCCCATTGCAACCACTTATTTAATCGATATTTTGCATCCTCTTTCTCTGGGGTTGAAATTGCCCATAAGAGAAGTCCGACAACCTGATCTTTTGAAAAACTTCCTGAACCTGCAATGACTTCTCCGTCAACATGTAAAGGGGATCTTCGCCAACGACCGGAATCCTCTTGTGACCTTTTCACGGCATCACAGGCAAATAGTTCACCTGATGCGCACAAGAGGGCATTAAATAAGACTGAATCATTTGCTTCTCCAATATCTCCATTTGGCTCGCATTTCCTCTTTGAAGGTGTAACAGAAGCACATTTAAATTGAGCGACTTTTTCTCTCCAGATGGCTTTTTCTACTTTTAGTTCATCTAAAGCAGAAGCCAATACTTGGGTGTTATATGTTTCAGTTACTGAAATCAACACAATGAACATAAAAAAGTTACGTATGCTTTTCATGGATAGTTCTTCCTTTTCTGCCTCAAGTTAATAAACTTACTTTGAGCTATTGAAGTGTGACCAGCACTAGCACCAGCTCCTGTCCTTCATCCAATGAACTCATCGCCTTGCCGAGAATGGCTCCATGTGCCCGATCGTAATCAGTTACGGCCATGGCATGACCGGGAGTATCAGATGTCGTGAGTAGATCGCCGGGCTGGATGGGATCATTGGTGGCATCAGCCCACACATAGACGCGACCGGTCAGGGCCACCGGATGTGAACCAGTCGTAATCGCTCCTTCCTGCTTCATCACCAGACCCGAATTAATCCCGCCGGCGCCACTGATGACTCCGGCAACGGTACGATCATAGGCATTATCGGCGATACGGAGTTGACCGGGATTGGCAGGATCAATTGCCACGACCATACCAGGTTCGATAATGTCCGCCCCGGCAAACTCAAAGGGTTCGGCAATATCCGCACCACCGTCAATCATCAGCACATCAGTCAGAATCGTTCCGGCGACATCGAGCATTTGCGCAGGATCTGTCGTGCCGATGCCGACGTTGCCTGAAGTTGCAATGGACATCTTTGGACTATTGTTTACAACAAATCTCAGGGGATGATTACTATGCGCGCCAACATATGTGTCTTGACCACGGGCATCCAGGACTATCCTGGTTCCCTCATTATCTTCAATAAGGAAGTCTTCGCAACAATCGTTGAAAATGTGCAGTGGATAACCCGGACTCGTCGTCCCAATGCCGACGTTGCCGCCATCTAAAACAGTGACAACTTCCGTTGTTCCATCAAAAAGATTTAAAATA
>JAAEOI010000315.1 GCA_024244665.1 Bacteroidota bacterium | reverse complement strand
GTAGCAAGAGCAGATTTGAAACGCAAATCGTGGGAATTTTTAGAAAAGAAAACTACTGATTTTTCGCTTAATATTATATCAAAGAATCGACATTTACACGGAGGACTTCTATATATCGCTTCTGGCAAGAAAAAGAGTGAATGAAGGTAAAAAGAGCCGAACACACAACAACGTATAAAGGGCATTAAAAAACACCCTTTATACCAACCATTGTGCTTCATACAAAAACAAAAAAAGTAAAATTACAAATCAATTAAGACCTGTGGTTCATTGGACATAAATTTGAATAACCTATTTACCTGTAATCTGCTGCATCAAACCTTTCATGTTGGTTGTTTGCCATTCAGCAGCTACTTTACCGTTTTTCACTTCACGAATAAATTGACCTGTTCCTATAATTCTTTTTTGTGCAGCAGCAACTCCAAAAAACTCACCAACATGGGTCATTTCATTTGTGTAATTTACAGACACTAAGTCACCTTCTGCAATAACATGCAAAAAAATCATGTCCATTTCTGAAAAAGCTTTACTTAGTACATTTTTCATAAAACCAATATATTCTTGTTTCCCGATTGCTGGTCTTCCATCTGCTTCATATTTAAAACCATCAGAAATATAACTATCAACTTCTTCCCAATTACCGGCCATAATGGCTTTTGATAAATTTAATGCAACTTCTTTGTTGGCTTCTAATTGTTCGCTACTCATAGGTTCTTGACTTTTTGCATTTCCTATCATTACAAAGATTAGAATGCTGATTAATACTAATTTGTTCATTGTAGTGTTTTCAAGTTTCAATGCAAAGTAATCTCAATTACTTTATATTTGCAATATACTACCCAAAAAGTAAGTGCTGTCTTTTCGGGAAGTACAATATAAATGGTATACATTTGCATCATGAAAACATATCAGTTAAATGGAACAATATATTATTGCCCGGTTGATTTAACACTGAGCGTAATTGGTGGACGTTGGAAGGGTTTGATAATATGGACGCTTAGAGAGGAAGGTACATTACGATTCAATGAAATTCGAAGACGACTTGTTACAATAAATGACAAGATGTTATCACAAACATTGAAACAACTTGTTGAACAGAATATTATAATAAGGAAATCGTATAATGAAATTCCACCGAAAGTAGAATATTCGTTATCTGAAAGGGGTTTAGAATTATTACCAATCTTTCAATTAATGCAAGAATGGGGTGAAAAATAATAATTCCAACATAAGTAGTAAGCACAACACAATCTACATTATTGTGAATTTGACATTAAAATAATTGAATAAGAGATTATGTCCTACGAGAGATTATTAAACAGAAGCTGTATTCCAACAAATCAGGACATAGTAGAAACTATTGGCGAAAAATCTGGACTTTGGTCTGAGTTATATAATTTCTTGATAGACAATTATGATTTCAACCAAGAGCTTGCATTTTCTCAAAAAATTATGGATGGACAGTTCGGTACAGGAAAAGCAAAAAGACCCTAATTTCTTATTTTCCTGAAAATGGAGCATTTTCAGTTTTGTTGGTTCTTGGACAAAAAGAAGCAGATAAAGTAAACCAAATCGCTAAATCCAGCACAGCCCAATACTACCAATCTTTCGTACATGCCGGTAAAGAGTGCCACACCGTCGGTTTGTGAAAGACGGATTTTGATCCTAGTTATGATCATTGTGGATTGACTTTCCGCATAGCATGTAGTACATTCGCACTTATGCCTCTAAAGGCAATTGAATAAAGCAGTAAAGCCGACCCGCCCGCGGCGGGCGGCTTACTTCTGCCGTCAGACAGCCTGATTATTTGAGATTGAAATAAAACATCATATTATGGGAAATACCAATGTCAATAAGAAAGTATATATTGGATTAGGTTCATTACAAGCGTTTATTGGTCTTGGAGCGCTGGCAGGGGGCTTCGGGCTATTGATTGATCCCTCAGGCAACGCACTGGGTGTTCCATTGAGCTTTCTCGAAGGATCGCCTTTCCCCGACTTTTTAATCCCGGGTATTTTCCTTTTGGCTGTGAATGGGGTTGGGAGTATGATTGGTGCTGTTCTTTCTTTTGCCAGAAGACGTTACGCTCAAGAAATAGCGATAATCCTGGGTGCAATCTTGGTCTCATGGATTGTGATACAGGTCGCCATTATTAGATCATTTAGTTGGATGCATATTCTTTATTTCATCCTCGGTGTCGTTGAACTTGGGATTGGTTTGTACATCAGGCTGCATCGGGAAAAGGCTGCCTAAAAATGAACTGTGCTAAAATCTCTGTTGTCTACCGGTTTCATTTCCGCCGGAAACGGATCAGTCCGGTGATCGCAAAGACCAGGAAGATGCCCGATATGATCCAGGCATAATGATTGGGGATTTTCGATTCCACCCACATGGTATAGTCATCGACAAAAAAGTAGTCACCCGAAACAGTCCAGAGCATTCCTGTTGGCGCCACTGCTTCGTCAGTTCCCAAGGGGTAGCCGTTTGATCCGATAATGGTTCCGGGCATCCTGATTTCCAGATCATAGGATTCTGCTTCCAGGTAGCCTTCAAGGTCTGTATCCAGCATGGTAACTGCGCTATCCATATCGGTTTTATGTGCCTCCAGGAAAGAGTGGCTGAAGACGGCTGACAAAACGGAATCGGGAAAAAAGTCATCTCCTAAATCACCATTCAAGACAAAGTCAAGCAGGGCTGGTTCGCAGCTTTGAAGTTCCTCAAGTGAGAGGCTGTAATCCGCTTTACTTGAAAGCAGGAGCTGCATGTTGAGGATCATCTGTTTCAAAAGGCTGCTCGTAAACCAATCCTCCATTAAGGATTCGATGGTGTCAGCCAGTGCCATGTATTGCAAGCTGTCAGCTCCGGATACCAGGCTTTCCCGCACCTTTCCGGGCAGGAAGTAATGGGCCAGTTCCGTTTCGCTGAAGTAATCCTCTATGGGGTTGTCAATGTCCATGATTCCCTCTACACTTTCTTCAAAACGGTATACTGTATTGAACCACCTGAACTTCTTTGTAAACCGGGCTGAACGCTGCATTAACTGGTTGGCACCAGTGTCGGCCTCGTAGTCCGCATTGATGGCTTCCACCGACTCGAAATGTTTTTCGCCGGTCAGAATCCAAACAGTATCCTGCTTTTCAGAAATTTCCATGGAGTATTCAAGGGTCCATGAACTATCAAGCGGAACCTGGTATTTGCCCGGATCAAAGTCCTCTGAGGTATTATTGGTCATGATCACTTTGCGGCTTACTGAGCCATCAGCGTGTACCGTATTAGTCACGTTGGTATTGTATTCGTCACATCCAAACATGAACAGGATGGATATGTATACAATGGCCTGTGTTTTCCAACTTCTCATGGCTTAAAGTTTTAAGGATTTTTTGTTATTACGTTCATTCTGGCTTCTGTCCGGTTTTTCCAGCAGTTCGCCGTAGTCCTTGACGAGGGCTTCCAGGTCTTTTCGGGAGACAGTGATACTGTCTGTTTCGGTATCGTTGTAGAGTTTAAAAAGGACCTTATGTCCGGCGTTCCAGGCAGGGGAGGGACCCATCTTGGCTGTCTCCAGGTGAATCAATTGTTGTTCAACTAAGGTGATGCGCTGTTGCATCCCGAATTGCTGAAAGAGGAAAGCACCCAGCAGGAAGATAGCCAGGGAGGCAACGCTCCACCTCATCCAGCTCACATCCACCCAACCGAACAGGAGGTTCATTAACCTTTGATAAGGCTTGTTTGGCTCGTGGGAATGGCTGATCTCCCGGATGATCCTGGATTTCAGTTGCTCCAGATGTTCATTTTCGGGTTCGCTCCTTTTCAGGGCTTCCACCACTTTCTTATACGATTCCTGGTTCTGCATTACGAATTCGCTTTATTAATCATTTCTCCCATGTTCCGCCGGGCATGATTCAGGTTGCTTTTCACCACCGTTTTTCTCATGCCGGTTAATTCCACCACCTCATCGTGGGTACGTTCTTCAAGGTCGATGAGTACAAACACCAGTTTTTGTTTCGGACTCAGCTTTCGGGTAAGGCTTCTGATCAGGACTGCTGTCTCACGGTTATCCATAATCACTTCTGGATTATTGGTCGCTTCGAAGAGTATTTCCAGGCTTTTTTTCCCTGCTTCCGGAATGACCTGCACCTTCCTCCGCCTTAGCGCATCGTAACATTTATTGACAACGATGCGGTAGAGCCAGCCCGCAAAGGAGCGTTCAGGATCAAAACTTTGCATCTTTTGCCAGGAAACAAGGAAGGCCTCCTGGACAATGTCTTCGGCCTCCATCTCGTCATTGACGATCCTGCTGGCCACTCTGAAGGCCATTTCGGTATGCATGTTGACCAGTGATGCGAATGCACGCTGGTTGCCTTCCATGCACTTCCTGATGATTTCTTTTGAATCCAAGCTTTCAATCTATCTGTTCATGTATATTACGGAACAAAAAGCAAAAAGTAAAATTTTCACCATGAACATCGACCACTTCCAGACTTAATTTGTAGTAAATTTGTTCTTGTTATGGATCTGATTAGGGAAATTCTGAAACGTGAATTCAACATCGAAGCTGAGAGTATTGAAAAGCTGGTCGGTGAGGTAAATGACAACTACCTGGTTTTCAGCAGGGAGGCGAAGTATTTGTTCAAAGAATCCCCGATTGTTCCCGGGGAGGTTGAATTCTCAAAAGATGAGAGTGAAATCCTTGCCCTGCTCTCCTCCAGGATGCCATCCTGTTTCCAGGAACCTGTTAAAACTACAGATGGTAATTATATGATTATCGATGAGGAGCGTGGCAGAATCTGCAGGGTTTTTCTATACATCGAGGGCGATTTGCTGCTCAATGCTGAGCACACCGAATTACTCTTTGAGTCTTTTGGAGAGATACTTGCAAAAATGGACAGTATCCTGATGGAAGAGAGATTTCTGAGCGTGATGTCCAGGCGGCACGACTGGGATAACCTGCAGTTTGATCTTTCAATAGGAAATGCGAAATATATTGACCGGGCAGAAGACAGAAAACTTGTAGAGTATTTTCACCTTCAGTATCATGACATTGTCGGGCCGCTTTTGCCACAAATGCGCTACTCCATCATACAAGGGGATGCCAATGATTACAATGTCATCGTTGCTAACAACAGCGTTAAGGGGATCATCGATTTTGGAGACATCCATTATTCCCTGCTGATCAATGAGGTAGCTGTGGCCATCTCCTATGCGGTTATGGGGAAGGAGGATCCCGTTCAATGGGCTTTGCCAATTATTAAGGGATATGCAGAAGTACTCCCCCTGACAGAGACAGAGATGGATGTTTTGTACTACCTGGTAGTGGTCCGGCTATGCATCAGCCTCTGCCACTCGGCCCACGGGAAACATCATAATCCTGACCACAGCTACCTGACCATCAGTGAAAAGCCTGTCCTGGAGCTGATGAGGAAATGGATCACCATTAATCCTTTGAGGGCTGCTGATGCATTTCGCCGGGCTGCCGGTCTGCCGTCAAAATCCAGAAATACCTTACAACAGGATGTTGACGATCGCTGGGAATTTTTAAGCAAAGCATTCGCCCTCTCATATGAGCTTCCCATTAAGATGGAGAGGGCTGCCTTCCAGTATATGTATGATAACCTGGGTAATACCTACTTGGATATGCGCAATAACATCCCCCATGTGGGGCATTGTCACCCGGCGGTGGTTAAGGCCGGACAGAAGGCAATGTCAGGACTGAATACCAATACCCGCTATTTGTATGATGATATCAGCCGGTATTCGAAAAAACTTCTGGCCAGGTTCCCCTCTTCCCTCAACAAGGTGTTTTATGTAAACTCAGGCAGCGCAGCTTCTGACCTGGCCCTGAGGCTGGCTAAAACACACACCGGCAGAGATAAAATGATGGTCATGGCCCATGGCTATCATGGCAATACCTCTTCGGTTGTCGGGATCAGCCACTATAAATTCTCGGGTAAAGGAGGGACAGGAACTCCCTCCGAGATCCTGGTCACTCCCATTCCCCTGTCCGGTCTTGCCCTTTCAGAAGAAGAAAGGAGGGAGGCAAACCGGAAAAGAATCAACGCGTATCTGGAATCTGTTCAGGATCTTAACGGATCAGTAGCCGGTTTTTTTACAGAACCAATTGTCAGTGCTGCAGGTCATATTGTCATCGATCCTGAGTATACCAGGGCAATATGCTCATTTGTAAGGAAGCAGGGCGGGTTGTTTATTTCCGATGAGGTTCAGACCGGTTTTGGCCGGCTGGGGAGTTTCTTCTGGGGATTTGAATATTGCGGTGTTGTGCCTGATATCGTGGTGCTGGGAAAGCCCATCGGGAACGGGCATCCCATGGCAGCCGTGGTTTGTACATCTGAGATAGCTGAATCCTTCAATAATGGAATGGAATTTTTCAGCTCCTTCGGGGGCAATCCGGTTTCGTGTGCCATTGGGATTGCAGTTCTTGATGTGATTGAAAAGGAGAATCTTGCAGAAAATGCCAGGGAGGTCGGAAGGTATCTTATTGAGCAGATTGAACTCTTACGAGAGGAGTGTCCCAATATCGGCGAGATCAGAGGCACAGGACTCTCGCTGGGGTTTGAAATTGTCAGGGAACAAACACGCTACGAGCCGGATACTAAACTGGCAGCCCGGTGTGTCAATGAGATGAAAAACAGGGGTATCCTTTTGGGTACAGATGGTCCCTTCGACAATGTCTTGAAGATTAAGCCCCCCCTTTGTTTTTCTAGGGAGAATGCTGACAGGTTTATTACTGATTTGAAAGACCTGCTCCTGCCTGTTTAGCACCGTCCCCAGGCACAGGGGCTGTTGGTGATGAAGAAACCGAAGAAAGCTCCAATACCCATGCTCTTGAGGACTTCCCCTGCTTCCATGCTCTCCATCAGACGGCCTTCAGTAAAATAGAAAAAAGTAAAGCTTGCCATGGCGCCAATTGTGATGGCAATGATAGATTTCTTGAAATGGGTCGATTTTATAGTGCGCTTAAACCAATTCTCCTTATTTGATAATTCCAGTTGCTTGAATTGCATGGCCATAGGTGAAAAGAGTAAATGGTAAATGGGTAAAAGAGTAAGTGGGTAAATCTGTTGAGGTGCAAATATAGTTACTTTTAAATTTTATGCAGGGATATTGGATGGAAACCCTATTTTTGTGGGCTCGATATATTATTCGATGATGCTGCAATTCATAATGAAAATGGAAATGAAAAAATTTAGTGGGTTTATATTCATCATATTTCTTGTTCAGTTAGTGGTGCTCTCCTCCTGTAAAGAGGAGGAAAATAAGTCCCCCAAGATTGAAATCCTGACTCCTGTGGACGGGGACTGGGCCATGCAGGGAGATCAGATAAAGGTGACGATTAAGGCTGAAGATGAAGATGGCTCGGTTGAGGAGGTTTGGTTTTATATCAATTATATGAGTATTTATCAGACGACGGAACGTCCCTTCGAGTATCTCTGGACTGTTGGTGACTCCCTGGTTGGAGACATTAACGTCAAGGTTGTGGCCCGGGATAATGAAGGGGGGGCAAGTTCTGAAACTGTCACTGTTGTTGTGGATACAGAGGGAGGCTTTAATCCGAATCTTTCTTACGGCACCCTGGATGACGTTGACGGAAACAGTTACAATACCATAGAGATCGGGAACCAGAACTGGATGGCAGAGAATCTGAAGGCAACACATTATGCCGATGGAACTCCTATATCACATGTGGCCGACGATGCGGGGTGGAGCAACCTTGGTGATACTGAGAGGGCCTACTGCTGGTACAACAACATGTCTGAATACAGCGATACCACAGGCACCCTATACTCCTGGGCCGGGGCCATGAATGGAGAAACAGGGATCAATGATATCTCCGGTGTGGTTCAGGGGGTGTGTCCCGACGGATGGCACCTGCCCGACGATGCAGACTGGAAAGAGTTGGAGATGCACCTGGGAATGAGCCAGGCAGCTGCAGATGCCTATGATTGGCGTGGTGCCGATGAAGGTGGCATGTTAAAGGAGAAGGGTTTCTCCCATTGGGAAAATCCCAATTCGGGGGCTACTAACACATCGGGGTTTACAACTCTGGCCGGTGGATTCCGTGCAAATTCAGGAACCTTCTTTGGTTTTGGCCAGTATGCCACATTCTGGACAGCTAGCGAGAAGGCCGGGTCAGATAACATCTGGTACCGTGTTCTTCATTTTGAACAACAAAGAGTTTACCGCCACTACAACTTCAGAACCCAAGGATTATCGGTTCGCTGTGTGGAGGATCAGTAAGTAAATTCACTTCCCAATATTAAGGCCAGCTGCATTGCACAGGTAGCAGCAGCATCAGGACCAGTCCTGATATATACATTGAAATTCTCATGTTAATATATTGGTGAAAACAAGATATAAAATCAGAACAACCGGAGGATTTCTTTGTTAAGTAAGGGATCAAAATTTTAAAAGTATGAGAGCAAGATTATTTTTTGGCCTTTTTATGTTCATGATAATATTGAATACCAATGGACAGAAGGGGCGCATTAGTGGGGTGGTGACTGATCAGAATTCAGGTGAGGGTATTCCCTTTGCAACAGTTGCCCTGAAAGGGGTATCTGATGTTTCAGTTATAAAGGGGATGGCCTCAGACAGTGATGGAAAGTTTATCATTGATGGACTGGCCGGGGGGAATTTCCGGCTTATCGTATCCTACATAGGATACCAGACAGACTCAGCCAGGGTGGTGGTGATCAGTCCGGAGAGTTTGCATGTGGATTTGGGCAAGGTGGATCTGGCACTCTCGACCATTGCCCTGGAGGAGGCCGAAGTGAGAGGGATGGCAGCCACTGTCTCCACTCGGATCGACAGGAAGGTTTACAGGGCTGCTGACTTTGAAACTGCCAGGGGAGGGACCGCCACAGATTTTCTGAATAAACTTCCTTCTGTATCTGTCGGTCCCGATGGAGAGGTATCTGTAAGGGGAACCTCCGATTTCGTGGTCTACCTCAATGGCAAGCCCACCCAGATGGATCCCTCCATGCTGCTAGCCCAGATATCCGGTGATGCCATAGAAAGCATTGAGGTGATTACGGTTCCAACTGCCAGGTTTGATGCCCAGGGGAAGGGCGGGATTATCAATATCAACACCCATACACGGGGACTGGAAGGCCTTTCGGTTTCGGTAAATGCCCTTGTCGGAGGAGCTCCATGGGGTAACCTGACCGGACCCTACAGTGGCTTCAGTCAGAACGACAACAGGTACGGGGGCGGAATGACGGTGATGTATATGAAGGAAAATTTGTCACTCTACGGTGGATTGTATTACAATCACAGGAGGGTGAACGGCCGAAGAACCGGTGATGCGCGATTGCTCCAGCAGGATGCTTCCTACTATCACATGGTGGCAAGCGGGGAGCGTCCCGAATGGTTTGAAAATTACTCGGCCAATGCCGGTTTCGAATATGCTTCGGAGGGAGGCTCCGCATTTTCGGGTTCATACTATTACGGGAAGCGGACCGAGGGAAGATCGGCATTCTATGTGTACAATAATTTTTACGGTGATGTGGACAAGGATCCCGTTCCAGGTGTTCCGGTGGATGAGGATTGGGTATACAATCCAAACACCGATAACCGCTACGGACTCTTCCATGTGCTCAGCCTGGAGTATTCGAAAAGTTTCGACGAGACCTCCACCTTGAAGCTATCTGGATTGTATGAACACTCAGGCCTGAGTCGCGAACTGGATAACAGGAATTACAGCTTCGATCCGGTATCAGAGACGGTGGGTAGTCTTGAAGAGCATTTCATGCAGGCCGACGACACCCCCCTGGACGGAATCAGGTTCTCTGTTGAATATGAGAAGAATCTTGAAAACGGGCACTTGATCGGGGTGGGTTTCCAGCCGCAGTTCCTGTCACAATCGGGCCCCTTTACCTACGATACCCTGAATGGGGGGTCCGGAAACTGGGGAGCATATGATGAATTGGAGAATGCCATTGATCTCACTCGGGCCATCTATGCAGGTTATGTGGATTATTCTGTGAGTACTGAAAAACTGAAAGTGATGGCCGGATTGCGACTCGAGTATACCGACAATGTGCTGGATATTGAGAATCCCGATTACTTCAGCATTTTCGACAGGGAGACCAAAGGGAGGTATGAAGTGAATCAACTGGATTGGTTCCCGACCGTTCATATGAATTATTTGTTGTCGGACAAAAGTGAGGCTACCCTGGTTGCCAGCCGCAGGATCAGCCGTCCACCCACGAAAAATATGGCACCCTTTCTTTACAGGCGGCATTACGAAGTATACCTTGTGGGCGATCCTGCACTGAAGCCCGAGTACCTGAACCTGGTGGAACTGACTCTTGAGCGGGACCTGGGTAAACAGGATATCAGCCTGACCGGTTTTTATCGGGGGACAAACAATGCGATCTTCCGGGTGAATACGGTCTATGAACAGGAGAATGTGCTGATCCGCTCATATACCAATTCGGGAAATACGACGGCACTTGGGGCGGAACTCAACACCAACCTTGTTCTTGGGTCCAGAACAAAGTTTTTCCTGGGGGGTTCGCTGTACAATTACCGTGTGGATGCCGACATCTTCGGATACCAGGAGGATAACAGCAGCACCAACTGGAGCCTGAAGGGGAATTTGAACCTGACCATCACAGATGCTCTGAAGTTCACTGTTGATTTCAATATGAAATCGGCAACGGTGACGGCCCAGGGCCGCAACGAACTCTTTTATATGGCCAATACCGCACTGAACTTAACGCCGGAAAAACTGAATGGCTGGGAGTTCTCGCTAAAGGTGCTTGACTTCCTGAGCTCCAACAACACAGGGCTCAATACGCGTGCCAATGATATGGATGGTATTCAGATTTTTTATCAGGAGGTTGAATACCTTCGGCAGGGACTCATTGCCGAATTGGCGATTTCCTATGCATTTAATTCCCATGGCAAGGGGAGTAAGAAGGCAGAGAGTACCTTTGGGAAGGAGCAGTTCTGATTACTTGGCAACTTCTCAGCTAGCTCCTTCTGTATCCTCGCCATGAATTTGTCATCAAGCGCTTAGAAGTCCGAATACATCTGTATAAAAAATGGGCAGGAATACATAAATGTCTACCAGAAGCGATTGGATTCAAAATCTCCTGAGCCATAGCCGATATTCTCAAATATAGTTACTTTTCCGTTGGTGGGTTTTGAATCCTGGAAGAAGGGCCTGTTTCATAGCCGGGGCTGGATCTCCGATCAAGTCTCCGTAAACCGGGCATTGGGAAACGCAGACCAATATTCAGTTAGGCTCGTGTATCATGAAACTCCCTACCTGGTAAAACTCCCTTTCCGGTTTGAAGAGGAGTATCTTTTCTGGGATACTGAGCTGAATGTCTCTTTCGGCCCCACAAAACTGAAGCAGTAAAAGGGGAGGGTTGTATTCAAGCCCTAGCTACCAGAGAATTCAAGCCGGTAGGCCACAACCCGGTTGTCAAAGAAAGTGGGGACATAAACCACCTGCTTCTTTATATTGAATCCGATGTCGGCCGAGTTGATCTTCTGTCCCAATGTACGCAGAAGAGAGATCCTGCTGTAGTCAGGGAGGACCAGGAATATCTCCCCGGACCAATCCGAAACAATGTAGTGTCCCTCCTTCCCGGTGAACTCCACCCCGTCGCCGTACCCGATATTCGTGGTGACTGTTTCGCAGGTTCCTGTGGCCTTGTCAATGACCTTCATATCTGAACTCCCCGAACTGGTGAGCAGTACCCGCTCTTTCTCAATCAGCAGTCCGTTCGGTCTATTAAAATCCCCTTCAATCCAGGCTGAGGTAAGCCCATCTTTAAGGGTCCAGATCCACCCGCTGTTTGAGTCCGTAAAGTAGACCGTTCCGTCGGTATCAAGGGCAATGTCGTTGAGGAAGGTGGCGCCCTCCACGGGAATGCTTTCGGTGACTTCGCCTTTTTCTATATCGATAAGCACCACCCGGTCAATGTCAGTCACATAGAGGCTGTTTCCATAGACGCCCATCCCCTTCGGGGCATTGAGCCCGGTCACCCACTCCAGGATTTTTATATTTCCATCAGGGTCAAGCATGGCTATATATCCCTTCCCGTTTTTTTCGGTGGGGGCACCGTTAATACAAGCGACATAGAGCTGCTGCCGCTGCTCATCATAAAGGACCGATTCGCAGGTGAGCATCACCGTATCGGTGCTCCATAATTCAGTCAGGGACCAGGTGGGTTCGGTGCCTGTTTCGCTCTGGCTGGTTGCCGGCTTCGGATTGTTGCAGCCCATCAGCAGAAGGGCCGGGAGAAATGAAAACAGGAATTTTTTCATCTTGTGCTGTTTAGAATAAATGAACTGAACTGTTTTTTTCAGGGCAAAAGTCCCTTGTAACTGACGCCTTTTCTGGGTGCGGCCATCCAGGGTGCCACGGTCTCCCTCCAGGTGAGATAATGAGCGGTCTCCTTATGCGCCGCAGCAGCTTCCTGGTTTTCATAGGCCTCGTAGAGTGCAAATTCGTCCGGATCCTCACCCTTCTGCAGAACATCAAAGCGTAAATTACCGGGCTCCTTCACCGAGAGATGGTGGTTAGTTTCTGAGACCCGGATGAAATCATCTCTGTGTCCGGGCTTTACTTTTACATGGACAATGGTTACGAACATGGCTGTAGTTTCATTAATTATTTTCCTGTGTACGGTACACCCTCTTTAATCCAGTTGGCTGCCGGCTCCCCTTTCAGGTAGTGGTCCAGGTACTCCTTGAATTTGAGGGTATAGTCCAGTTTGTTAGCATACTGTTTCAGATGGTGCCCTTCGCCCCGGTACTGAAGGAAGATGCAATCCTTTCCGAGACGCCGCATGGCAAGATAAAGTTCAATTCCCTGGTACCATGGGACAGCTCCGTCCTCATCCCCGAACTGGATCAGAAGGGGGGTGGCTATCCGGTCGGCAAAGAATACGGGTGAGTTCTCTATGTACTTGTCTCGTACATCCCACAGGCTGCCACCGATGCGGCTCTGGGTTTTTTCATACTGGAACTGTCTTGCAAGCCCGCTTTTCCACCTGATTCCGTTGTAGGCAGAGGTCATGTTAGAGACCGGTGCACCTGCAATGGCGCAGGTGAAGATGTCGGTCTGGGTAATAGCAAATGCAGTCTGATACCCGCTCCATGAGTGACCGTGCAGGCAGATGGCACCGGGATCGGCCACGCCCATATCGATGAGCTTCTGCACACCAGGCACCAGGCATTTGGTAGCCGAGTATCCTGGTGTCCCCACATCGAAGCGGATGTCGGGAAGGAAAATCGCATATCCGTTACTGGCATAGAAGGGGAAACAGGGCCTGTGGCTGACCGCAACGTGGTTAAAGTCATAGAGGCGGTTGGTAAAGAAACGGTAGTAGAAGACCAGGACAGGGTGTTTTTTCCCGGGTTCGGCATTTTCCGGTTTGATAAGGATCCCCTGGAGGGGGGTGCCATCCACCGAACTCCACTCCACCAGCTCAGTTACTCCCCAGGCAAACTCCTTCACCTGCGGATTAACATCGGTGATCCGGACCGGTTTTTTAAACTTCAGATCGCTGACCCACAGGTCGGGGAACTCGGTGTAGGACTGACGGGTGAAAATGAATTTTTCAGCCTCCTTTGCTTTGGCCACAAGGCTATACTTCTTCTGTGCTTCAAAAATCGTGTGTACCCCTGGCAGACCGGCTTCCATGGAGTAGAGCGCGGTATGTTTTTTCTGATCGTGATAGGCAGAAAGGTATACGGTCTCTTCGCTTACCAGGTGGGCTTTCTCCTTGTCCAGCTTCCTGATCCTGAACTGGTAAAGCTCTTTGCGTCCCCGGCCTTCGGTGAGGCACAGGGCTTCATCCCCGTTGGTAGGGAAGAGCCAGATGTCATACTTGTCATAGATCAGTACGGCCGAGGATCCGTCCAGCCATCCGCCAGTTCCATATCCGGGTACATCAGCCGGGTAGTCCCAGTCCTCATCGGCAAAGGGTACATCCAGATTGTCGGTCAGACTTCGCACCTCAAGTGTAGCTGTATTCAACAAGTACCACTGTCTCTCCCTGTAGTAGACCACGAATTTCCCGTCGGGTGAGATCTTCACCGTATGCTCCTGTTCCTCCAATATCTGTCTTTTCCCGCAGCTGTCTGTCCTCACCAGGAAGTAGTCCTTGAAGGAGCCGTCCCACGTGGCCCTCTGTGCATAGGGTAGCCCTGATGAGCCCAGCAAAAGGGTATGCCCGGTTCCCACGTCCACCTCTGGCATCTCCTTGTCGGCCAGTGCAATGAAACGCTGATCACTGACGTGATATACACCGGTGTAAATTCTGTCCTTCTCCTTTTTCCAGAGCTTCTTCTGATGTGGTATGATGTAGGGGTCGTTCCTGTGCCATACATCCACTCCCCGTTCGGCCAGTATCCCCTCCAAATGGTATAAGGGCGGAGCCGAGTCGGCTTCCTCCTCTGGCGGGACAAGCTCCGATTCCGGTTTGATTCCCAGGAAGAGCCTCAAACCATCCTTGCTCCACTCCAGGTGGTTGGTGTGGTGGATCTTCCATCCCTCATACAGCGCGGAGTCCTCCAGTGCCTTCACATCCCCGTTTTCGGGCGACCACAGGTGAAGGGATGTTTCCTGCTTCAGGCCCTTTTTCCCTGTAATTCCGGCAAGGAAAGCCAGCTGCCCTGTCTGCTTGTTCCAGGTCAGATCCCCTGCCCAGGCATTGCTGTCAACATAGACCCGGACCGGCTCCCCGGATAGGACACGCAGGTCAGTAATATAGAGGCCGTTTTCAACGCTGCCAGTGTCTTCCACCACGTAGGCCAGGTAGCGGGAGATGCTGTCGATGGCGAATTTTGTGACCCGGGAATATACAACACTGTCCTTACCCTGGAGTGAATTAAGCACCAGTGTGGAATCGTGGAAATGATGGTACAGCAACCACCTGCTGTCGTTGCTGAACTGAAATGCCTGCACACTGTCTATGCTTTTCTGGTTTCCCGTAGAAGTATTAAGCAGGATTAAGCCTGTTTTTGGTTTCTTGTCTTTTTTGGCTTTCATGGCCTCCCCGGCAGGTACCGTCTTCACTGCAGCAACCCAGATGCTGTTTCCCGAAATAGCCGGTTTCTCTGCCTGTTTCATAATGAACTCTGTTCTTCCCGCGCTTGACCGGACCACCACCTCGGGATCACCCCGGTCGGGTATGGCAGTGTAGGCCACCCACTCACCATCATCTGAGATGACAGGGGAGCTGATTTGCCGGAACTTCATCATGTCGGACACAGTAAGCGCTTTTTTCTCCTGTGCACTGGAGGGAAGGGTGGCAGCAAGCAGCAATGCGATTGACAGGAGCAGCCTTGGGGTATTGTTCATTGCTTGGGTTATTATGAATAGCAAAGTAGTAAAATAACTCTATATTTATCAGACAAAAACAAACGTTTCTTATCATGGATCTAAGCAAGCGGGCACTCAGCAGGCTTACACTAAGCATTATCCGTGTGGCCCTCGGATGGCATTTTCTCTACGAAGGTCTTGCAAAACTGCTTATGGAAGGCTGGACATCACAGGCTTACCTGGCCAATGCCACCGGTTTTCTTTCGGGATTCTACCACTGGATGGCCGGGTCGGAGAGCCTTGTCGGTGTTATCGATTTCATGAATGTGTTCGGTCTGGTCCTCATCGGGCTTGCACTTTTTACGGGTATGTTCGTGAGGTTTGCCTCAGCAGCCGGAATAGTGCTACTGCTGCTTTACTACTTTGCCTATCCACCCTGGGGCATCTCCCTGTTCGGTTCTTCAGGCGGGCATTTCTTCATCGTGAACCGCAATTTGATTGAGGCCTTCCTGCTGCTCTGGTTCGTCGTTGGTAAGCAGGCTGGATACGGCATCGATCGTTTTATCAATCTGAAGCAGGGAAAGGCAGATGAAGGGGAAGAAGCTCCTGGTGAGGAGCCTCAGAACTCGCGCCGTGAAGCGCTTAAGAACCTGGCCACCCTGCCTGTACTTGGTGCAATGGGCTGGGGAGCATTTCGTCAAAGCAACAAACAGGTTGATGTGATGTCGGGTGCTACAATCCAGCTTAATTTCTCATCTCTGGATCAGCTGAAGGGGGAGTTGCCCAAAGGAAAGATAGGCAAGCATGAGATCAGTCGGCTGGTGGCAGGCGGGAACCTGGTGGGCGGTTGGGCCCACGCCCGGGATCTCCGATATGTATCATCCCTGTTCAAGGCTTATAATACTGAGAAGAAGGTGTATGAAACCCTGATGCTGGCCGAACAGGCCGGGATCGATACCATCAACATTGGCTTCCCCACCAATGCCCTCCTTGCCAGGTATAAGAAAGCCACCGGCAGCAAAATCAAGGTGATCACCCAGGTACATCCCGACCTGAAAAACGAGGATTACTTTGTGAATATTAATAAGGCCATAGATTTTGGTGTGGATATTATCCAGATCCAGGGAAACCAGGTGGACTGGCTTGTGCGGGATAATCGCATCGATGTGGTGGAGAAGATGCTGGACCATATCAGGGGGCAGGGCTTCACGGCCGGACTGGCCTCACATACGGTGGATGCCCTGATCGCGTGTGAGGAATACGGGATTGTCCCCGACTATTATATGAAGACCATGCACCATGACCAGTACTGGTCGGCTCACCCAATCGAAAACCGTGTGCCCTTTGAGGTGGATGGAAAGAATTACCTGGATCATAATAAATTTCACAACAACTGTTTTTGCCTTTTCCCCGATCGCACCATTGAGTTTGTGAACAGGGCTACGGTTCCTGTAATGGGATTCAAGGTGCTTGCAGCAGGGGCCATTGAACCGAAGGATGGCTTTAACTGGGCCTTTAAGAATGGTGCAGATTTCATCTGCGTAGGCATGTTCGACTTCCAGATTGTGGATGATGTGAACACCACCATTGATGTGATTAACAACCTTTCCGGCAGGCAGCGGGAGTGGTACGGCTAAGAGTTCATGGAGTGATGCACAAGGTACATCACCGATTTGTAATCGATTCCGCTTTTGCGGGAGGGCCCGATTTCGCAGGTCCGGCGGTTGGAGAAGCCCGACTGTAGATCATTTACCTGCATCTTCAGCTTCCTCAGGGCCAAGCTGTTCAGTTCCGGCCGGGTGAAACTTTTATCCCCTGCAAAGCCTTAGCAACCCACCTGGTCGGGGAACACCGCCTCTTCCGTACAGCTATGTTCCACCTTCGGTCCATCGTATCATCAATCACCGCATTGGCTTGAAGCTTTTTAGGTGGATCTCCGGATCGTCCGAAATGATCACATCGGGTTATGCCCTGATGTACGCTCTGTCTACTATAATTTAATAAGCTCATCCTCACTTGCTGGTTTCAGAACGATTTTTGGTATTTTGCGGTAACAACCGGTATGGCTGAACTTGAAACCAGGATAAGATCGTCACTGAATACCCGGGATTTCCCAAGTGCATATACCAGCTGTTTGTGAAGTATTATCCTATGTCCCGGAGCAGTATATATTTGTATGACGTATTATAATTAAAAAGCTAAATATTATCTTTGCATTTCAAATTTCAACCGTATGAACTGGCAGTGGATTAAGGGTTTCTGGCTGATATCAATGGCTATATCTTTCGGTTTTTCAAATGCTGACGGTCAGGTAAAAACCGGGATTGATGTTCTGGCAGAACAGGATTTTGAACTTCTGAAAGGGAAACGGGTAGGACTTGTTACCAATCCCACCGGGGTGGACCGGCTCCTGCGGTCAACGGTTGATATCCTTCATAAAAATGTGGATCTGAGGGCACTCTACGGACCCGAACACGGGGTACGGGGTGATTTTTCAGCGGGCGACCATGTGGGTGACCAGGTGGATGAGGCTACCGGGATTCCAGTCTACTCTCTCTATGGGAAGAACAGGAAGCCCGGTCCTGAGGTTCTCCGGGATGTGGATGTGATCGTTTATGATATCCAGGACATCGGGGTTCGTTCTTACACCTATATCAGTACCATGGGACTGGTGATGGAGGCTGCCGCTGAGCAGGGTAAGGAGGTGGTGATCCTGGACCGGCCCAATCCCCTGGGGGGAAGGCGCATTGAAGGTCCTGTGGTTGAGGAAGGATATACTTCTTTTGTGAGCCAGTACCCCATCCCTTATATTTACGGGCTTACCTGCGGTGAGCTTGCCCTGTTGCTCAACGGGGAGGGTATGCTGACCGATGGGGCCAGCTGCAAGCTGACCGTTGTTCCCATGGAGGGATGGGAGCGTGAGATGACTTTTGACGGGACCGGTTTGCAGTGGGTTCCCACCTCTCCCCATATTCCACAATATACTTCTGCCTTCTACTATCCTGCCACAGGGATTATCGGAGAGTTGGATCCCAATATGATAGGGATCGGCTATACACTGCCGTTCCAGACCCTTGTAACCGAAAATATCGATGCTGCAAGGCTCTCCGACTCATTGAATGCACTGGGTCTGCATGGCGTGCTGTTTCGTCCCATCTACCTGAAACCTTATTATATGGCACGTAAGGGAGTGCCCTTGCAAGGAGTACAGATCTACATCACCAACCTGGTGAATGCCGGTCTGACCGAGATCCAGTTCCTGTTCCTCCAGGAGGCACACCGGATCGACCCCGGATTTAATCCTTTCAGCGGGAAAGAGGACAGGTATACCATGTTTGATAAGGTGTGCGGTTCTGAATTGTTGCGAAAATCGATGATGGAGGATCTTGATTTTGAGAAGCTGCGTCCCTACTGGAACAGGGACAGGGAAGCCTTCCGAGGACTATCCGGAAATTATTATCTCTATTAAGACTATGTGTATGAAGATCGGTAAGATTTCTATTATTCTTTTCTTACAACTGATATTTTCCCTTCCTGTTATATCCAGGGATTCATCTGTATTAAGTGATTCTGCCCTGAGGATTCAGATCATGGAGAATGCAGATGAACTTCTGAACGGTACATGGTTCATGGAGGTCACGGGGTATCAGAAAAGAGGATCAATCGAAATTGACACAATAATCATTAACAGGAAGAGGATGACGATCAGGGTGGTGGCTGACAGTCGTCTGGCCTGGTTCCCGGCCCGTTTGCCGGTAATTGACTCCCTGGAGCGGGGGATGCTTGCCGGTTTTGGGGAAGGAAGCGAACAGTTTTCCCTGGAGATCTACTCAGCCAAACGAAACATCAGGGAGTATGTGCCCAACTATTACCGCCGGGATATAAAGCAGTTTGACCGTTCCAGGAGTGTTGCAAAGTTCAGGAGGAAATCACCACCTCTGGTTCGTAACCTGTCCAGGCCCTACCTGTCTGATGCAGCTCTTTATAACAAGAATATAGCACTCTGGCACAGCCACGGATGGTACTATGAATCCTCACTGAACCGCTGGGAGTGGCAGCGTGCCAGGCTTTTCCAGACCGTAGAGGATCTCTATCCCATGGCCTATACCCTGCAGATGCTGGTTCCCATGCTGGAGAATGCAGGGGCAGGTGTCTTTTTGCCCAGGGAGCGTGACTGGCAGGTTCACGAGGTAATTGTGGATAACGATGGCAGCACGGGCAACAGCCTTTGTGTATCAGCCGATCCGGGCGACCTTTACACGGGTGGTACGGGATTCGCAGTGGGAAACCCACCCTATGTGGATGAAAATCCCTTCACCCTGGGAACGTGGCAGAAGATGCCGGTCGCCAGGGAGGCTTCCGGGTCGGTGCAGTGGATCCCTGAGATCCCGGAGGAGGGAGAGTACGGAGTTTATATTTCATATCACTCCCTGGATGAGAGTCCGGATGATGCCTGTTACCGGGTGCATCATGCCGGAGGGGTAACGGAATTTTTAGTGAACCAGCGGATGGGTGGCGGTACCTGGGTCTACCTGGGCAGGTTCAGTTTTAACAGCGGACTCAACCCTGAAAGCGGGAAGGTTGTACTCACCAATGAAAGCGGGAGCCGTAAGGCCGTAATTACTTCCGATGCGGTCAGGTTCGGTGGCGGAGTTGGCAATATTTCACGGCACGGACTAACCGGATTGAGGCCGCGCTACCAGGAGGCGGCCAGGTACTATCTTCAGTATGCCGGGTTCCCTGACACACTGGTATGGAAGCTGAATGGATCCGAACACGACTACAAGGATGATTACCAGTCAAGGGGCGAGTGGGTCAGCTACCTGATGGGTGCACCATCCGGTCCGACCGAGGATAAGAATGCCAAGGGATTGGGGATCCCGGTGGACCTCTCCTTTGCATTTCATACCGATGCCGGGATCACAACAAACGATACGGTGATCGGGACCCTGGGTATCTTCAGTACCAACTACAGGAGAGGGCCCTTTCCATCTGGGCTCTCTAGAATGGCGTCCCGGGATCTGGCCGACCTTATCCAAACCCAGATTGTGGATGATATCAGGGCGCTTTATAATCCGGCATGGATCCGGAGGGGACTGTGGGACCAGGCCTACAGTGAGGCCTTCCGTCCAAACGTGCCTGCCATGCTGTTGGAACTTCTCTCTCATCAGAACCTCATCGACGTCAGGTTCGGACAGGAACCGATGTTCCGCTTTCACACAAGCAGGGCGGTCTACAAGGGAATGCTCAGGTTCCTCTCCACGCTCTATGGCACCGAGTACGTGGTTCAGCCGCTTCCGGTGACTCATTTAAATTCCGGGATCCTGCCCGGGGGAGGTATTGCTCTCTCGTGGAGGGCTGTTCCTGATCCCCTGGAGCCTACAGCAGAACCTGACCATTACAGGATCTACACCAGCATAAACGGGGGCGGCTTTGATCATGGTGTTGACGTGGAGGGAAACACCTTCACGCTTGAGGAAGCCGGGCCCGATACGATCTATTCTTTTAAAGTGACAGCCCTGAATCGTGGAGGGGAGAGCTTCTCGTCGGAGGTGGTGTCGGTTTGTCAGCATAGCGATTCCAAAGGAACTGTACTTATGATCAGTGCTTTCGACAGAACGGGCGGTGCTGCCTGGTTTGAGGATACGGCCTATGCAGGCTTTATGCCCATGATCGACCAGGGAGTTCCCTGGCACGAGGACATTCATACAGTGGGAGCACAGTACGACTATCTGAAATCCTCCCCTTGGCTTGATGATGATTCGCCAGGGCACGGCGCCTCTTATGCCGACCAGGAGGGTGTGATCATCCCAGGGAACAGCTTCGATTTCCCCGTTGCCCATGGAAGTTCCATCGGGAGGGCTGGCTACTCCTTTGTGACGGTCAGCGATGAATCGGTGCTTGATGATTCAGTGGAGCTTGACCACTATATTGCGGTCGATTTTATAGCCGGCGAAGAGAAGAGTACCCTTCCTCCAGGGAACGATTCGGTATATCATTACCAGGTGCTGACCGATTCCATGATGCTGATCCTCGAGAGTTACCTGGAGGAAGGAGGCAGCCTGTTTATTTCGGGAGCTCACATTGCCAGCGATGTCCATTTACGTGGACAGGACTCCGTGGCAGGGGATCTGCTGAAGTACAGGTGGCGGACAAGCAATGCATCCAGGACCGGTGAATTCTACTTTATGGATCCGGCTTTCGCGGGGTACAAAGATACGTACAGCTTCAATACAGGAACCGATACTGAACTATATACTGTTGAGGGAGCAGATGCCCTTGAACCGGCCGATTCCACGGCCATGACTCTGATCAGGTACAGGGAGAACAATGCATCGGCAGCAGTGGCATACCGGGGAGAGTACGGAGTTGTTGCCATGGGCTTCCCCTTTGAAACCATTACGGATCAAGGAACAAGGGACCTTATAATGAAAAAGATACTTCATTATTTAACTGAGCAAAAAGAGAATGAGTAGAATCAATTGTTTTGTATCCGGCGGACCGGGTGTGTGGGAGGAGACCATCGAACTGATGGCAGGCAGACTGGTAAACAGGATATACCTGATGGGGCCTGATGCACCGGGAGAGATGCCGGGGAATTGCACTTACCTGAAGACCAGCGGACGGATGAGCACCGAAACCATCAGGATGATTGCGGAATGCTCGGCCGGTGCTGAGTACACCTTACTGCTTACCGGGGAGACCCCGGTTACATTTGGAATGCTGGCCCTTGAACGCTTTGTCCAGGTGGCCGGTGACATGGATGCTTCAATGGTCTACTCGGATCACTTCGACCTGAAGGAGGGAAAAAATGCTCCCCACCCGCTGATCGACTACCAGGTTGGCAGCTTACGTGACGATTTTGAATTTGGACCGGTAATTCTGTTCAACAGTATGAAGCTGATTGCTGCAGCGAAGGAGTTGGAGGGTTCCTTTGAATTTGCAGGGCTCTACCAGCTCAGACTGAACTTGAGCCTGGAGTCACTTCCCGTAAGGATCCAGGAGTTCCTGTATGCAATACATCCACAGGATTCAAGGGCATCGGGGAAGAAGATATTTGATTATGTGAATCCCAGTAACAGGGCGGTTCAGGTAGAGATGGAACAGGTGGCTGTCAAGCACCTGAAAGAGGCCGGAGCCTTTCTTGAACCGGAATTTACCCCTGTTGCATTTGACCAGGAGCAGTTCCCGGTGGAAGCTTCAGTGATTATACCTGTACGCGACCGTGTAAGGACCATTGCCGATGCCATTGATTCTGTTATGGCGCAACGTACCTCCTTTGATTTCAACCTGATTGTGGTGGACAACCATTCCACCGACGGCACTACAGAGGTGCTTAAGGAGATCGCGGAAGGCTATCCCGGAATGGTCCATGTGATCCCGGAGAGAAATGATCTTGGAATCGGCGGGTGCTGGAACCTGGGTGTTCATCATGAACAGTGCGGGAAGTTTGCAGTACAACTTGACAGCGATGACCTCTACAGCGAAAAGAATACCCTGGAGCAGATCGTCAGTGCCTTTCATGAACAGCAGTGTGCCATGGTGATCGGCTCTTATCGGATGACCAACTTTGACCTGGAGGAGATTCCCCCGGGAGTTATCGATCATAAGGAGTGGACCCCTGAGAACGGCCGGAACAACGCGCTCAGGATCAATGGCCTGGGTGCTCCGCGCGCATTTTACACTCCTGTACTCAGGGAGATTAATGTCCCCAACGTGAGTTACGGGGAGGATTACGGTCTGGGACTGGCCATCAGCAGGCACTACCAGATCGGGAGGATCTACAATCCGATCTACCTCTGCCGGCGTTGGGAGGACAACTCGGATGCTTCCCTGAGTATTGAGGCCATGAACAAACACAACCAGTATAAGGACAGGCTCAGGAGCTATGAACTGACGGCCAGGGTTCAACTGAACATCAAGCGGATATGAGTATGCAAGAGCTTACCAATCGGCTGCTTGAGGAGCAGATTACCAGCTGGCCCCTATTGTGTGCAAACTGGGAGAAGCTTGATTCGGTTCTCCTGAAAACCTTCAATTTTGATGGCTTCTCCATAGAGGTCCAGTTCAATCCCAAACGGATCACCTCATCTGCGGCAAAGGTGGATAAGGGTTCCATTGAGAAGAGACCCTGTTTTTTGTGTCCTGCAAATCGTCCCGCGGAGGAGAAGCATGTGGTATTTGGAAGCGATTATGAGATTCTGTGTAATCCCTTCCCCATTTTCCGGAAGCACTACACCATTGCGAAGGCTGATCACACCCCCCAGGTGATCGATCCCGAATTTTCACGCATGCTGGATATGAGCAGGGAGCTTCCCGAACTGGTAGTATTCTATAATGCACCGACCTGCGGGGCTTCTGCACCTGATCACATGCACTTCCAGGCGGGAAGCCGCGGGCTTATGCCCATTGAAGAGGAGATCGGGTCTCTGTTGGAGCGTTTTGGCAATCCCCTTGCAACAGATGGACTGTGCCAGGTCACGGCCCTTAATGATGGTTTAAGGCGTTTCCTGGTTCTGGAATCGGACTGGAAGCAGCCCCTGGAGACAGCTTTTACACACATATCTTCTTTCATGCGCCGACTAATGGATGGAGGTGAGCCCATGCTCAATATCATGGCCTACTTCAATGAGAGGTGGCAGATACTGGTCTTCCCCCGGGAGAAACACAGGCCCTGGCAGTTTTTTGAGGAGGGGGAGAAGAACATCCTCCTGAGTCCGGCTTCGGTGGATATGGGCGGGATAATGATCACCCCCCTGGAGAAGGATTTCAACAAGATAACCGAGGATGATATTGTGGATATCTTCACCCAGATCGGTCTGACCGACAAACGGTTTGATGAATTATGCACTTTCCTCACAGGACAATTGTCATGAAAAAAACCGGGAAAGCACCTGAGATCCATGTGGGCATCGTCAGGTCGGAAAGGCTTGAATTCCGATTCGATGGTCCTTTTATGACCGAAGGAAAAAGGCTTGAAGGCATGGCAGAGGCCGTGTTCAGGGGAGGGCAGATTGAAGTGATGCAAGAGGGGCAGGTTCTTGCCTCGGGAAACGAGGTAAGCTTCACCCCGGTGGATGCTTCAGGAGCGAGGTTCGGAATCAGTGATGTTGTTATTGGTATCGGTTTTCACTGGGAGCAAAAGGAGGACCAGCTCTTTCCGGGTTCCCTGAAGCTGATGATCCTTGAGGGGGAGATACAGGCGGTCAACCTGGTCCCCGTGGAAGAGTACCTGGTAAGTGTTATCTCGTCGGAGATGCGCGGTGACAGTTCGCCGGCCCTGCTAAAGGCTCACACCATTATCTCGCGAAGCTGGCTGCTGGCACAGATTGAGAAACAGGACAAGCTTTCCGGATCGGGGGAGAGCTATGCTTTGATTCATGAAACGGATGAGGAGTATATCCGCTGGTATGACCGGGAGGATCACCAAAAGTTCCATGTGTGTGCCGATGACCACTGTCAGCGCTACCAGGGGATCACCCGTGCCCATAACCCGGGGGTGGTGAAGGCCGTAGAAAAGACCGTCGGGGAGGTACTGGTGTATGATCATACCATTTGTGATGCCCGCTTTTCAAAATGCTGCGGCGGGGTGGTAGAAGAGTTTCAGTATTGCTGGGAGCCTGAATCCCACCCTTACCTGAAGAGGGTGGTTGACAATCCAGCAGGTTTGGGAATCTCTGTGGCGGATCTGAAGGTGGAGTCTAATGCAGCAGCCTTTATCAGGAGTTCCCCGGATGCCTTTTGTAACACCTCCGATGCCAGGCTGCTCGGACAGATATTAAATGATTACGACCAGGTTTCCAGCAATTTTTACCGGTGGGAGTTTGGCTACAGCCAGAAAGAGATATCCGGACTGATCCGTGAGAAGTCGGGCATCGATTTTGGCGATATTACCGATCTGCTGCCGGTGGAACGGGGTGAATCGGGGCGGCTGGTGAAACTTAAGATTATCGGTACCAAAAAAACCCTTGTTGTAGGGAAGGAGCTGGAGGTCAGGCGATGGTTAAGCCCGTCCCACCTCTACAGTTCGGCTTTTATTGTTGAAAGAGAAGAGGTGAAAGATGGGATTCCGGGAGCTTTCCTGCTGAGAGGAGCCGGATGGGGCCACGGTGTAGGGCTCTGCCAGATCGGTGCTGCTGTGATGGCCGACAGGGGATTCTCCCATGAGGAGATCCTGAATCATTACTTCATTGGTGCAAGCATAGAAATAAGATATGAGTAAAACAGACCCTGTAAAGTCCGAAAAGAAAAGTCCT
>JAAEOI010000314.1 GCA_024244665.1 Bacteroidota bacterium | reverse complement strand
TGGAAATAGGTATACTGTCCCCGGAATTGCGAAGGCTTATGATATAAGCAGGGTGGATTTTGGGAGGGTAATCGGCTAACTTACCTTATAGACACGATTTTTAAGACTTTATTAAGGTAAGGCTATGACGATTTCTGATCGTATCCGCAAGCTGCGACAAGAAAAACATTGGTTCCAAGCTGAACTGGGTGAGCAACTGGGTGTACACCAGAAACAGGTCTCTGCCTATGAGCGCGGAGTAAATCTGCCGTCTACTGAGGTAGTGATTAAATTATCTGAGGTATTCGACGTAACGCTGGATTACCTGGCCTTTGAGGCCAAAGGACAGCCCACCTCCATGAATATTCAAGATCGGGAGCTGTTACGCCGCTTTGAGGCAGTAGATGCGCTGTCAGATCACGAAAAGGATCTGGCTAAAGAAATTCTGGATTTGTTGATCTTGAAGCACCGCTTCAAGGAACTCACCAATCCTAAAGCCGCTATGGGCTAATGAGGAGTAAACCACATGATGAACTATCAGGATTACATCACTATTGAAACAGGAAAACGGGGCGGCAAGCCATGTATCCGCTCCATGCGAATCACGGTCTATGATGTACTGGATTGGTTGGCCTCAGGTATGAGCGAAGCGGAGATTATAGAGGATTACCCAGAACTGACTCAGCAAGACATCCGGGCTTGCTTAGCCTTCGCCGCTAACCGTGAACACCAGCTATCAACGATTGCACCGGCTTGAAACTGTTACTGGATCAGAACCTGTCATTCAGGTTGCTGGAGAAGCTGGAACCTGTTTATCCAGGTTCAACACAGGTGCATACCGTTGGCCTGGATCAGAGCGATGATCTGGCTATCTGGCAATACGCCAAGGAACAGGACTTTGTCAT
>JAAEOI010000313.1 GCA_024244665.1 Bacteroidota bacterium | reverse complement strand
TTTTAAGGGGCGTCCCGCCTTGGGGTCTGGGTTAACCCCCGGGGTACGGGCCAATTCCCCCAGCCCCCCGCTTTTGGGGGGCTGGGGGGATTTTGGGGTTCCAGGGGGTCGGGTCCCAGACTCCAAGGTGGAGCGCCCACTTTATGCTCCCCGGCGTTCGTAGCTGGTGGGTCAATTTTTGTGAGCAAACCCGGGTCAATTCTACTGAGCGTCAAGGCGCTAAACCTGCGATACTGGCTATTCATAATCACACACCTCAATACGGCCGTAGACCTTACAGCCTTCCTTGACTGGCAGGGGACCACACCCCCTGCAAGAGAAAGATAACCACCAGGATTATCCAGGGGTGATCTTCAAGAAATTCCATCGTCACCATTCTCTCAACGAATCTGCCTGAGGAGCTTGAAAAACAGTCCCCATATTCAATTCATAGTACAGATAATCCTCTGGCACCCTCTCGGCACACCGCAGCATGAGATCGAGATCCAGATAATTGGCGCGAATCGTCGGTTCGAAGATTTCATAATCTTCCATTTGACCCGTATCTTTGTACGGCTTCACAGTAGACTCACTTTTCTCAACAGGTGGGTAACAGAATCAAGCTACAGAGTAACTGGAAAGCGAACAGATCAAGGTAATGGCAAGCTTGCGGCAAATATGGAATCCAGTGCTAATAAACCAGCGTACCCATCGCTTGCTTCTGAGCAGGTATTTTGGATACTAAATCCATGGCAGAATTTTCAACCTAAACCTGGTAGGTAGGCAGGAATTTCAATAAGTTTTTAGCATATGATTTGAGTGATAGACGACGATCCAAAATACTAATCTGGCCTCTGTCAAGTTTCGACACACCGCATTGGTGGAGTGCTGCAGGCACTCTTACACCTCGTCACTTCCAGGTCCCTGAGCTTCATCGCCTCCCACATGTTGGTGGCTTTGAGCTGGTCGTCAGTCAACGTCTCCTTACCACCTGGGAAAAATACCAGGCTGCCACGAATGCTACATTTTTTTCCAGGAAAGGTTTGCTCCTCATCCTCCAGATGCTCCTTGCGGACTATAACTTTCCAGGCTGCCTTGAGGAATAGCGGCGGTATATCTACAATAGTGCCTGGATCCACTCAATGGCCTGGGCAGACTGACTGCTATAGCGCTCAGATAATCTGACCCACCTGTGCTCGGATAAATTAACCCATTCGTTCACAACACTATCCAAAAAAGTAGACGTATATTTTTCCTTT
>JAAEOI010000312.1 GCA_024244665.1 Bacteroidota bacterium | reverse complement strand
CCCTCAAATATCAAGGGAAGCTCATCTTCGATTTTCTCGGTCCCAAAGCCTTTCATAGTCATCTTGGTATGTCCGCAGGACGGACATGCCAGGGGCATGTTTTCCTTGTGCCCGCAATAGTGGCATTCCAGTTTTCCACTGGTTCGATGGTAGGTCAGGCTTACATCGCAACGCTCACAAATGGGAATATGATCGCAATCGTTGCACACAATGTAATGGGAGAATCCCCTCCGGTTCTGAAAAAGAATGACCTGCTCCTTTGCAATCAGGGCCTCCTTGATGGCCTGCATCAGCTGAGGCGTAAAATGAGAGTGCATCTGTTTTCTTTTAGTGGCGACCTTGGTGTCGGCAAGGACCACCTCGGGGGGCTCTGCCTCACCAAAACGTGAAGAGAGGGTGACATAGCCATACTTCCGGTTTCGGGCATTGTACAGGGTCTCAAAGGATGGGGTTGCCGTTCCCATCAGTACCCTGGCATTGTGGTGAAGGGCAAGAACCTGGGCCGTATCCCGTGCGTGATATCTGGGGGCAGGATCATGCTGTTTGTAGGTATTTTCATGTTCTTCATCGATGATGATAAGTCCCAGATCTTTGAAGGGAAGGAATATGGCCGAACGGACCCCTATAACAACTCCATAGGTCTCATCGTCGGTAAGACCCATCAGGTTCCTGTGAACATGAACCCGGTCCGAATCGCTGTACCTGGAATGG
>JAAEOI010000311.1 GCA_024244665.1 Bacteroidota bacterium | reverse complement strand
TAATCCTGGCCGCGGGTACCATTGGTATCCTGATGAGTATTCCCGGTCAGACCATGGGTGTCTCTGTGTTTACCGAGAGTCTGTTGGAGGATCTGAACATTAACCGCAACAATCTCAGCCTGGCTTATCTGCTGGGTACATTGATTTCGGGTCTGATTATCACAAAGGCGGGTAAGCTGTATGACCGCTATGGAGCCAGGGTGATGACCTTTATTGCTGGAGTGATGCTGGGGGTGGTGCTTCTTTACCTGACCCGGGTGGATGTGATGGCTGAGGCCCTGAGTGGCAACAACGGCCCTGTCTCCCCGGCTCTTGCCACTTTTGTGCTGCTGGCCATCGGCTTTTTTGGCATCCGTTTCTTTGGCCAGGGCATGATGACCATGGTTTCGAGGAACATGGTGATGAAGTGGTTCGATAAGCGTCGGGGATTGGCAAACGCAGTGCTGGGGATCTTCGTAGCACTTGGTTTTGCCATTGCTCCCAAAATACTGAACCAGGTGGTGGAGCGGCTCGAGTGGAGGGGGGCGTGGTTCGCCCTGGCCATTCTCGTGGGGCTCGTATTCGCGCTTTTCGTGGTGATCTTCTATCGTGACAATCCGGAGGATTGCGGCTGTGTGGCTGACGGGAAGATGAAAGCGGGTCGGAACAGGAAGCGTCCGCCGAGTCTGCCGCCAAAAGATTTCACCCTGAAGGAGGCGCACCGGACCCTGGCTTTCTGGACCTTCACCCTGGGGCTCTCCCTCTCGGCCCTCTACATCAGCGGTCTCACCTTCCACGTGGTTTCGGTCTTTGAAACGGCGGGGATGACCAAAGCGAATGCGCTTGGAATTTTTGTTCCCACATCGCTCATTGCCGTAGGGCTGCAGTTCGGGGGCAGTTATGTCAGTGACTATATCCGGCTGAAATACCTGCTGATTTTCTTTGCGGTGGGGATGATGATTACCACTGTCGGTCTCATCGTGCTGGGTGGGGGAAATGGGTCCTACTGGCTGGTGATCACAGGAAACGGGATTATCTGGGGGTTCTATTCGGTACTGATTGGTGTGACCTGGCCCCGTTTTTACGGCTTGAAAAATCTGGGCGCCATATCGGGATCCTCTCTCAGCTTCACAGTGATTGGGTCGGCACTGGGGCCCTACATGTTCAGCCTTTCTCATGATTGGACCGGCAAATATGACCTGGTGGGATGGGTCTGCCTGGCCATTGCGTTAATCCTCTTTTTCCTGGCTTTCAAAGCCGATAACCCGAACGATGATATGTAGGAGTGGCTATGAGTATATCATTCCGGCCGTTCTTGCATTAGTGCGTACCATTGGCCTGATTCATATTGTCCCTGCGCTTTCGACCCATTACCTGTTAAAGGTGGAGCGGACCGGGGAGATCCAACAGGACTATATCCGGAACTACCACGATTTGAAAGGTGATGGTACCAGCAAAATAATCGAGCTTTTTTACAATACATCGGAAAACCTGGCGGTAAAGTTCCGCTATCTGAGCGAGGCTACCATCAACCAGTTTTACCTACCAGGGAGGCTTACAGAAGGTGGCAAGGAACCGGCGGCAGGAGCGGGATTAGGTGTGCCGGAGGAGGTGATTCGGATGTTTGGAAATGATTTTGTATTTTATGGCTGTTAAACCTTCAAACTAGCCTCAACATGAAACTAATTCACCTTTTTTCGTTCATCGCCTTTGTTGCCCTTTTACAAGGCTGCTACGAGGAACCGATTGCCAATTTCGAGTACTCCTATGTGGACAACATGGAACCTGCAGACATCTCTTTCACCAACATGTCGACCGAAGCCGACAAATATGCCTGGGATTTCGGAGACGGTTCCAACTCATCCGAAAAGAATCCCGATCATGCCTTTGACCCATGGATCGGCCGAAGCGTTACGCTGGCTGCAAAGGGAAAAGGTGGGGAAAACAGTATCACCAAAACCCTTGATATCACCTCCTACTACATAAAGAATTCATTTGAATATACACTTATCGAAGCATCGTCCTTTTTCTGGGATGGTGTGGATATTGTGGATGATTTTGTTCTTGGAGACATTTACTATGGATACGATAGTGAGTCAGTCATAACCACCCATATGGTCATTCATGTCTCCTTTGAAGTAGGCGGAATCGTCTACCTCACCGATCCCGGGTTTGAACTAATCGAAAACAGGTCCAGCTACATAAACATCACCGGGGAGACGAATGTTGTGGAGGTCAGCGCCAAAAAGAAGGGCAGCATGTCGCAGTCCGATCTCCGGATGATCCTTGAAAACGGGGAGAAGATAAAGCTGAAAGATCTTATGGCTCAGTAGCTCCATCTAACTGTCTGCATAAAACCTCCTTATTGATCCTTTGAGACGGTTTTTGTTATTCAACATTCCTGATTATCTTGGTCATATGAGGAAGGAGGCTTGTTACCTGCTTTTTGCAGTTGTGCTCAGCGCATGCGGCGATGACATCCCATCAGATATTGATCTCCGGGAGGAGATGAGGGACTTTGTGATCGGGATTAGCGAATACGGCAGGGCCTCGGATGCCTCATTTGTGGTGATCCCGCAGAACGGCATCGAACTGGTGTCGGTAAGCCGTGAGCCGGAGGGCCTAGCTCATACAGGCTACCTGGATGCCATTGACGGGCACGGACAGGAGGACCTGTTCTACGGGTATAACAGGGATGACCGGGCCACACCCTCGGATGAGAACAGCTACCTTCGTTCATTCCTCGATCTCTCCATGGACAAGGGGAATCTCATCCTGGTTACCGATTACTGTTCCACACATTCGAACATGGATGATTCCTATACAAGGAACCATAC
>JAAEOI010000310.1 GCA_024244665.1 Bacteroidota bacterium | reverse complement strand
GGAGCGATATCGCTCCCCGGCTTTTTCTTTGTCTCACACTGAGCACTATGCACAGAGCACTATGCACTGACTACTGTGTACTGTGCACTGAGTACTGAGTACTGTGTACTGACTACTGTGTACTGAGTACTGACTACTGAGTACTGATATTTTAGCCATTAAAACCTCCAACCCGACTGTAGCTGGTCTGGGCATTGATATAGAATGCTTTATACTTGATGTAGTGGTTCCCCTTTTTGAATTCCCAGTGTACATTCTTGGCTTTGAATATCTTGCCGATGCATGCTTCAAATATCAGGGTGTAACTGATTCCGGTGATCTGTTCAGCTTCGATGATGCTTTTGAACTCAACACTTCTGTCTGCAAAATGACCAATCACCGGGAGGGTGTATTTTTTTTGCATCCTTTTCTTTTTGGCGCCATCGTTCATGATGGGAAGTCTTCTTGCTTCAGCTGGCTTATTTGACATGTGAAATGTTTTTTTGTAATACGTAAATGTATGTCAAAATGTTATGTCTGATGTAAAATTAAGAAAAAAATAGAATACAAATCCATGGGTTTTATAAACAGAAGTGTATTTTTGACCTGTGTCAAAAACGCTGATAGCATATTCCACCACACTGGGCTGCACTGAACAATGTGCCTCAAAATTGAAGGATGATCTCGGTGAAGGGGTGGAGATGGTAAGAATTTCGCGCCGCCGCCGCTTCAGTCTTCAGAGTTATGATACAATTATCGTGGGCGGTTCTATCCACGAAGGGATGATTCAGCGATCAGTTTATAAATTCTGCGAATCCAATCTGGAGACTCTCTTACAGAAGCAGATAGGGCTGTTTGTATGTTGCATGGATCCCAATGCCAATGAGCAGGAGCTCATTGAACGGACATTTCCCGACAGGCTTGTTAAACATGCACTGGCCAGTGGTTTTTTTGGCGGGGAGTTAAACATCAAGAAGATGAACCTGCTTCAGAAAATTATGACACGCAAGGCTGCCAGGCTTCAGAAAGAGCCTGATATCGATTTTCAGAAGATCCTGGATTTCGCGCGCAGTCTGCAGGATAATTGATCAGGGATCTACCCCGATGCTGCCTTCAAACACTTTAACGGCCGGGCCGGTCAGTTGAATATCTGTGAATTGTGTATCGTTCATTGCCCTGAATGCAACATTCAGGTTCCCTCCCAGTGTATGTATGTGATATGAAAAGATGTCAGACTTATCATGGAAACAGGAACAAATGGCAGCAGCTGTAACCCCTGTTCCGCAAGAATAGGTCTCATTTTCAACTCCCCTTTCGAAGGTCCTGACTGAGATCCTGTTGGCAGCTCCACCATTCTCTACAAAATTCACATTGACCCCGCCCTTCCCAAACCGGGCCTGGTTCCTTATTTCACGCCCCTCCTGCTTCACGTCAAGGAGGTCCAGGCGGCTTACAAATTTCACAAAATGGGGCGAGCCGGTATCAAGGATGTATCCGTCCTCCATCCACCTGATCCCGTCCACATCCTTCAGCTTCAGCCTGATTTCACCATTAGGCAGAAGCGATGCTGAATGCCTTCCGTCGATCCCCTCAAAGGAGGCCTCCCTGGTAATGATTCCCAAATCCCTTGCTAAGGCAGTGATGCACCTTCCCCCGTTCCCGCACATGCTCCCTTCATGGCCGTCTGCATTGAAATAGCGCATTTTGAAGTCATACATATCACTTTGCTGAAGAATAATCAGACCATCACCGCCGACTCCAAATCTCCGGTCGCACAGTGAGTGAATCAGTTTGTGATCGAGAAAGGAGGTATCAGACTCCCTGCCGTCGATCATGATGAAGTCATTTCCGGTACCGTGATATTTTGTAAATTGAACAATCATAGGAGATTTGCCGTTAAAAAAAGTTAAAACAGGGGTGCGTCTCCAATTTTTCTTTAACTCCTGGTGTTATCATAGTAAATTGCTAAAACAAAAAGCAGACAAACAAAGTTATACATAAAATAGGAACTGAAATGAAAGCAAGGAGGATCTTAGGTTTATTTACAGTGGCACTAGTAGGTGCACTGGCAGCAGTTGTGATTTACGCCCGGTTAATTCAGCCGGAAAAGGCTTCAATTGTTGAAGTGCCGGTTGATAACAAGATCCGTTATGTGAATCTTCCCGGAACAGAGCCGGGATCAACGCTCGATTTTACACAGGCTGTAGCTCAATCCATAGACGCTGTGGTGCACGTGAAGATAAAGGTTTTCAGGGAGTATGCAGTCAATCCACTTTATGAATTCTTTTTCGGAGAGCAGGAGCGCTCAGAACCTGTCCCGATACTTGGTTTTGGTAGTGGGGTAATCATTTCAAAGAGCGGGTATATCGTGACCAATAACCATGTGATTGACGGATCGGATGAGATCGTGGTGGTCCTGAATGATAAAAGGGAGTACTCTGCCAAACTGGTTGGGGCCGACCCCACAACCGACATTGCTCTTCTGAAAGTGGAGCAGGAGGGTTTGTCTCACCTGAATTTTGGTGATTCGGATGCCCTTCAACTGGGTGAGTGGGTGCTGGCCATCGGGAATCCCTATAACCTGACAAGTACTGTGACTGCGGGGATTGTAAGTGCCAAGGCCAGGGACATCAATATCCTCGCTTCACAGGAGTTCGGTATAGAGTCCTTTATCCAGACCGATGCGGCTGTAAACCCCGGGAACAGTGGAGGTGCATTGATTAATACGAAAGGGGAACTGGTGGGCATCAATACTGCTATTGCCAGCCGTAGCGGAGCCTATACAGGCTACTCCTTTGCTGTTCCGGTTAGCATTGTGAAGAAGATTGTAGAGGACCTGATGGAATACGGGGCAGTTCAAAGGGCCATCCTGGGAGTTAGGATTCAGGATGTGACAGCCGAACTTGCAGCCGAACATGAGATGGAGAAGCTCAAAGGTGTCTATGTAAGCGATATTATTGAAGGCGGAGCTGCCAGGGAAGCCGGTATTAAGGGCGGAGATGTGATTCTCTCCATCGATGGGGTTGAAGTGAACAGCGGGGCTGCTCTTCAGGAGCAGTTTTCAAAATACAGACCGGGTGAAAAGGTGAAGGTTTTAGTGAGTAGAAAAGGTAATTTGAAACATTTCGAGGTTGTGTTACGTAATCTGGAAGGTAATACGGAAATTGTTAAGCGTGATGAAGTCCTGGAAATTCTTGGAGCAAATTTTGCGCCTGTCTCTGACAGGGAGAAAAGGGCACTGGGAATCAGGAATGGGGTGAAAGTGACCTCTGTTAAGTCGGGTAAATTCTCTAAAGTGGGCATTAAAGAGGGATTTGTGCTAACTTCTGTAAACAAAACACCGGTGAACAGTGTTAAGGAAATTGCAGAGATCTTTGAAGATTTAGAAGGAGGGGTAATCATTGAGGGAGTGGACAAGAGCGGATCTAAGTCATATTACGCTTTCGGGATGTAAAATATCCTTTTTTCTCAATTCCTTGTATTAAGATAAAGAGGGCTGAAAGGGACTTCTTTGTACATATATTGTAGTTTGCCCTTATTTAGTTTGATTAAAGATTAATTTGCAGGTAAATTTGCAGGGATTTTTTAATAGTAATTTGATTTTGAGGAGTATTAAATGAGACAGTTAAAGATCACCAAATCTATTACCAACAGGGAAAGTGCTTCGTTGGACAAGTATTTACAGGAGATTGGTAAAGAAGAGTTGATTACTGTTGAGGAAGAGGTAGAATTAGCTCAACGGATCAAGAAGGGCGACAGGCTCGCCCTTGAGAAACTCACACGAGCGAATCTGAGGTTTGTCGTTTCAGTTGCCAAACAGTATCAAAACCAGGGGCTTAGCCTTCCGGACCTTATTAACGAAGGGAACCTGGGACTGATTAAAGCGGCAGAGAAATTTGACGAGACCAGGGGTTTTAAATTCATCTCCTATGCCGTCTGGTGGATCAGGCAATCGATCCTTCAGGCACTGGCAGAACAATCGAGGATCGTACGCCTTCCACTGAACCAGGTTGGTTCGCTAAACAAGATTAACAAGGCGTTTTCCAAGTTTGAACAGGAGAATGAAAGAACACCCACACCAGAGGAACTTGCTGAGGCACTTGACCTTCCCAAAGAGAAAGTATCGGACACATTGCGTGTTTCGGGAAGGCATGTATCTGTTGACGCACCTTTTGTCGATGGTGAAGACAACAGTCTGCTTGATGTATTGGTGAATAACGATTCACCAAATGCGGACAACACTCTCATTAATGAGTCTCTCTCAAGGGAGGTGGACAGGGCACTGGCCACACTCACAGAACGTGAGCGGGATATCATTAAGCTGTTCTTTGGAATCAGCACCCAGGAGATGACACTGGAGGAGATTGGCGAGAAATTCGGACTGACACGTGAACGCGTTCGTCAGATCAAGGAGAAGGCGATACGCCGGCTTCGCCACACATCCAGGTCCAAGTTGTTAAAGACCTACCTGGGCTAGAGAAACATATTTTATTTATCGTGAAACGGGGTTGTCCAAAAGACAGCCCCGTTTTTTTTTTAGGGGGTTTATCCGGTTTCTTTGTCAAGTAGTTCCTGGTAGGCAAACATCTCATCCCTGAACCTTGCCGCTTCGATGAAATCCAGTTCTTTGGCTGCCTTCTCCATCTGCTTCTTCGCTTTATCGATTGCTTTCTCCAGCCCCTCCTTACCCATATACTGAACCACCGGGTCGGCTGCGATATCGGCTTTTGCCTGTCCGGCATATGCTCCCGGTAAAACCTCCTCCCGGTTGATGTCAAACAAGGAGACGGTCGCTTTTACAATCTGCCTGGGCGTGATGGAGTGCTCCTGGTTGTAATCCAGCTGTTTTTTTCTTCTCCGCGTAGTTTCATCAATGGTCCGTTGTATGGACCCGGTCATTTTGTCGGCATACATGATTACTTTCCCGTTCAGGTTCCTGGCAGCCCTTCCGGCGGTCTGGGTTAGCGCCCTTTCGGAACGGAGGAAGCCCTCCTTATCCGCGTCCAGGATAGCCACCAGTGATACCTCCGGAAGGTCGAGGCCCTCCCTGAGTAGGTTGATCCCGACCAGGACATCAAAAACACCCTTTCGTAGCCCCTCCAGGATCTCCACCCGCTCCATGGTGTCCACATCAGAATGGATATATCGTGTTTTGACATTCAGTTTGATCAGGTAGTTGGAAAGCTCCTCGGCCATCCTTTTGGTCAGCGTAGTGACCAGTACCCGTTCATGCTTGCTCACCCTCTTATTGATCTCCCCGATGAGGTGATCGATCTGGTTCAGACTGGGTAATATCTCGATGGTAGGATCCACCAGCCCGGTGGGCCTGATCACTTGCTCAACTATGACGCCGCCGCTTTTACCCAGCTCATAATCTGCCGGAGTGGCGCTTACAAAGAGTGTCTGGCCAATAATGTTCTCGAATTCATCGAATTTAAGGGGGCGGTTGTCCACAGCAGCCGGCAGCCTGAATCCATACTCCACCAGGTTCTTCTTCCGGGATGAATCCCCTCCAAACATAGCGTGGACCTGGGGCAGTGTAGCATGACTTTCGTCAATCACTGTGATGAAATCATCGGGGAAATAGTCCAGCAGGCAGAAGGGCCTGGTTCCCGGCGGCCTGCCGTCGAAGTATCTGGAGTAGTTTTCAATACCCGGACAAAATCCAAGTTCCCGGATCATCTCCAGGTCGTATTCGACCCTCTCCTTGATCCGCTGGGCTTCAATCAGCTTCATCTCCCCGTTGAAAAACTCCACCTGTTTAACCATATCATCCTGGATCTCTTCAATGGCTGCTTTGGTGCGTGCCTTGGAGGTGATGAAGATATTGGCCGGGAAAACAACTATCTCCTCCATTGTCTCAATGATATGTCCCGCCACCGGGTGGATCGATTTAATGGAGTCGATCTCATCCCCCCAGAACTCAACCCTGTAGGCCTGGTCCGCATATGCCAGGTGAATGTCCACAGTATCACCCCGGACCCGGAATGTACCCGGTTTGAAATCAACCTCATTCCTGGAGTAGAGGGCATCCACCAGCTTCCTGAGGAAGACGTTTCTGCTGAGGGTCTCCTCCCGGCGTACCCGGATGGTGGAATTATGGAAATCGGCAGGATTCCCGATGCCATAGATGCAGGATACCGAGGAGACCACAATCACATCGCGCCTGCCCGAGAGAAGGGCGGATGTGGTGGCAAGCCTCAGCTTTTCGATTTCGTCGTTGATGGAGAGGTCCTTCTCAATATAGGTGTCGGTAACCGGAAGATAGGCCTCTGGCTGGTAGTAATCGTAGTAGCTTACGAAATACTCAACGGAATTTTCTGGAAAGAACTGCTTGAATTCGCTGTAGAGCTGCGCCGCCAGGGTCTTGTTGTGACTGAGTACCAGGGTGGGCCTGCCCAGTTCCTTAATAACATTGGCCACGGTAAATGTTTTCCCCGATCCTGTCACCCCGAGAAGTGTCTGGTAGGTCTCTCCGGTATTGAACCCTTCAATCAGCTGCCTGATTGCTTCAGGCTGATCTCCCGTGGGACTGAACTCCGATGTGAGTCTGAATTCCATATCAATAGGTAAAAATCAAGTAGATAGGCAGATGATCGCTGGGACCCCCGTAGTACTTCGGTCCGCCATAGGTGGCCGACGGAAGCATCTCCCCGGAGCTGGTACTCTCATAGAGCATCCACTCCTCCCGCAGGATCGCCCCGCCGTCATAGGTGGTTGAAAGGCCCTTTTTCTGGTTCAGGAGGTTGTGAGAAATGATCACTTGATCCAGCATGTTCCATTGGCCTTTGTAGTTGTAGGTTCCCTGGTTCTCCAGGTTATGCAGCTTGTAAAAGAGGTTGAAATGATCCCCCATGCGGATGTTTTTCCGTTTTCCGGAGGCAGATAATCCGTCTGCAATGCTCCTGTTGGTGGGCTCGTCATTGAAATCGCCCATCAGGATTACCCTTACACCTGACTCCCTGGCGAGGAGCAAATCCAGCTGCTTCCTCAGGGTAAGGGCGGTGAACATCCTCTGTTTTTCTGTCTCCGCAGCCCCTCCGACCCTCGATTTCCAATGGTTCATGAAGATGTGAAGGCGTAAGCCGTCGGCCGCTTCACCCTTCACATGCAGGATGTCCCTGTAGAGGTAATCCTGATTTACCGGGTCTTCCACCGGGACATATTCATGTGATTTGTATTTGAAGAGGTCGGGCCGGTAAAGCATGGCACACTCGATGCCCCTGGGATCGACGCCCTCCTCATGTATGATCTCATATTTGCTCCGTTTGACACCCCTTTGGGAAACCAGGTCCTCCAGCACAGCCCTGTTCTCCACTTCTGCAAGTCCTATCAGTGCGGGCATCTCCTTGCCGGGAACGGATGAAATGACCCTGCTCAAGTCGTTAATTTTTTTTTCATAACGCTCCCAGGTCCAGTTCTTAACGCCGCCGGGGGTGAAATCCTCATCTTTAAAACCGGGGGTGTCAACTGTGTCGAACAGGTTTTCAACATTGTAGGAGAGAACCACGAAAGTGTTTGCTTTCTTCTGGGCATGACCCTTGTCACCGAGGAGACAGAGTATGATAAATATTGGTATCAGTTTTTTCATGGAGACTATTTATTGAACAAAGTAAAGATATCAAAACAAAAAAAATTGAATTCCTCCGAAAAAGGATTTAATTTTAGTTGATATGGGACAGCAACATGATGAGCTTCTGAAAAGGATACAAAAACTGGTAAAACAGAACCAGGATTTGATTGATACGAATGAGAAACTCCAGAAAGCAGTCACTGAGCTTTCAGAGAATAATGAGATGATGAAACTCCGCATGAAGGAGTCCAGGATTGAGTTGAAGGAGGGTGTCCAGGCGGAGGGTGGGGAGCGACTGAAAAAGTATAAGATGGCCACGGTGTTGTTCGCCTATATCAGTGGATTTAAGCACCTGACTGATGTGGTTGATTCAGAGGAGGTTATGGATCAACTGGACGAAGTGCTCATCGAGTTTGACCGTATCCTGAAGAAGTATAAGATCCATAAGATCAAGACCATTGGCGACACCTACATGGCTGCAGGTGGTATTCCTGAAAAGAACATCACAAATCCCATCGATGTGGTTATGGCTGCCCTGGAGATGAACCTCTTCCTGGACCAGCTGAGGCGGATCGACGGGAAGCGCTATTGGAACCTGAGTCTTGGGATACATACCGGGCCAGTTACAGCAAACGTTTCCGGCAAGAAAAAAATAACCTATGACATTAAGGGTGACACTGTCAATATTGCTCACCGGATGCAGGGAGTGGGTGATAGCGGGAAGATCCTGATCTCGGTGATGACCTATGAGCTGATCAAGGAGTTCTTTATCTGTGAATACTACGGGAAGATGCCCGTGAAGTACAAGGGTGACCTGGAGATGTTCGTGGTGAACGGAATCAGGCCTGAGTTCTCAATGAAAGGCAGGGGGGTGATGCCCAATGCCCTGTTTGATACCAAGTTTAAGTTGATCCAGTTTACCGATATCCAGGAGATGATACTTGATAAGCTTGAAAGCGAGTTGTCCGCTTTTCTTTACTACCATAATGTGAAGCATACTGTGGATGTTGTGACTGAAGTGGAGCTGATCGGATGGGCCGAGGGCCTTGATGATGAGGGGATCCTGTTGCTGAAAACGGCCGCGCTTTTCCACGATGCGGGCCACACCATCTCATATGATGAGCATGAGTATCACGGAACAGAGCTGGTCAAGGAGTACCTGCCGCTCTTTGGTTACAGCGATGAGCAGATCGGGCAGATCTGTAATATCATCATGGCCACCCAGCTCCCTCCCAAGCCCGAAGACATCTACCAGAAGATTATTTGTGATGCTGACCTGGACTACCTGGGAAGAAGTGACATGATCCCGGTTTCCAACACACTTTATAAGGAATTGAAGGAACAGGATAAGATAGGCACGCTTAACGACTGGAATAAGCTTCAGATTAAATTTATTTCTGGCCACTCATACTTCACAAAAACAGCCAGGAGCCTGCGGGAGGTGAACAAACAGAAGCAGATAGAGCGTATTAAAAAACTTATTACTGAGGATTAATCTTATGAAGATCCTGATCATTCTCCTGCTTTTTCACTTCTGCCATTATCAGTATTAATTGCCCAGAGTCATCCCCTGACCGGGATTGAACTGGCTTTTACCTTGGGAATTAATAGTCTGAGTAGAATGTCGGGTATAACATATACTTCGTGATATTCGATACCGTATTTTTGTAGCGGTCAATTTTCTTCATCTTCTGCCAGTCGGGGTGTTCTCTGAAAGCAGCCCAGTGTTCCTTTTGAGATAATGTATCACTGAAACTGATCATGTACATCAGGTGAGGCATTTCTGAGCTGGAGATTCCTTCACCAAAAAACAGAGGATTAAATCCCAGCTTTATGAAGAGCTCAGATTCGCCGCTGTTGAACATCTCAACCTTTCTCTCATAGAGAAGTTCGGTGGCGCCCTGGTAGCTGCGCAATTCATATACCCTCTCCTCACGAGGTGATTCAAATTGGGGGACAGTAAGATGCGGGGTGGCGCTGAATGCCTTGAGAATAATGGATTCGATTCTTGTGTAGGGAGGATCATTATGAGGGGATTCGATGTAATCCCTGCCTGCCTCCAGGTAAACCTGGTCTGACCGTAACAGTTCGGGTGCCTCAATATACTGATCCAGTGATGTGAAGGGGATCAGGAGTATGATTGCGTTTTGAATCTCATTTCCATCCTCCTTTAGTTTGAAGACCCCGACGTTTTCGATGCCTGTCCGATGGAGGGCAGGCAGGTAGGCCGATCCAAAGTAATCATCCAGCCTCTCCTCCTGGGAGGCTGTTTCATACCGGTAGATTTTCATCTCAAAATAGTCACATTCTTCCCGGGTGTCACATGAGCTTGTTAATCCGCATACTACCATAAGCAGCAGCAGGAGAGCCATCGGTTTTTCTGATGTCTTCATCGTTCTTTAGATTTGGAATCCTCTAAGGTAATTTTAATCTTGAAATTATTGTCTACTTTTGTAATCCTTAAATTTTTGAAATGCAGCGACTACTCCCTATTATACTAACCATACTGGCATTACCCATCAACTCCTTGCTGGCACAGGAGATACGGACAAAGAGCCATGAAGAGGAGGATTGGGACCGCACCAGGATGATCATGGATTGTTCACCCAGGCTGGTGGACCGGAGAGACCTGGTGGAAGATAATTTTGATCACCGTTATGTCACAAATAACCCCAGGGATATTGAGGTGGGCTATTTCTCGGTTGAGCCAATTACTTACATGGAGGAGGGAAGGCGTTTCTGTGAAGCCAGGCTCCCTGCTGCAGGAGTCAGCCAGTCCTACTTCCGGGGGTGCTATGCGACCACCTATACGCTTCCGGGCGACGGACTCTATTCCATTGAGATTGAATCCAGAGCCCTTGTTTTCAGCAATGAGATCCTCATCATTAATGCACAGCACTCCCTTGGTGAGATAGAGTCTTCACACCGTATGGAGATTGAATTGGATACAGCCCTGAACCCGGTCTCTCCTTCCGAACAGACCTACGTGAGTAACCCGCTTTTCAACTGGGCGGTGGAGATAGATCAGTCGGGCAGGTGGAATGGCGAACTCAGGCCCGGGACCATTGAACTTACCGATTCAGAGATCCCGGCTGGCATCTCATCTCTGGTGATTAAACGAAAGGTAAGGGGCCCTGGTGTTATTTCCGTCAGGGAGTCGGTGGTCTTTAATGTGAATTCGGTCTCTGCTTTCAAGTACGATCCCATCTTCCAGGCTGATTGTCATTTCAGTCTCGATCCGCTTGAGATTTCGACCAGGCTGCTTCCCTGTGAATAAGTGTACTGGCTAGATGGGCATACCAAATCCAAAGAAGAATCCATGTTTTTTTGTGTTTGTAAAGACGTACTCAAACCGGAGAACCATGTCATAATAGCTGATTAAGTCCACACCCAATCCCCAGGAGTACAGGAATTTGTTGTTGAATGGGTTGTGATCCCCGTAGAATTCATCTTTCATATATCCCGCATCTGCAATCAGATTGATATAAAATGCATAGGGTACATTCCTGAATTTACTGTCTGCGTGCTTCTCTTTCCTGGCTTTCATCACGCCTGGTTTGATCACATTGTACTTCAGGTTGCTCCGGAAATAGTACATTTCATCACCGCGCAAGGCATAATAATCAAAGCCCCTGAGAAAATCTTCCCTCGAGGTCAGATTCTTCTTAAAGAAATAGGGGATGTTTTCACTTGAGGATGTCACCAGTTTAAACATTTCAGCTGTATACCACCGCTCACTGATCTGCTGGTAAAAATGCATATCTGCACCATAGTAGAAATAGTCCACATCATGTGAAAGAATCCCCAAACCATGTTTGCTCACAAACCCCTTCATGTAATTGCCCTTTAACGGATAAGCATGGTTGTTCCTGGAGTCATACTTGTATTCAATATAGAGGCTGACAAAGTCGACGCTTTGTGCTCCTTCGGGAAGAAAACTGGCGATGGATTCATCCAGGGTCTTGTCATACAGAGCATCTGAAATCTGAAGGTGATGAGCCGAGAGCCTTACCTTGCTGTAATTATAAAGGCTGGGTCTCGCAGTAAGGGTGCTTACAAAGGAGTAATCTTTCATGCTGCCCTCGTCAAAGATAATTTGCCTCTGGTTATCCAGCGATCCATATTCGACCACAGTTGAGTTTCTGTATGCTCCCCCCAGGAGCAGGCCGATCTTTTGTCCCTTTCCTACCCATGGAACAAGATACCCCAGACCGATTCCCTGAGAGGAACCAAGATAAGCCATGAAAGAAGTTTGATGGCCAAGTCCCCACAGGTTGTTGTGACTCATAAACAATCCCTGCGACAACTGTGAAAGGTCAGGATTCTTTAACCATTCATTAAAATTGGGATAGTCCAGTTGAATCACCGGGAAAACCCACAAGTACCACCTTTCATTCACTTCGATGTGTAACTTGTATTCTGCCCCGTCGATTTGCTCAATACGAAGGTCTACAGTCAGGAACAGCTTGGTATTAATAATATTCTCCCTGCTGTACTTCGTTCGCACGACCACCTCACTGGAATCCTTTCTGCTGAAGCGTTTCTGTCCAAATACCTTCAATGAACTCTCTCCCCTCCTGAATGTGGCCAGACTGTCGCCGGGTTGAAAATCGAGCTCCCTGATGATTATTTTCTCTTTGGTCCGCTCGTTCCCGCTCACTTCTATAGCTGATATGGTAATATAGGGTGAGTCAAACTCCTCAGGTATGTTGATCTCCCCATCCATGCTCTGGGCCATCATCCGGACTGGTGCCACAATAATGACAGAAAAAAATAACAGCAATAAAACCGAATGGCTGGCTGCATGATTCAACTTCATCCTTTAAATGTAGAAAAATGAGCAGATATATTATCAATGGTATTTTGATTTATCTAAAATGTGTATCATTGTGCTGGAAAAAAATGGATGAATGAATATTTCGGTTTTAATTGTGACACCAGGCTTGAAGGCAAGCTTTTATGAGGAGTTGGACGATTGTATCAATCAGCTTAAATCTGTAGTTCCGGGCAAACGGGTGATCTCTGCGACACTTTTCCTGAACGCCTCTGATAACGGAGAATACGACACATACAAGAAGGTGGCCTGTGGGCTTTTAACAGAACATGTGAAAGGGATTACACCGCTCAACTATATATGCCAGCCACCGGCCAATGGTGATCATGTTGCCTTTGAGATACATCTGATCAATGACCAGTCTTATACCCTTGACAGGGTTGAACATAATGGACTCAACTATATTCGTGCTTTTTCAGGAAAATCACTGAAGGGTATATTTGCCTCTGGGCTGCACTGCAGCTACAGCGAGGGTGTAAGGCTCTCTTATGACACAGTCTTGGCCTCCATGACTGAAATTCTGAACAGGGAGGGCCTCTCCTTTAACCACGTTGTCCGGCAATGGAACTACATTGAAGAGATTGTGACGGAGACTAAAATCGATGGTGTGGTGAAACAGCACTACCAGGTGTTCAATGATATCCGCTCAAAATATTATGGTAAGGTGGATTTTGATAATGGCTACCCTGCTGCCACTGGAATCGGTTGCGTTTCCGGCGGAGTTACAATCAGCTTCTACGCGCTCACGGAACTATCCGGAGCAAAAGTAATCCCTGTGGATAATCCAGATCAGCAACCAGCCTACCTATATCCTGACCAGGTACTGGTTGGAGGGTATTCGGCAGAATATAACTACAAAACCACCCCGAAATTTGTGAGGGCCAAGCATGTGAAAATGGATTCCGGCCATATCACCTTTATTTCCGGAACAGCTTCCATCAGGAGGGAGAAAACGGTGGCCCCGGACAGCATGTATGAACAGCTCCTGGTAACCATTGAGAATATGGAGTCGCTCATCTCCGACAACAATTTGAAGAACTGTGGTGTGGTAGATTCCCGGGGGGAGAAGATCAGCTACTACCGGGCATATGTGAAAGACACCAGCTGCATTGATGAGATTACCCGAAAATGCGAGGAGCTGCTTCCGGGCATCCCCAACCTTCTGCTTGTATCAGATATATGCAGAAAGGGCCTGCTCATTGAGATCGAAGCTTTCGCTTCCTGATTTATTCCAGTACCTGGATCCTGATGTTCCGCCATCTCACCTGGTAGGGAGTGGGATCGTTACCCACATCATGTACCTGGAGGCCGATTATTCCCTTCAGGCTCAGGGCATCCCTGAAGTCGGAGATCACCATTCCATTTACGATGGTCCGGATGGAATCGCCCCTGCACTCCACTCGGTAATTGTTCCATTTCCCGTTTTTGAAAACCTTACTCTCTTTGGAGCCTTTTTCTGGCCACCAGGGCATCATGGCGCGACGTGCCTCATCATAGACTCCACCTGCTCCGCCTGCATCCTTCGCAGAAATCTCCACCTGGTATCCGTATACCCTGTCCTGAGGAATGGTTTTTGACTGGTATTTCCCTTCACCGTTCCTGAACATGAATACAAGCTCCTGCGCAGCTATCTGGCTCCTGAACTGGACTCCCGAATTGAGTTCGGTATCCTCAAGCAGCACTTCAAATTCAAGGATGAAGTTGCCATATTCCTGTTCGGTGCAGAGGAAACTGTTTGGACTTCCCTTTACTGCCTGTCCCACGACTGTACCATCCTCCACCCGGTAGCTGCCAAATCCGCTGTGAACGGTCCACCCCTCCAAAGTCTCCCCGTCAAAGAGACTGATCCATTTTTGCTCCTGCGTAAAGGAGGCCTGGTGAGCCAGTAGAAAAATAATTCCCAGTGCCACTGTTCTGAAGCCGTGTGTTTCCATAATTTTAGTTTTGAATTTGGTTGATCCCCCTAAATTAAATATTTTCCCCACTTATCCATTTTCCCCACTTATCCATTTACCCATTTACTTATTTCCCCACTTACCTTTTACTATTTTTTGTAGTTTTATAAGCCTATTTTTTATAACCACAAATATAATATACATACCAGATGAGTTCAAGCAGAAGAGATTTTATCAGGAAAGTTACAGCCGGGACAGCCGGTGTTGCAGTAGGAAGTTCAGCCATGGGAATGTCGCACAGCTCATATGGCCGGATCATGGGCGCCAATGACCGTATAAATATTGCCATCGCGGGATTGGGCCGCAGGCTGGGAGCCTTTACTTCACCAATCTCCAATAAGAAAAATAATGTGGAGCTGGTCTATCTCTGTGATGTGATGAAAAGCCAGAGGGAACGTGCAGCCGGTGTCTTCTCCGAACACATTAAAAATAAACCCAAACTTGAGAATGATATCAGGAAGGTGATTGCAGATCCTGAGGTGGATCTGCTCATCAACGCAACGCCTGATCACTGGCATGCGCCTGGTGCCATCATGGCAGTTGCAGGAGGGAAACATGTTTACGTGGAGAAACCGGCCACCCACAACATGCTGGAGAATGAGCTGATCGTTAAGGCTCAGGAGAAATACAAGAGGGAAGTTCAGATGGGAACTCAGCAGCGCTCCTCGGCCCATACCATCGAAATTATCAAAGAGATTCATAAGGGTGTCATTGGTACTCCGTACAAAGCGGTTGCCTACTACACAAACAGCCGTGGTGAGGTGCCGGTTCAGAAAAAAGTGCCTGTACGGGATGGACTGGATTGGGATCTCTTCCAGGGACCTGCTCCGCGGAGGGAATATACTCAGGAGACCTGGAACTATAACTGGCATTGGTATGGCTGGGATTATGGTACGGCCGAGTCGGGGAACAACGGTACCCATGAGTTTGATGTGGCACGCTGGGCTCTCCAGGTTGATTATCCGACAAGGGTTGATGTGGAAGCTGACAAGCGACAGTTCGTGGAGGACGGATGGGAGATGTACGATGACATGGAGGTTACCTTCAGGTTTGCAGGGAACAAGATTATTGAGTGGGACGGCAAGAGCCGCAACGGGTACCCTACCTATCGCGGTGGACGGGGAACAATTATCTATGGCAGCGAAGGATCTGTATTTGTGGACAGGGGAGGGTACGTCCTCTTTGACCGCAAGGGCAAGGTTGTGAAGGACAGCCAGAGTGTATCCAATGAATCTGGAACCGCCCTGGGTGGCGGTGGCGATATGTCCACAGCGCACGTGGTCAATCTTTTCGATGCTATCAGGGGTAAGGCAGAATTAACCGCACCCATCTCCAATGGTGTGATCACCATGGCCATGGTACACTACTCCAACATTGCCTACCGCATTGGAAAAGGTTTCGATATAGATGATGTCACCGGAAGAATGTACGACCGGGATGCCACGAAGCTGTGGGGCCGTGAATACGAGCCCGGCTGGGAGCCTGCTATCTGATTTTATGATTGTCTATTCTCATAGCTTCATGGCTATGAACACCCGTTTTGCCATGGTTGTTCCCGGAATAGGGAACGGGAGAGGGGATGAGCTGGCTGGCGGTACAGAGCGGATTGTGGAGGAGTGGGAGGCCTGTCTCTCAACCTTCCGCAGCGGAGCAGAGCTTCAGGTTATTAATACACTGGCTTTTGAGAGGGAGCTAATGCTGTCGGAGCCCATGGCGCGGGTACTGGAAACCTGTAAACGTTATAACCGTTTGACGGCAGGACTGTTTGACCCGGCGGCGGGCAGGGGAGGGGGCATGTGGACAGATGTGATCCTGGATCCGGACAGGCATACCATCCGCTTTGCAAATTCAGGGATTAAACTTGATATGGGAGGTATCGGCAAGGGCATTGCCCTGGAAGGTGTGGTTGCCTGGCTTAAGTCAGAAGATGTAAACGATGCATTTCTCAGTTTTGGTGAAAGCTCCCTTGCAGGTATGGGGAAGCATCCCCATGGTGAGGGTTGGCTGGTGGGTGCAGAGGAGGGTTTCCTGCTTCGGGATGAATTCCTCTCGGTTTCCGGCCTTCAGGATCTGCATACTTCCGGGGAGGATGTTTCCGGGGAGGATACTTCCGGGGCGCATATCTATCATCCCCTTAAAGGGGAACTTATCAATTCGGCAAGGAGAGTTTTGGTAAAATGTAACTCACCCGTTGAGGCCGAGGTACTTTCCACCTGTGGTTATATGGCAGACGAAAAGGAGTTTGAACAGCTGAAAACAGTTTTCCCCAGTGCAGAGTGGATAATTATCTGATTTTTTGGCTGAATTTGGTACACCCTTCAACCATCGGCTTGTATCAAGAACGGAGGGACAGAGAGCTTCAATAGTTATACCGGGGTCTCCCTGGTCGAAATAGCAACACCTTCAGGTAATATTGAACTATTAAGTCTATTTTTGAATCCAGGTAAACGAACAATCAAATATCTCATGAAAATAACTACAATTGCAATTATACTGGCCGTAGCCGGCCTGATCCAGGGGTGTAAATATGAAGTGGCCCAATGGCGCGGCACAGAGCGCAACGGTACCTTTCAGGAAAGTGGATTGCTGGAGCAGTGGCCAGAGGAGGGCCCCGAACTGCTATGGACCTATGAAGGAGTTGGCCGGGGTTATGCAGCTCCTGCGGTATTGGGAGGAAAACTTTTTGTGAATGGCGAACAGGAGGGCAAATCTTATCTTCTCGCCCTGGACCTTGACGGAGACCTGCTGTGGAAATCTCCCAACGGGGAGGAGTTCCTGGGTGACGGTTTCTCCAGTACTTATCCGGGTGCCCGGTCTACACCGACAGTGATGGGGAAACTGGTGTATGCCTCATCCGGTACAGGACGGATTGGTTGTTTTAACAGCTCCACCGGAGCTGAAGAGTGGGCGCTCAGTATCACAGACGACCTGGGAGGTGAAATGGCTTATTTCGGCTATTCCGAATCGGTGGCGGCGGACGGGGATCATGTTTACTGTTTTCCCGGCGGAGCTGAAACAAACTTTGCGGCCATCAACCGTTTCAGCGGTGAAGTTGTCTGGTCATGTGAGGCGCTGAGAGATACGTTTGCCTATGGATCCCCTGTACTGGTTGATCTCCCCGAACGTGATATACTCATCACCACCTCACGGCATAATATATTTACCCTGGACCGAAGCAATGGTGAACTGCTGGGATCCTATGGACTGGAAGAGTATGAGTATGACGGGGAGCACTGCAATTCGGTAATCTATGAAGATGGTCATATCTATTTTGTGGCCAATGATGTGGGTGGACAGGGAGCGTTGAAGCTGGAGCTTTCTGAAGATGGGAAAACCATTACGGAGGTGTGGCGCAACCCGGATATTCTGAATAACTTCGGAGGATTCCTGGTCCTTAACGGCCACCTCTTCACAACCGTAAAAGGCAATAAGCTACTGGGGCTGGAGCCTGAAGGCGGGAACGTGAGTGATTCGCTGAAGGTGGCTACCGGGAGCCTGGTCTATGCCGACAATAAAATCATCTGTTATGGCAACAACGGGACAGTTAACCTGGTCTCTTATTCCGGGGATCAGATGGAGATCACCGGACAGTTGAAGATCAAAGAGGGGACGGGTCACCATTTCTCCCATCCGGTACTGGCAGAAGGGGTGATGTACATAAGGCGCGGCAATGCCATCATGGCATATAAGGTAATTTAGAATTTACTGACAAAAAACAGTTTTCTTAAGTCATTGTCTATCTTCCTGACTTTACTGGCGATGGGCGTTGGGAGTGTATGCGGACAGGTGGGGGTATCACCGGTTGATTATGTAGATCCACTGATGGGTGACGGCTGAAAGTGAATGGGAAGAAGAGCTGGGCAGGATTTTGATTGAAGATGACCACTGTGACCATATAAAAATTTTCTATTCATCGCTCTACAGGGTTCTCCTCTTTCCCCGGATGGTCCGGATGGTGGCGATTCATATCAGAAATCCTTTAAGATATTATAAAGATCACAATATGAGTGTATTGTGGAAAGACGGGGTGACTATTCATGTCTTAATTCTTAACCGGTTAATCATTTGTTAATTGATTTTTAACAGCCCGGGCTTACTTTGGGGTATTTAGTTTTAAGAAGAAGCATGACAACATTGAAACTCAGAAGCCCTCTGGTCCTAATCACAGCATTAGCATCAATTATATTTGCCTGTGGTGGCCCCATATTACAAAAACGGAAACAATCCTCCCTTATTGATTTTGTGGATCCATTTATCGGGACCGATTTTCATGGGCACACCTTCCCGGGTGCCACGGTTCCATTCAGTATGGTGCAGCTGAGCCCGGATACCAGGCAAATTGGTTGGGACGCCTGTGCCGGCTATCACTACTCTGACTCTTCTATCCTCGGATTCAGTCACACCCACTTGAGTGGAACGGGAATTGGTGATTATGGAGATATCCTGTTTGTGCCTTTTACAGGAGAAGTGTCACTGGACTCCGGTGAGGTTGATCGAATCGATTCTGGTTACAGGTCGCGCTTCAACAGGGAGACTGAGACAGCCCGTCCCGGATATTATGCTGTTGAACTGACCGATTATGATATTGATGTGGAACTTACCTCCACTCTCCGGGCAGGAGTGCACAGGTATACCTATCCTGAAGCGGAGACCGCGGGTATACTGATTGACCTTACCCACACCATACACGGACATCGGAATCCCCTGCATGAGATCAGGGTACTGAATAACCAGGAGATCCAGGGCCTGAAGGTCACTTCAGGCTGGGCGAAGAACCATTATGTCTATTTCACTGCAAAATTTTCAAAACCATTTGAAGCTGAACTCTTCCTTGACAACCAGTTGCAGGAGGGCGTGAACGAAATCTCCGGTAAAAATGCAAAGGTCAGGTTGAACTTCAGTACCGGTAAAGGCGAGGAAGTAATCGCCAAGGTCGGTATCAGCGGGGTTGGCTATGAAGGATCTGCAAAAAACCTGAACCTGGAGGTGACGGGTTGGGATTTCGATGATATCCGTGAAAAAGCTGCAATAGCATGGGAGAAACAATTATCTGCAATGGTGGTTGAAACAGATGACATCAGCGAGAAAAGGACCTTTTACACTGCTCTGTACCATTGTTCCATATACCCTGGTATCTATTCGGATGTGGATGGGACCAGCCGGGGAATGGATCAGCAGATTTATCACTCTGACAATCCCAATTATACAGTCTTCTCCCTGTGGGACACGCACCGTTCCTTGCACCCCTTGTTTACAATCATGAAGCCGGATTACAACCAGGAACTGATCAGGGCCCTTCTAAGGAAATATGATGAAGGCGGAATTTTACCCATGTGGGGATTGGCGTCCAACTATACCGGTACCATGATCGGTTCACACGCTGTATCGGTAATCGTGGATTCCTATATGAAGGGACAAAGGGATTTTGATACAGCGAAAGCACTGGAGGCCATAGTTCATTCCGTGGCTTATGATACGGTAAAAGAGATATCCTATCCTTCCGAACAGGCCTGGGGAAACCTGATGCCCAAAGCAAAACTTTACGAAGAGAAGTATGGTTTTATCCCCTGTGATCTGGAAAAGGCATCCGTATCAAAGGCCCTGGAATTTGCATACAACTACTGGGCTATTGCAATCATGGCCAAGGATATGGGCGAGGAGGGGATTGCCAGAGAATTCTTTGAAAAGTCGAAGCGATATGAGAACTATTATGATGCAGAGGTAGGATTTATGCGGGGTATAAACCTGGATGGAACCTGGATGGAACCTTTTCATCCCAGGTACTCTGCTCATTGGGCAACTCCCTATGTGGAGGGGAATGCCTGGCAGTGGACATGGTATGTGCCTCATGATGTGGAGGGATTGGTTGAACTGATGGGTGGCAGGGACGCTTTCGCGATCAAACTTGATTCGCTCTTTACAATAACCTCTGAAGTGCTTGGGGAGGATAAGTCTGCCGATATTACCGGTCTGATTGGCCAGTATGCCCATGGCAACGAACCCAGTCACCATATAGCATATTTATTTAATGAGGTTGACCAGCCCTGGAGGACCCAGGAGGTGGTTTCTGAAATTCTGGATCAGTTTTATACAGACCAGCCCGACGGGCTCTGCGGGAATGAAGACTGCGGGCAGATGTCAGCCTGGTATATCCTTAATTCTGTGGGGATCTATCCAATCTGTCCTGGTGATGTACGCTATTCCATCGGGCGACCATCCTTTGATAAAGTGGAGATTGGTGTAGCAGATGGAAAAGTATTCAGTGTGATCGCCGAAAACCGCTCTGCATCTAACCCATATGTTCAGGAGGCTCTTCTGAACGGTGTAAAGCTTACGGAACCATTTATTAACCACGCTGATATTGAAGCGGGTTCAACCCTGACTTTTAGGATGGGACCTGAAAAAGTTGTGTTCTGGCAATGAAGATGAACCGGATTAGCAGGCATCTAACCCGGTTTATTGTACTCGGTTGTCAGCTATTTCTCCTCAATAACCTGGTTGAAGCTCAATCCATACTCCTCATCATACAGATGCCTGTAATCATCGAGAAATTTTGAGTAGGCTTTTTTGGCCAGACTGTGTTTTCCCTGTTGAATCATCAGTCGGCATTGGATCTTAAGTGCCTCTTCGCTCACCGAATCAAAAAGAAATACGCAGTTGGTAATATCCAAAAGGAATTCCGGATCATCTTTTGAAGTGTTAATATACTTCAGGAAAGCATCAATAAGATCGTTTGAGACTTCGGACTTGAATTGATCGAGCCACTCTTCACTAATGTTGTAGAGGAAAGGCTTGTTATCCGTAATTGACATCAGGTCGACAATGTTTTCCCGGGTTAATTCAGGGTTACTTACAATCTGCAGGTATTCAAAGAAGTCGATGCGAACCTTTGAGGGATCAAAATCAAATTTCCAGTAGCCGGTATCTTTCGAGATTGAAGTGGTTTCAAGGTTTTCCAGCAGTGACTTTAGTTTCACTATATTAACCGCCCTGTTGTTTCTGGCGCTTTCAACAGATTTATCAAACCAGAAAGTCTCATACAGCGTATTGGACGAGACCCCTTTATTGTTGCGAAGGGAGTGAAGCAGGATGAAAAGAAATAGTCTTTTTGGCAGGGGGGTGAACTGTCCGGTAATATCTTTCCCATTTCTATCTATTACCTGGAATCCTCCAAACAGGATAATTGAGTTTTCTTTGCTCCTTGAGATATTCAGTCTCGGTTTTTCTATAGCTATGTTCTTCACCATCTTTCGTCCCCTCATGCTCTTGTACAACAAATAGGCCGAAACAATCAGTGCGATGCCAATGATAATGTAGAGAGCCCATCTGGGATAAGACTCTTCAGAATTGCTTTCTTCCCGGGTAAATACCTGAGGGGGGAAGGCGATGGAGTGGATAGCCAACTGTATGGTGCCGGCGGCTGAATAGCGTGAAAGGGCCAGCAGGGAGTTGGATGATTTGCTGAAATGAAGATCTGCAAAAGACTGAACATCCAGGAAATTGTAATCTATGGGATCCCCGAGCTCAATGATCTCCTGCTTATCCAGCGAGACCTTCATCAATTGAAGCTTGTTATCAAACTGATACTTGTTAAAAGAGAGTCCGTACAGATTATTGGAATCATCAAAAACGATTGAATTTGCAAAGCAGAATCCGTTTTCAGCTTCTTCATGGGATAATTCAAACACTTTTCTGAAAGTTCTCTCTTCGATTGAGTAGCTGATAACATCGTAGTAGTAATCGGGACTCTCAGATTGTTTTCCACTTTCACTTCCATAGCCACCGATCAAATAAAAAAGGCTGTCATTTGAATTGTACCCTGATCCGGCCAGGTATCTTGGATGAAAAACTCCTTTGTAATCGATACTGTCGAATCGGTCGTTCTCCGGATTCCACGCCAGCAGCAGGTTATTATACATGTGAAACCCATAACCTCCTATGGCCACAAGAGTGCCGTCGGGCCTGATCGCCCTGTTATGCTGCCAGAAACCGTTCTGTTCCTCTGTACCCTGGGCATGAGGTGACCAGGAGCGTGAATCAAAATCAAAAACCGAGACATAGTTATTATCAAGGGAGTATTTCAAAAGCCTGTTGGAACTTGTATCGAAGATAATACTCCAGGTATTGTCACTATCTGAAAACGATTGGAATTTGACGCTTTCCAGTGAATTACTGATGATGTTATAAATATGGATAGAGTCTCCGCTAACCATATACAAATCTTCATTCCTGGAATCGAATGTAGTCTGGATCGTTCCGGTAAACACCCGGTCCCACAATTGATTCCAGGTGTTATGCTTTTTCAGTAACCATTCAGGGTTAAAGGCGATTCCATCATTTCCCTCCGGAATTGAGTGGGCAATCCTTCCCTCTGTCTCATTCAGCGGCCATGTGTAAGAAAGCTTGTTTTTGCTTTTCACCTCAACATCGCGGAGTATCATTGCCGGAACATCGGTGGATGTGAAATTCCCGAAAGAGTGGGCCCCGAACATCAACCGGAACTTTTCTGCATCATCAAAACCATTCAGCTCATCAGTCAATATGGTATCATATATATGACAGGAGACCCGCTGCTCCTTGAAGTCAAGAATAAATCTGAATTTCATCCATTCAGTTCTAAGAGCCTCTTCCGGAACCTGGAATGCAATTTTACTGGTCTTATCGCCAATTATCAATTCAAAATTGTTTGGATTTTCCGCAATAGGACCCTGAATTAAATCAATATTATAATCGTCCACCAGCAATCGGAAGATATAACCGAAATAATCGGGTTGACCGGGAGCAGACCGGAGATGGAATTGCAGGTCCAGGTCTCCCTTAATCCGGAGAGAATGATCCGGCGTCAGGTCTAGACCTGACCGATGGTCCAGGATGAACTCATGGGATGAGAACTGCATTCCGTAATACTGACCGGAGAGCCTGGCCCAGGGAGCAATGAAAATGAGCAGGATAAGCACTTGTATCCCAGCCATTACGGTTCTCATTTGTGGCCGGTTACTGGTCGCTATATTTTTTTGAATCCGAATCAGTTTTTCACCTGTCTTAATTAATGCTAAGATGACGGAATTTTACAAGAAATCCAAGATAGCTGCCCAACAACCATTTTTTGGTACTTCAGACATATTAAGGATTAATTAATGTTTTTTTGTGCAGGGTGCAGTATATTGCGGACGAAAACAGAAAATACAGACCAACTAACGTTATGACAAAAAACAATTTTCTTAAGTCGACACCCATATTTCTGGCATTCCTGGTTATGGGTTTTGGAGATGTATCCGGACCGCTTACCAGCCAGTTGCAAACAGATTTCAGCCTGAATAACTTTCAGGCCGGACTGGTCACATTCATGGCCTTTATCATGTTTGGATTGCTCTCCATTCCCATGGGGCTTTACCAGGACCGTAAAGGCAGAAAGCATGTGCTGATGCTGGGATTGATTGCTGCCCTGGTAGGAATGATCCTGCCCATCATTGGAAATTATGAATCCTTTGTTCTGATTCTCGGCGGACTTCTTTTCCTGGGTACCGGAGCCACAATGCTCCAGGTAGCCGGAAACCCGATTATGAGGGATGTATCCCCGGAGGGAAAATACTCGAGGAACCTCTCTTTCGGGCAATTTGTAAAGGCCATCGGGTCACTTTCGGGATCGCTTATACCCATTTTAGCCGCAAGGTACTGGGGGCTTGACTGGAAATTATTGTTTCCCATTTATGGCAGTGTGATGCTGGTGGTGATTGTGATCCTGCTGTTGACAAAAATTGAGGAACAGGCGGTAAGTGAGAAGCCAGCCACATTGAAATCCTGTTTTGGACTTTTGAAGAATCCCTATGTGTTGCTGATGGTTATTGGCATTTTTCTATACGTGGGATCTGAGGTGAGTATGAGTGCCAAGCTCCCCAACTTCCTGGAGGCGAAATTCGACTATGATATTAAGGAGAAAGGATTAATTGGCACACTCTTCTTCTTTATCTCCCTGATGACCGGACGGTTTTTAGGAGGTGTGATCCTGAACTGGCTGTCACCCAAAAGATTCCTGATTATAACCAGCATCCTCTCCATTGTAGGAATTGCGGGTCTCTTCATTGCCTCGAGCCAGGTTCTGGCCTTTATTTTCATCTTTATCGTCGGACTGGGATTTGCAAATATCTTCCCTCTGATATTCTCGATGACTGTAGATACAATGCCAGAAAGGAGTAACGAGATCTCCGGATTGATGGTCACAGCCATTATTGGCGGAGCCTTTGTCCCCATTCTTTTTGGAGTAGTGGCTGATATGGCCGGACTGATGGCCGGATTTATTGTTCCAGGCCTCTGTATGGTCTATATCCTGTTAGTTGCCAATAGAACTTCAAAAGCATAAGCTATGGATATTTTTAGTGATGATCGGGTTGTGCTGACACTGGACGCCGGTGGAACCAATTTTGAATTTAACGCTTACAGGGGAGGCAGGGCCATCCTGGACGCAATTCGTCTGGATTCAAATGCCAACAACCTGGAACGCTGCCTTGCTACCATGAAGGAAGGTTTCAGTGAGGTGATCGCGAAACTTGAGGAAAAAGCGGTTGCCATCAGCTTTGCTTTTCCCGGTCCGGCCGATTACGAAAAGGGCATTATAGGTGATTTGAACAATCTCCCCTCTTTTCGGGGAGGTGTTCCCCTGAAAAGTATCCTGGAGGAGGAATTCGGACTTCCGGTGTATATCAATAATGACGGTGACCTCTATGCGTACGGGGAAGCCCTTGGTGGCATTCTGCCCGAAATAAATGCAGAACTGGAGGCTTCGGGAAGCGCTAAACGATACAGGAACCTGGTGGGCTTTACCCTGGGAACCGGCTTTGGCGGGGGTTTTGTCTCAGATGGCCGGCTCATCATTGGAGATAACTCTACGGCAGCCGAGGTATGGCTCTTCAGTAATATGCATAATCCCGGTATAAATGCCGAGGATGCCGTGAGTACCCGTTCTGTTCAAAGGGTGTATGCAAGGGAGGCCGGAATCGATTATCCCAATGAGCTTATGCCTTTTGATATCTACCAGATTGCCAAAGGAGAGAAAGAGGGAAATCGGGAGGCTGCCCTGAAAGCCTATGAGGAAACAGGGCGTGCACTTGGCGATACCATTGCAAACCTGCTGACCTTTACCGATGGTATTGCGGTCATCGGGGGAGGGATCACCGGGGCCCGGGATCTATATATGCCTGCAGTGATGGAGGAGTTAAATTCAAGTTTCCATCCTTCTAATACAGAAAAGTTACCCAGGCTGGTACAGAAAGTATTTAACCTGGATGATGAAGAAGAGCAGAAGGCTTTCTATAAGGATTATTCAAAAACATTGCCCATTCCAGGTACCGATAAAAGCATAGCCTATGATCCCCTGCCCAGACTGGCTGTTGCCACCAGTAAAATGGGGGGTAGTGAAGCCATATCACTGGGAGCATACGCTTTTGCTTTGCAGCAAATACAGTAATTAACCATTAATTAAGCTCTTTTTAATTGTCTGGTCTTATATTGATTATAATTCATGAAAGTGAATTAGCTAATCTTTAATTAGTCCTTGATCTAATAATGATTTCATTTCGAGAAATTACGATAGGTCTGATAGTTGCTGTTTGCGTTTCTTGTACTGTTCCAATGGAAAAGCCAGCTATCAGTTCAATGGAGCCGGTTGAACTTGTCAACCCCTATATGGGAAATATCAGTCACCTTCTGGTCCCTACGTTTCCGACCGTTCACCTGCCCAATAGCATGATGCGTGTTACTCCTCTGCGAAGGGATTTCACCGAAATCATAATCTCTGGTCTTCCAATAATACTCACTTCGCACAGGGGCACCTCAGCTTTCAGCCTGAGCCCTTTTCAGGGTGATGAATCGGACCTGGAACCGGTCATTGAGTTAAGTTATGATCAAGAGAGGCTGACACCTTATTCCTATTCAGTCTATCTGGATGATCAGCAGACTCAGGTTGATTTTGGATTGTCCCATCAATCTGCGGCTTACGCGTTACAGTTTGAAAAGGATGTCCCCCAATACCTGGTACTGAATTCTGCAATTGGATTCATGAACTGGGATGGGAAAGCGATCAGTGGATACCAGCTACTGAAGAATGATACCAGGGTCTATTTGTATCTGGTTCCTGATGTATTGCCTCAAAAGGTTTCAGCCCTGAATAATGGAGCCATGGCAGAAGCAACAGTTACTGAAGGTAAGAATGCCTGCCTGGTGTTAAGCTACCCCCGGGGAACAAGCAAGTTGAACGTAAAATATGGTATCTCATTTATTGATGAGGATCAGGCCCGGAAAAACATGGAGCGGGAGGTGGTCGGCTTAACTGTATCTCAATTGCAAGCTGGCGGAAGGGACGCATGGAATAAAGCCCTTGGTAAAATTGAAATTAGTGGAGGAACAGGCGATCAGCAAACGGTATTTTATACATCACTGTACAGGTTTTTTGAAAGGCAGGTTTCTATTTCGGAAGATGGTCGATACTACAGTCCTTTCGATGGCGAAGTTCATGACGATCTTGGTCGTCCCTTCTTTACTGACGATTGGATCTGGGACTCTTTCAGGGCGCACCACCCCCTGAGGATACTGATTGATGCAGAAATGGAAGAAAATATCCTGAATTCCTTTGTGCTGTCGGCACAACAAATGGAGAATCTATGGATGCCAACTTTTCCAAAAATCACAGGCGACAGCCGCGGGATGAACTCCAATCATGGAGTAGCCACTATTCTTGATGCGCATCGCAAGGGGCTGGGGAATTTTGATCTTGGACAGGCATACGAGGCTTCTAGACTGGCCATTACGGAAAAAACACTGGCTCCCTGGTCGGGTATGCCAGCCGGAAAACTGGACGACTTTTACAAGGAGCATGGCTATATACCCGCATTGTATGAAGGTGAAGAAGAGACGATCCCCGAGGTGCATGCTTTCGAAGCACGTCAGCCGGTGGCTGTTACACTGGGAACTGCATACGATCAGTGGTGCCTGTCACTACTCGCTAAGGAATTGGGTAAAAAAGATGAGGCGGAGTACTTCAGGAAAGCTTCATTTAATTACCGGAACCTCTATAATCATGAAACGAAATTTTTTCATCCAAAGGATGCAGAAGGAGACTTCATTGAACCCTTTGATTATAAATTTTCAGGAGGAATGGGTGCCAGGGATTATTACGATGAAAACAATGCATGGACCTACCGCTGGGATGTGCAGCACAACATTCCGGACCTGATTGAACTGATGGGAGGTAATGAATCGTTTGTTAGTGAGCTGGATGCAATGTTTACAGAGCCCCTGGGTCGCAGCAAATATGCTTTTTACGCACAGTTGCCCGACCAGACCGGAAATGTGGGTCAGTTTTCCATGGCCAATGAACCCTCCCTGCACATACCTTATTTGTATAATTATGCAGGTCAACCCTGGAAAACTCAGAAGCGTCTGCGCAAACTGCTTGATGAGTGGTTTCGCAACGACCTGATGGGTGTGCCCGGAGATGAGGATGGCGGAGGAATGTCCTCATTTGTTGTTTTCTCCGCGATGGGTTTTTATCCGGTAACACCGGGTGATCCTGTATATTCAATTGGAAGCCCCATGTTTGAGTACGTTTCCATCGATCTGGGAGATGGTAAAACCTTTGAAATTGAAGCTCAAAACGCCTCGTTGGAGAATAAGTATATACAATCGGCTACGCTGAATGGTGAAATACTGAACAGACCTGTGATTACCCATGATGCCATCATGAATGAGGGGAAACTGGTTCTTGAGATGGGACCAAAAGCCAACAGATCATGGGGTGTTGAATAACATCAAAACTTTAAAGATGAAAGCTATCAGGTTTTGCCCGAAAAGAGGACGCCCTGTGAGGGCTTTAAATAAATGGGCTCTTCCTTTCTTCAGTGTTCTCTCATTGCTTTGGATTCTGAGTCGGGTGTTCCCTTCAGGATCTACGCGGTTGCAGAGCAGCTTGTTCAGCAAAGTGCCATTGAATATGTGAACGCCGGAGCACTTGTGCGGATTGGCCTGGATAATCATGAATCCGGGTACTATGGTGCATCTGCTTTCCGGAAAAATTCTCTATGAACTAAAAAACGCTCAGATTATGAACAACTTCAAAGCATGTACTACAAAAACGTTTGTCCTGCTTGCAATTGCGCTGATGGCCACTTCCTTCACATCGTTCGGCCAGACCGGTGAACAGCCCAATATCCTCGTTATTATGACTGACCAGCAAGCCTGGGATGCGGTAGGTTATTCAGGGAATGAGGCAGTGATCACACCTAACCTGGACAGGCTTGCCAGCCAGGGAGTAAATTTCAGTCACGCCTTGACCCCGTGCCCGGTCTGCGTTCCGGCCCGTACCTCTGTCCTCACCGGGCGATTAACGGAGACCACAACCATTCGGGACAACAGGGATGCCCGAACAGGGGATTGTTATTATCCCACATTTGATGAGATCCTGGTGAAAAGGGGATATAGTTCTGAGTACTGGGGCAAGTTTCACGGACCCGAACATATGGCAAGGATCTATATGAATCCACCGGTTGAGGGAATGGAAGGGGCAGAGCCCATCATACACTGGGAGCCTATTTATGTTCGCTACCTAAGAGAAACCATTGAAAGGCGGCCGTTGAAACCGGGAGAGCTCTATGAAACAACTTTTTATGGTGGCACAATCCCCTACAGGCTCGATCCCACAGATCGATATTATAAGTACATGCCAGCAGGTGACATTCCTGAAACTGAGAGAGAAAAAAACCTGAGCCAGGCTGATATTCATGGGGTGCTGGATCTTCCGGCAGCGTATACCATTACGGCCATACAGGGTAAACAGACACTGGAGGCCCTGGAGCGGCTGAAAGGAGACCGGTTTATCGTAACCTGTTCCTTTCACTGTCCCCATGTACCCATTACGCCCTCTGAACCCTTTGCATCCATGTACAGGGCCGAGGATATGCTTGCTCCTGCTTCAATAGAGGATACCAGGGACAACTCACCCTATAGTCCCGGCCGAGAAATCCCACCCTATAATGAGGCGGATAAGGTAAAATACATGATGGCCAACTATTACGCCTTTGTAAGCGAAATTGATGATTGGGTGGGCAGGATTCTGGATAAACTGGATGAGCTGAACCTTGCAGAGAACACGCTGGTGGTATTTGTTTCAGATCACGGTGAAATGCTGGGAGCACATGGCATGCGTGGGAAATTTAATTTCTACGAGGAATCTGTCCGGGTCCCCTTCCTAATCCGGTACCCGGGGAAAATAGAGCCGGCGCAGACCATCTCAACTCCGGTATCCATCCTGAATATTTATCCCACCATTCTTGATTATGCCGGATTAAGCAATGTTCCCACCGATGGTTATTCACTCAGGGGAGTGATGGAGGGAACGGGTGCTCCCAGGTACGATTTTGCGGTATCTGAATGGCAGTGGAAAAATGAAAATGTACCCTCGATCATGATTCGGACCGACCGTTGGAAATTGATGACCACCCATCGCAGCGGCGGAAAGAATGTGGAGGTGCTTTTCGACCTGAAGAATGATCCCCATGAGATGAATAACCTGCTTGGTTCAAATCCGGACCGTTTTAGTTACGCTGAGACCGCAGAAAAGCTGAGGTCGAAATTGTCCGGGTACCTGAACGATGTAAACTCTCCGATTGCAGAAGGTGTGGAGAAAAGAGAGTTGATACGGGAATAATTCCACGAATGGTTCCCCTGGTCCTGTTTCCTGGCAATGAAGCTATGAAACCGATGATACTAAAACATCTGAAAATGAAGCATGTAAAACTGTTACTGATTACCCTGGTTTGCTGCACCCTGGGCGTGTATGCACAGGACATTACAAGTGGTGATCCTGATATTGACAGGGTAAGGAGGGCGGTTAAGCATCAGCCCACCACAGAGTCCGATTACAGGGAGCGAGTCTTAATGCTCTATATGTGGATGGGCTCACTGCAGCAGCAGGGAGCTGCTACCCGGCCTTTTTTTGACCTGGATTCCAGGTATTACCAGTTGCAATCTGATGTGAACCGTCAACAGGGAGGCCCTCTCCGGGAGTCTTTGAAGCAGATGTGCCTGACAGTCGATGCCATGTTTGAAAAGATGGAGGGGATACAGAAGGAGCTGGTTGAAAAGGGACCCATGTTTGAAGCATTTGAAAGTGAAGCGGAGGTTAAAGGCGGCGACTATGATGCGGAGTGGCCCATGTTTCAGGCCAACAAGCATAACAACGGGGCCACAACAGCTCCCGGACCCAGTTTTGGACGTGAGAAATGGAAATTTCCGGTGGGACTGGGATGGTATGCACGGCCTGTCATCGAAGGAAACAGGGTCTATATTGCATCTCCCGGTATGCGGGTGACCTCTTTCTGCCTGGATTTGAAAACAGGTAGCGAGATCTGGAAATCGTCCCAGAACCATCCCCGCTTTGGAATATACAAATACCCGGCAATCGCTTCAACTCCACTACTGATAAATGACCAGGTGGTATTGCGGGAGATTAACTCCCATGGGGGAAACGAAGGCCAGGCACGCAACCTGGTCTATCTGAATAAGGAAACCGGGAAGACAGAGGCCCGGCGTTATGCAGGGCATATCGATTACCGGACCCGTTACGCGGCCGTTACCGGCAATGATGAGGTGGTGGTCTATCCCTTTGGCGTACACGATATCTATTCATATCCGGCCATCTGCCAGAACCTGAACAGGCTGATTTGTGCCGATGCAGGGAACCAGCAACAGCGCTGGGATTTTAATGTGGGAGACATTGATGCACTTGCAGAGCCGGTTATTTCGGGAGATAAAGTGTTCCAGGGTACCATGGAAGGCTATCTGTATGCCCTGATCCTGGCGGGTGGAGGGCAGGATAAAAGGATTGCCTGGAAGTTTAGGGCTGCAGGATCGGTCAATGGTGCGGTGGCAGTTGAATCGGGTCGCGTCTATTTCGGATCAAATGGAGGAAGTGTTTACTGCCTGGACGAAACAGACGGAAAACTGCAGTGGGAGTTTGAAGTCATAAAGCCTGAGAAAGGTGCTCGCAAGCACTTTGCAACTCCGGTTATACATAAGGACCGCATATTTGTAGGAGGAGCTGACAAACAACTCTATTGCCTGGATGCCATTAATGGAGAGTTGATATGGCAGGTTGAGGCGGATGACTGGATTCGTTCGAGACCGGTGGTTGATGATAACAATATCCACTTCGCTACCATAAGCGGAAGGCTCTACAATGTAAACCATAAGGGAGAAGTTCAGTGGAAAAAGGAGATCAGCCATCATGCCATCTATGCCGATTTAGTGTGCACTGGTGAAGAGTTGTTGATTACCGATAGCAATTTAAAGCTCTACTGCCTGGATAAGAAAGGGAACCAGATCTGGGAGAAGAGTATCCTGGCCGCCTTCTCCAATGAGCAGGGGGAGCGTATCTATACCGACCAGTTATCGGGCGGTACTTTTTACCAGAGTAAACCCACGGCGGCAGAGGGCAAACTGTTTTTTGGCACCCCCGGTGGATTTCTCTATTCGGTGGATGCTGAAACGGGAGAGGAGAACTGGAAATTTGAGATGGGTGGGGCCATCTCTGTTGGAGCGGCCCTTGCAAACGGGAAGGTATATGCCGGTCAACAGGGGGGTGAACGCTTTTTTTACTGTCTGGATGCCCAATCAGGTGAGCTGGTATGGAAGCAAACAGTTCCCGGGGGATGGGTATGGGGCTCAGCCACGGTGGATGATGGATTGGTCTATGTGCCTACAGTAAACGGATATGCGGTCTGTCTGGATGGCGAAACGGGCCATATTATCTGGATGTACCCCACCGCCAAGTCTGTACCCGCCGAACCCGCAGTTGATGGCGACCTGGTCTATTTCGGCTCCTGGAGCAGGGCCTTATACGCCTTCAACAAAAAGACAGGCGAGATTGTATGGAAAGAGAATGGAGTGGGTCTCGATTCAGGTACATTGATTGCCGAAGACGGTAAGATATACCTGCCTCACCATGCCAATATGTTTACCTATTTTGACGCCGGAACCGGGGAGCTTCTGAACGACGGGAATAAAAATGAAGAGGAGAAAGGGATCTATTCAGACTTCAATGCCAGTCCGGCTTTTGTTGATGGCATGGCCTTTTTTACCGCTCGTGTAGGTGTTGGCCTTCGGGGTGTTCCCCTGTCAAGCAAGGTATTCTGTGTGGATCCGGAATCGGGAAAGATTCATTGGACTTTCCCCGATGGAGGCGGATTGTCAGCTCCTGCACTGGCAAGCGGCCGGGTCTATATAGCCTCGGGCAATACCCCCTTCTTCTACTGCCTGGATCAAAAATCCGGTACGCCGCACTGGATCTTTAAACTGGGCCACCGGGTTGAGGAGTCAACACTCTGCATCTACAGGAACAAAGTGTATGTATTGTCTGCCGATGGATATGTTCATGCCATTGAATAGACCAACGCCGTAGAACAAGCATCATCTGTAAGCAAATGAGAACAATGAATAGAATTCGAAGGACAGGCCTGCTTTTCACAGCCCTGTCTTTGAGCCCTCCCATCTATATGGAAGTGAATATGGAGAAGTAAATTAAAGGATGATTATGAATGTAAAAAGGAGCATGGTGTTCTCCGGAATACTGGTTATTTCAATGATATATCACAGTTGCGATAATCAGCAGGACCCTGTCGCACAGCCGGTGGATTATGTTGATCCAATGATCGGATCGGGCGGACACGGACATGTGTTTGTGGGTGCAAACGTCCCATTTGGTGCGGTCCAGGTGGGCCCCAACAATATATACAAGGGTTGGGACTGGTGTTCGGGATATCACTATTCCGATAGCCTGATTATTGGGTTTTCACAGCTCCATCTGAGCGGAACCGGAATTGGTGACCTGGCAGATATCCTCATCATGCCTTTTACGGGCGAACCCAGGTTGGATAAAGGGAAGCAGCAGTACCCTCATGGGGGCTATCTCTCCACTTTCAGCCATGAGAACGAAACGGCAAAGCCAGGGTACTATTCAGTGATCATGGATAATGGGGTGAGAGTTGAACTGGGGGCCACCGAACGGACCGGCTTTCACCGCTACTATTTTCCTGAAGATGAAAAGGCTTTTATTATCATCGATCTGAAGGAGGGTATCAATGATCGGTCCACAGGAGCAGGGCTGGAGCAGGTCGATGAATATACCCTGCTTGGACACCGTTTTTCCAGAGGCTGGGCGAAGGAACAGGAGGTCTATTTTGCCATTCGTAGTTCGGTCCCGATTACTGATCTGAAACTGTATGAGGAGACTCAACTGATAGCACAAACCAACAAGGATAGCAAGGATGTGAAAGGTCTGATAAGTTTTTCCACCTCACCTGAGCTGGTGGAACTGAAGGTGGGTGTCTCACCTGTCAGCTCAATAAACGCCCTGGCCAACATTGAGGCCGAAATACCTGACTGGGATTTTGATAAGGTAGTGGCATCTGCGCAGGAGAAGTGGAACGATGAACTCTCGAAAATAACAGTGGTATCTGAGAACAATTCCCTCAAAAGGATTTTCTACACCTCGGTCTACCATGCCTATATGCACCCCTCCCTGTTCAATGATCACAGTGGAGCATACAGGGGTACTGATAATGAAGTCTATCCTGATGCGGATTTCGACAATTACACTATTTTTTCAACCTGGGATACCTATCGTTCTGCCCATCCCCTGTTTGCGATCACACAACCTGAACGCATCAATGATATGGTGAATTCCATGCTGGCCATTTACGATCAGCAGGGCTATCTGCCCATATGGCATCTGCACGGTTATGAGACCAGGACCATGGTTGGGATCAGCAGCCTGCAGGTGATCGCCGAAGCCTACCTGAAGGGTCACCGGGGATTTGATGCTGAGCGTGCCTATGAGGCGATAAAAACCAGCTCCATGCTCGATATTGAAGGACTCAACTACCTTCGGGAGTTCAAGCCGATTCCCTGTGATGCGGAGCTTCGGAGAACGGTTGGACAGGCCATGGAGCTATCCATCTCCGACGGCAGTACCGCCCTGATGGCAAAGGCCATGGGCAAAGAGGAAGATTATGACTATTTCAGCAAACGGGCCAGGAATTATCAACTCTACTTTGACCCATCTGTAGAGTTCTTTCGGGGTGTAAAGAGTGACGGGAGCTGGAATCCCGTTTTCGTTCCGCTCTCAGCTAACAAATCTGTGGCAAAAGATTATGCAGAGGGGAATGCCTGGCAGTATTTGTGGCTGGCTCCCCATGATGTTCCTGGATTAATAGAGCTGTTGGGCGGTGAGGAGCGTTTTATTGCGCGCCTGGATAGCTTTTTCATCCTCGAGAATGAGATGGAGGACGAGATTATAGTTGATCTGACGGGGCTGATCGGACAGTATGCACACGGTAACGAGCCCAGCCATCACATCGCATATTTATATGCACAGGCCGGGCAGCAATGGAAAACTGCTGAGAAAGTACGCTATATTATGGAGGAGTTTTACCACGATGATCCCGATGGTGTGATTGGCAACGAAGACGCCGGTCAGATGTCGGCCTGGTATGTATTATCTTCACTCGGTTTTTACCCGGTATTCCCGGCCTCAAACGAGTATGTATTTGGGAGCCCCCTCTTTGACAAAGCGACCATCCATCTGCCGGAAGGAAAAAGCTTCACTGTAGAATCAACAAATAACAGCCCTGAAAATATCTATATACAGCAGGTGCTATTGAATGGAGAGAAGTACAACAAAATGACCATAAGCCATCAGGATATGATGAATGGAGGCGTATTGAAATTTAAAATGGGCTCTAAGCCAAATTACAACTATGGTAAATAAGCAAGAAAGAGTCGGCATGAGGTATTCTATTGTAAGGGGAATGTTTGTTCTGGGCTGTCTGTTCTCTATGCAAACACTATTTTCCCAGGATGGAACAAAGAAGAACCTGTTATTTATTATCACTGATCAGCAGCGATATGATGCCCTGGGTTATGCCGGTAATTCAGTGATTAATACCCCCAACCTTGATCGCCTTGCAGAGCAGGGGGCATTCTTCAGGAATGCATACACACCCTGTGCGGTTTGTGGTCCGGCCCGTTCTTCAATTCTTACTGGTTACACGGTTGAGGGTACGGGCGTAAACTCAAACATCCAGACCTATTACCACGAAGGGGAGGGTGTGATGGATATGCCGACTTTCGATGAGATCCTTGCCCAAAACGGGTATCACTGTGAGTATTATGGAAAGTGGCATGCCCTGTCCTCTCATGCCGGTGTTTATGAAAACCCGGTACAGTATGCAGAAAACGGGAACTCAGTTTTTGGCCCCGGTGGACAAAGTCATATCTGGCGGGATTATCTGGATATCTATGGACCTCCCCCTGCTCCCGGAGCCGGAGAGTTTATTGATGGAATGTCCAAATGGCCCTATGTGGTAAATCCGCTGGATCGCTACTTTGAAATGTCGTGGCAGGAGTTGCAAAATCAGGGCATCAAACATTCACAACCCGATCAGCATGGTGAACTTCTGCTGGACAAGGAGCATACCATGACAGCTTTTCAGGCCAGGCAAACTCTTGAGGCCATTGAAAGGCTAAAGGATACGACCTTCAGTATTAGCTGTTCATTTCATTTTCCACACTCACCCATGCTGGGGCCGAAGCCCTACTATGGAATGTATCCGGTAGCTGATATGATTCCGCCGGTGAGTATCAGCGATCCCATGAGTAACTCTCCCTACACCAGTTCCAACAGCAGGGAGAAGAGGACGGAGTACGCCGATCCGGAATTAATTAAGTACATGATCTCGGAGTACTATGGATTGATCACTGAAATTGATGATTGGGTAGGGCTGATTCTGGATAAACTGGACACCCTTGGAATTGCAGATGAAACCCTGATCATCTTTACAAGTGACCATGGAGAGATGCTTGGAGCACATGGTATGCGTGAGAAGAATATCTTTTATGAGGAATCGGCACACATTCCTTTACTGATTCGATTCCCCGGTGAGGTGCCGGCCGCGACCACGGTGGAGGGCTACATCTCCCTGGTGGATCTCTTCCCAACGATCCTGGATTATCTTGCTGTGGATGAAAGGGAGTCGGAGGGGAAGAGCCTTCGTGGATTAATAGAAAAGAGCGATACCATTCACGGGAAGTATGTGGTTACCGAGTGGGACAGGGATAATATCTCCAACTACATGGTGGTAAAGGACGGCTGGAAGCTGATTATCCCCTACACCATTAAATCTGCTGTAATCAATGCCATGTACGACCTGAATACCGATCCACATGAGATGAACAACCTGCTGGGTACCAATCCAGAGCGGGGTTTATACCAGGAAAAGGCTGAGGAGCTGCGTGCTTGCTTGCTGGAATGGCTGGCAGAGAAAAATTCTGTCCACTACTACAGTGTTTCACAACGGGATCTAATGAATGGAGGGAAGCCAACAGGTAATAATGCAGCTTTTGTTTCACAGGAGGTTCCCGAATTATTGGCGGGTGATACAATGACTGTAAGTATTATCATGAAGAATACCGGTGTGTCGGCATGGACAAAATCCGGGCAGTTTAAACTTGGAAGCAGGAGCCCCGCAGACAATGAGACCTGGGGGCTGAAACGAGTAGAGTTCAGTGAAGGAGATAGCATTGTCCCTGGCCAGGAGAAGACCTTTACGTTTGATATTACGGTACCCGAAGCCGATGGGATCTTTATTTTTCAATGGCAAATGGTACAGGATGGTGAGGAGTGGTTTGGTGCTAAAACGGATTTAAAACAGGTTATTTCCGGAAATCCGGGGAGCTATCTGGATCCCTGCGATGAAAAAACGGATTGGAAATCCTCAGCCGGATTAAACCTGAATACAACCGATCACCAGCAGGGGACCGGTTGCCTTGAGTTTTCCGGGGCAAGTACAGATGAATTCAAGAAGGTGTTTTCACCACCATATAATTCAAGAGGCTCTGTGAAGAGTACCGAACTGAAGTTCTGGTACTATGTCTCTGATGTTTCGCAGTTTGAATCAGGTAACCAGGTGGAGATCGGCAGTGCAGGAAAGCATGACGAGGATGAGTATAGCTGGAATCTTTCGGGATTGACTGACGGATGGAACCTGATCACGCTTAAAGTAAACGAGGCGGGTGTCAGTGGAACACCTGACCTGGACGCCATCAACTGGTTTAGGATTTACCACAAAAAATCGGGTTCAGTGACTACCCGTCTGGATGGAATCCAGATTGTAGACACCGAAGCGGGCCCGGTCTACACGCTGCTTGTTAATAGTGGCTATGGAGGGGGAAGCTATTTTGAAGCAGAGGAGGTTACCATTACAGCCAGCCCCGCATTCGGAAGCACAGAATTTGATAAATGGGTGGTTGAGTCAGGAGATCCGATCATTGCAGATTCAAGTTCATCCACCACTACGCTGACCATGGGTACACAATCTGCCATCATCTCTGCCACCTACAAGGAGACTGTATCGGTCCCGGGCAGACAGGCCTCTTCCGCTGCAGTAGAAATATACCCCAATCCTTCAAATTCCGAGTTTACAGTAGCGGTCACCCTGGAGAGATCCACGGAGGTTTATATTTCGCTGCTTGATCTGAGCGGACGCAAGGTGGGGAAGCCCCTGAATGTCAAATTAAATCCTGGGTTAAGTGCATTGAAATTTCCGGTATTGGATGTAAATCCAGGGGCATATATTATCAGGTCAGCTTTTGACGGCCATGTACATACCGAGCTTGTCATTATTCAATAAACAGAAGGGGAGGTTCATCCATGAAAAAATTTGCAATAATCACGTGTCTGATAGCTTTTACGGTTGCCTGTCTTAGCTTCATTAGAAGTGAGGAACCATTGAAAGTGCTTGTAGTCACAGGTACCCATGAGTACAACCGGGTTGCTTTCAATACCATGATGGAGGGTTTTCATGGAATGGATTGCACCATAAAAGAGATGGAGGAAACCCCTGGAAGCCTTTTTGCACAGGTAGAAGGCTTTCCTTATGATGCCATCGTCCTCTATAACTTCCGTCAGGAACTGAATATTGAGCACCAGGAGAACTTCAAAGAACTTCTTCGCAGAGGTGTTGGACTGACAGTTATACATCATGCACTGGCCGGATTTCCCGGCTGGGTGGAGTATGAGGATATTATCGGTGCAACTTATGTACTCCAGGAACAGTCAAGAGGTGAGAAACATTACCCCCGACCCACATGGAAACATGGAGTGGAGATGGACATTAAGGTAGAGGACGCAGAGCACCCGGTATGCAGGGGGATTACAGATTTCAGGATTCTTGATGAAACCTATAAGAGTTGGGTCTATCATGATGGGAACCACCTGCTTCTGAGCACGGATAATGAACTTAGTAATTTTCAGATAGCCTGGACGCGCTCGTGGAGTGGTGCACGGGTGTTTTGCATTCAACTGGGACACGATGAATACACCTTTGAGGATAAGAATTACACTGAATTACTGAGGCAGGGTATCCAATGGACAAAAGGAAGCAGTGATAAGCATAAGGGGCTGATTGATGTGTGGGATGCAGAACAGGTACATGCCCGGGGACCCATTCTTATTGCTCATCGGGGTGGTGTGACCGGGCCAGGTATTCCGGAATGCTCCGGGATGGCCGTGAAAATGGCATCCCGATATCAATATGATATGGTAGAACTGGATGTTCAGGAGAGTAAGGACCATCATCCGGTAATATTTCATGATGGTAATATGAAACAGGCTTGCGGGATCGACAAAAAGATCTCGGATTTTACCCTTGAAGAGGTTACTGCGATTGAATTTCTAGGGAGTGATGAAACCGTTGCCTCGCTGGACTCCATGCTCAGACTTTGCAGATTGTTGGACCTTGGCGTGATGTTTGACATAAAGCAGGGGGAACGAACCGAACTCTACTTCAAACGGATTCGTGACCTCATAGATCAATATGGTCTGGAGCGGTCCTGCATGACCCTGGGTGACTCCGGAGTTCAAGACCAATTAAAGGGAAAAGTACTTTTAACGATTCCGGATAAGATGCTGGACGAGGTGAAGCAGGGCAAAGAGATCGATCTGCATGGATACTATTGGTTTGGTGTGCCTGAAAAGTGGCCACTGGAGCTGGTCGAAGTCGTGCAGGAAAATGGAGGCCTCGTCATTCCGGCACTCAATACATTTAGGTATTCGGAAGCGGCGCATCGCTCTGAAGCTCGCTACGATGCCGAGCGACTATTAAAAGTTGGCGTTGATGGCTTTCAGATCGATTGTGTCTACCAGGATTACTTTGGCAGGGCAAAGGTCCTGGAATAGAAGAATAATGAAATGACAAATTAGCAATTAGTATTCAAAAACAGATATTTATGAAGTTGAAAATCAAATACTTAACACTGCTATTCACAGGTGTTCTTTTTTATAGTAACTCATACTCACAGGAATCAGGGCATTGGGAATCCATCTTTGGTGATGGGGAGATGTGCCCCTATCTGGTACCTGACAGGGATTTGGGAACAGCGTGGCAGGAGATCGGTTATGATGACAGCGAATGGGAGATCGGAGAGGCGGGATTCGGTTTTGGAGATGATGATGATGTGACTATACTCCCTAAAGGTACCCAAAGCGTATACATTCGGATTGCATTCGATGTTGATAATATATCTGATATCACAGATTTGTACCTTGATATGGATTATGACGCTGGTTTTGTTGCCTATATAAATGGAACCCAGGTGGCTCGCGAAAATGTACAGGATCCAATTTCATGGAACATGGAACTGATTGATTATTATGAGGCCATTATGTACACGGGAGTGAATCCCTACAGATACAAGCTGGGGGAATTTATCTCTTCAGTGCTGGAACCTGGTAAAAACGTGCTTGCTGTGGAAGTGCATAGCTATCGTGCCGGTGCGAATGATTTTTCAGCGAATGTGTTCCTGCATGCGAAAATATCGGGATCCGATTCTATTTATGGGCCGGTACCGGAATGGTTCGGTGACACAGCTTCGTTTTCAGAATTTAATCTTCCCTTGATGCATATCAATACCAATGGGCAAAAGATACCAGATGAGCCTCGTATTGTGGCAGATATGGGATTGGTTTTTAATGGAGAAGGCGCCATAAACGCCATTGATGATCCATGGAATGAATATAACGGATTTATAAGCATCGAACGACGTGGTGAGTCTTCTAAAGAATTTGCAAAAAAATCATTCAGCATTGAACTTCAGAATGCCGATGGATCTAATAACAATGTATCGGTACTTGGCTTGCCGGTGGAGAATGACTTCGTACTCTATGGGCCCTTCAGCGACCGGACTCTGGTAAAAAATGTACTAACCTACGAATTATTCAGTAGAACTGGCCGATGGGCTCCGCGTACCAGGTTTATAGAACTAATTCTTAATGGCGATTACGAGGGTGTATATGTATTTACTGAGAAGCTAAAACGTGACGAAAACCGGGTGGATATTGATAAGCTTACCAGCGAGGATGTTTCCCCTATTGAGATTTCAGGTGGCTATATATTGCGAAGAGACAAGACGGGCAAATTGTCAGATGAAGAGTGGTGGAGATCACCTGTTAATCAACCCTATCATAATCAAATGTGGTATGAATACTACGATCCCGAATATGCCGGGTTGACACCTGATCAGGCATCCTATATCCGGGACTGGATGGAGGATTTTGATGTGGTGATGTCCAGTCCCAGCTTTTCTGATCCTGAATACGGATACCGGAAATACATCAAAACAAGGTCATTCATTGATATGATGTTCCTGAATGAAATTTCAAAAGGAATTGATAACTATCTGTTTAGCAATTATTTTCATAAAGAGAATGATGCGGATGGTGGTCAACTGGTTGCCGGGCCACCCTGGGACTACAACCTGGGATATGGAAATTTGGATTACGGGGATAGCTGGGGTGCAAAAGAGAGCTATGGATGGTGTTATCCCCAGGGAGGCCGGATTTACTGGTTTGAGCGCCTGATGGAGGATGGCCACTATATGAACAAGACCTATTGCAGATGGACAGAGCACCGGGAGGGTATCTATAGTGATGAGAATATTATGGCAATTATCGACAGTTGTGTGCAGGTCCTGGGAGATGCTGCTGATCGTAATTTTGTCAGATTCCCCACCCTTGGTAACTATGTCTGGCCATCCATAGAACCCTATCCGGAAACCTTCGCAGGAGAGATAGATAAGCTGAAAACATGGTTGATTGCACGTCTGGCATGGATGGATAGTCAGTGGCTGAATATGGGGACATGTAATCCGCAACCACCTACAGATATTACCCTTTCAAACAACATGATTCCGGAAAACGAATCCAGTGGCACCACCATAGGTACTTTGAACACCGTAGACCCCGACAGCGATTCATTTACTTATTCGCTGGTTTCGGGCGACGGGGACACCGACAATGCAAAATTCTCAATATATAGGCAATGGCTCTTAAGCAAGATGGTTTTTGACTACGAGACTCAAAATACCTTCTCCATAAGAATTTCCAGTAGGGACGAAAACCATGAGAGCATCGAGAAAGTATTTGAAGTGCATGTTTCAAATGCGGTCTCTGCAGCAAACAGGGTTGCAGAGGACATTTCATTTGTACTCTATCCAAACCCAAGTTCAGATCATATACAGATCAGTTCTACTGCCATGGGCAATCATACTGTCACTATACAACTTCTCGATTTGTCAGGGAAAGTACTGAACAGGTATGAAGGTCAACTGGAAGAAATAAATCCGATCCTCTCCGACGATTCAAGGGGACTTGAGAAAGGGGCCTATCTGGTAAGAATTGATGTGGCTGGGACAAGCGTCACCAAAAAATTCATAAAACTCTAAGACAAGATGATCTTGAAATCAAATCTATTTGCTATAGTTTTCTCGTTTTTGATACTGAACTCTATGGTTGTTTACAGTCAGCCGGCAGATAATTCTGTGGTCGGAAAAGTATTTTGTGGCTATCAGGCCTGGTTTAACTGCAAGGGGGATGGTTCCCCGAGAGACACCTGGGCACACTGGGGCGGGAATCCTCCGCGTCCCGGAGATTTAACTTTTGAGGTATATCCCGATGTGACAGATTATGCAGCCTCCAGCCTTTTTCAATCGGGTTTTGCTGCCCTGGGTGATGGTCAGCCGGCAAAGCTGTTCTCCTCTTACAGGGAAGATGTGATTGATGTGCATGGTGCCTGGATGCAGAAATATGGTATTGACGGGGTCGCTTTGCAACGCTTCCTCGGGCCTGTATTAAGTAGTGCCAGTATCAAAGCAAACCGCGACAGCATTGCGGTCAGGTTGAGAAGGACTTCTGAAAAGTATGGTACACTCTATTACCTTATGTACGATATGACACCGGATAATGTGGACGGCTTCAAGGGTGATGTGGAGCATATGGAGGCCGATTTAAAATTCATGGATTCTCCAAATTATGCAAACCAGGATGGGAAACCGGTCATCTGTTTATGGGGCATTGGATTTGATCACCGTGATGATGCAGGATATAACACAAACAGCCAGACGATCATCGACTGGTTGCATGGCAAAGGTTATTATGTGATTGGAGGGGTTCCCTCCCGGTGGAGACAAACCAATGGCGATGGTGATGTGGCCATTGGGTATGAGGATGTATTTGCTTCACTTGACATGATCTCACCATGGACTCCCGGAAGATACAGGCATGTAAGCGGAGCTGATGATTGGAGGAATGATTTCCTGGTGCCAGACAAGGCAAAATGTGATGAACTGGGTATCGATTATCAGCCTGTGATATTTTCAGGTTTTGCATGGTCAAACTGGAATGGTGGTGATGCCAATTCATACCCCAGGCATAAGGGTGAGTTTTTATGGGCCCAGGTGGCGAACATTGCGAACCTGGAGATTCCCAGTATGTACGTGGCCATGTTTGATGAATACGACGAAGGAACCAACATCATGAAGATGGCAGATAGTTACATGGGTATTCCTACCGATCAGTATTTCCTGACATCCAGTGCAGACGGAAGCTATATTTCATCAGATTTTTACCTGCGGCTGGTCGGGAAGGCTACACGGGTATTAAAAGGTGAAGATCCTGTTACTGCCCATGTAACCATTCCATTTTCTGAAGGTCCCATCTATTTCAGAACCAGCCACGAACCCGGTTACGATGCCCTGCCCGATTGGAAGGATACGCCGGATGAAATTGGTGTTTTAAATGTGGATGCATTGAAATGTGCTCATGTGAGTGAGAATCCCTATCTCGGCAGTTATTCGTTGAAATTTGAGGGCACCGATAATTCCGACTCGGAATCCCATGCTGCCATGAAGTTATTTGATGTGGATATACCAGTTTTTGATGATACAAAACTGATGTTTCTGTCCTATCCCACAAATGAAAATTCAAGGTACGCTTCAGTTGAACTGGTATTGACTGATGGGACTACTTTAAGCAGTGCCGGTGCTGAAGATACCAGGGGCCAACCGATGCTTCCATCCAGCGGAAGGGGAGAAATAAATGAATGGACAAAAACCATTTGCAGAATTGGGGAATGGTTGGATTCAACTTCAGTAAGCAGGGATACCATTGACAGGATTGTTGTCGTCTATGATCAGGCTGCAGGGACTGGCGATATTGTAACCTATTTCGATAACATCTCCATTTACAGGCTCGAAACCGACGAGGTGGAGATAGATAATGCTACCATCGAAATCCCGGACATCAAAACACAGATGGATCCTGGCGAATCTTTATCAGTAAGCGTTACTGCCATCAATACAGGCACATCACCCTGGACTGCCGCAAGAGGTTATAAACTGGCAACACGGAATCCGGAAAATAACACCATCTGGGGAATTAATCGTGTTGAACTGGGTACGGACAGTATTCCCTCAGGTGAAAAAAAGACGTTCACATTTGATATTACAGCTCCTGGTTCATTGGGGAAATATAATTTCCAATGGCAAATGATCCGGGAAACAGCCGGTGAGGAAGCTATCTGGGTTGGGGAGATGTCAGAAAATGTGGTTGTTACTGTAGGAGATATTGACGGGACGAATTTCACCGAAATATATGAGGGTATTATTACCAGAAGAGCGGAAATTAATGATGGTGAAAGTGCAGAAAAAGCATTTGATAATCTTTATACCGATGGGGAGAAAAATGTAGATTGGAGCAAATGGCTTGACAACGGGGGAGTGCCTTCTGTAGGCGATCCAAGCTGGATCCAGATTGAATTTCCGGACTCAGTAACTGTGGATCTGCTTGCCATTGTCAGTGGCAATGATTTTCCCGCCAGAGATCCGGAAGACTTTGTTTTAAAAGGTTCCAATGATGATTCAACATGGACTGAGATAGGAAGCTGGGAAGGCCAGGTCTGGAGCGGTCGTTTTGAAGAGAAGTTACTTCCACTTGTAAATACGGGGGCATTTCGATTTTACCGATTGGAGATCACGAGGAATAACGGAGATGAAAGTTTGACACAGCTTTGCGAAATTAAGATGACCCAGGTGGGTGTATTTCTCTCACTTCCGGAAAAGGCTACTGAGCCAAATCCGGCGGATGAGGCTATCACAGTGGATGAGGCTACGAATGTTTCATGGACCCCGGGAGATAATACGGCTTATCACGATCTGTATTTCGGCACATCCAACCCACCTCCCTACGTGGGCAATCAGCTTGATTCTGTTCTAGATCCAGGGGTGCTGCAATATAACACCACCTACTTCTGGAGAGTGAACGAAAAAAACAATGACGGAACAAAAGTCGGAGATATCTGGAGTTTTACAACGGAAATTGCATTTTCAGATGCGGCTTTTGTAAGTCAGAATATCCCCGAAGACACCTTACATACCGGCGAGTCCATGTCAGTTGATGTAGTTTTGAAAAACACAGGAGAGAGTACCTGGGACTCTGCATCTGGACAATTCTCACTGGGGAGTCAAAATCCTGAGAATAACAATGAATGGGGTATCAGCAAGGTATTTCTGGCGAATGAAGAGCTTGTGCTTCCGGGAGATGAAATAACATTTGCCTTTAATGTGATCGCTCCTGACACTCCGGGTGAATATAATTTTCAATGGAAAATGCAGAACCAGGATGGCTGGTTTGGCGCATCAACCGACAATGTGCTCATTACTGTTTATATACCGGTGGGTATCGAACAACGGGTTGAGGAGAACCAGATTCTGATAAGCAATCCTGCAAATAGCGGAATAATTATGGTGCAGGTGGATTACATTGAGGAGCCGCTTGTTATTTCTATTTTTAGTATTGAGGGAAAGATGGTACATCAGACTAAAAGTTCTGCCCTGCACACAGAGATAAATATTTCAGAGTTTAATCAGGGGCTCTATCTTGTCAGAGTTCAAAATAGAGATATGTACAATAAAGCACTAATATTGCTTGAATAGAACCTTTCCAAATGGATTCAATATGAAGTACCTGAATTTTACTCTTGTCCTTTTCTGTATGTTGTTTTCCGGAAGTCTTTATGCGGAATCCGATATTGATGTGGTAAAGCGGAGGGTTGTAGCTGAGATTCTCCAGACAGAGGTAGATGATGATTTGGTCTCAAAGCTGATCCAAAGCCTCAAAGAAGACGGAAGCTGGTCGGGAATCAACTATACAGATCTCTCCCTGACCGGTTTTCAGAACGGTGTTCACCTTAAAAACCTGGAGACTTTTAGCCTGGCATACAGACAGAATTCCTCATCATACTATCACAGTCCTGATCTTCTTGAGCGCATCATTAAGAGTCTGAGATTCTGGTGCGAACGGGATTTCATCTCTGATAACTGGCATGATAACCAGGTAAGTACACCAAGACGATTGGTGAATGTTTTGCTGCTGTTGGAGGATCACATTGAGCCCGGGCTTCGGGATGAAGCTGTACAGATTATTGGTCGTGCAAACCTGAATGCACCAGGAGCAAGACCCGGAGCCGATCGTACCAAAATTGGTGAGATTGCCGCAAAAAAGGGGCTCGTGGTCGGGGATGATAAGGCCTTTGGGGAGATTTTAAGGGTGCTCAGTGAACAGATAAGATTCAATACCGGGGGCAGGGGAATACAGGTTGATTACAGCTTTCACCATCGCTACGATCGGGTGAATACCACCTACTCCTATGGGACGGCCTATGCAGATGCCCTTGCCAGGTGGGCCGCATTTGTAGCCGGAACCAGCTACGCATTTACACCGGACAGGTTGGAACAGCTTACCGACTACTACCTGGATGGAATCTGCAAGCAGGCCGTGTACGGAATCTACCTGGAAAAAGGGGCTATGAACAGGGGTATTTCAAGAAAGGAGATTTTCAACCCCATCAGCACCGCTACGCCTGAAAACCTGTTGATTGCTTCGGACTACAGGAAAGGTGAACTGGAGGAGATTATGGGCCTCCGCAGAGCTGAGATCAGCCCTTCGGCATCCTTTGCGAAATTTTTCTGGCAAAGTGAGCACTTTGTTTTTCAACGGCCGGGTTTTTATACGACGGTTAGAATGTTTTCCATTCGAAATCAGAACATGGAATATCCCCACAATTCAGAGGGAGTTTTAAATCACCACCGTGGAGATGGTACAAATCATCTTTCGGTCAGGGGTAGTGAGTATCTGAATATATGGCCGGTGTATGACTGGCAGAAGATACCGGGGACCACTGTGCTGCAAAAACCTGCACTTCCTCCGGCCAATCAGGTCCTGAAGCCTGGCGTAACCGATTTTGTGGGGGCCGTATGTGATGGTAGATATGGTGCGGTCTGTTTCGATTTTATCAGTCCCATTGACCTCACCAGGGCAAGGAAAGGCTGGTTCTTTTTCGATGAGGAGTATGTCTGCCTCGGGGCTGGCATTGAATCACCCACCCGTACTCTGCCATTGGTAACAACCACGGAACAGGTCCTGCTACAAGGTGAAGTTATTGTATCAAATGGACGGGATGTGGATACCCTGGATCGGGGTATTCACGAGATAAAGAATGTGGATTGGATTATTCATAACGGCACTGGATACCGTTTCCCGGATTCCACCACTGTGCATCTCTCAAACCGGGAGGAGAGTGGCAGGTGGACCGACATCAGTAAGCAGTACCACAGCCCGAAAGAGCTGGTTACAGAAGATGTTTTTAAGCTCTGGATCGATCATGGGGTAAGGCCCCAGGGAAATATCGGGCAAACCAATTATGCCTCCACCATCCCCAAAGATGTCAAATATCAATACATGGTTGTGCCTGTCGCCACACCGGGGCAAATGAATGACGATCGGGACATTGAAGTCCTGGTCAATAATCGCAAGATTCAAGCGGTGAAAGATCATGAGTCGGGCAGGGTGCAGGCAATTTTTTACCATGCCGGTGAGATAAACATTTCAGAAGGGATGCTGCTGTCAGTTGATTCTCCTGGCGCTGTCATGCTGAAATTAAACAATGGGGAGGTGAAAGAGATTACGGTGGCCGATCCCTCAAGGAGGCTTAACCGCATACACATACAAATAACAGGGATGGATAAATTGGCGATCGAACTACCTGGTGGGATTTATGCAGGCCAGAGTGTAGATGTTGAGTTGTAGCTGAATAAACTAAAGCAAAATGACAAAGCGTTTTTTTCATTTAGCATTTCTCATTGTCTCAATTTCCTTGTTTGGTAAAGACAGAGAGCCTGGACACAATGAAGAGGGATATATCTCTCCCCCCTCTCATCTGCTTGATGGCGTACCTCCCGAAGCCAGCTGGATCTGGGATTCAGGTGAGATCAATCCACGGAACTACTTCCTCCATGTAAGGAAATCTTTTTCACTGGATAGGCCGGCCCGGGAGGCCCGGGCCTATATTTCTGCATATGCCTTTGCCGAACTATATATAAACGGACAATATGTGGATCGTGTGCCTACCAATCCCGATCCTGAATACCAGACCTACGAAGAGATTGATTTGGTGCCTTACCTGAAGGAAGGAACGAACACAATTGCCGCACTTGTGTACAATGCCGGAGAAGGATTGCATCACAGGATGGATGCCCGTGGTGGTTTTTTCTTTCAGGCTGCTATTACCGACAATAAAGGTAAAGTTGCGAAAGTGATTAGTGACAGGAGCTGGCGCGTTGCAAAGGCTGAGGCCTGGGATACCGGTACCATACATCGTCAGGTTGACCATACCATTGGGATGAGGGAGCGATATGATGCGCGCCTGGCATATGAGGGCTGGCAGCAATCCTCTTTTGATGATTCCCACTGGGAGCAGGCAACCGAGATTGGCATACCACCCATAGCGCCATGGAATCAGATGGTTGTGATCAGAAGAGAAAGGCTTTTTTATGAGATAGTTAAACCGGTTTCCACATGGGATGCACAGGGCTATAGCGTGTATGATTTCGGTAAAGAGATTACTGCTTTCCCTCGATTTACGGTCATTGCGGACAGGGCAGGGGCGGAGATGATTCTTGGAACCGGGGAGCGACTGGACGCCGACAGCCTCCCGGCAATGAAGGACAATGTGGACTACACCGATACCTATATCACCAAAGAGGGAATGCAGAGCTGGCAACCTGTTACATGGCGGGCCTTTCGATACCTTGCCATACAGAAGCATGCTGAGATATCAATTGGAGAAGTGGGTGCTCAGTTCCGCTCTTTTCCTGTACAGCGAACAGGTAGTTTCAGCTGCTCGGACACTCTGCTCAATCAAATGTGGGAAATTGGCCGGTGGACTTTGCAGATTTGTGCCCACGACACCTGGATGGATACACCATGGCGCGAACAGACCCAATATATTGCGGGGGATGCCAGGTATGATATGCGCTATTCAGCCTATGCATTCGGCTCGAACATAAAGTTACTCCACGATTACAACATCCTCAGCGGAGCGTTCTCTCAGCGACACAGTGATCAGGGAGCCATACGCTCGCGTTATCCCACAGGCTACCATCTTGGCCCCACTACTTCAACATACATTCCGGACTATCAGCTGGAATGGATTCTGATGCTCCATGAACACTACATCTACTACCATGACGCCGGCTTAATTGAGCAGGTATATCCCAATCTTAAGGTTTTGATAGATTATTTCCAGGGCTACCTGTCGGCAGATCGAGGGCTTATAGGGAAAGTTCCAGGTTGGGTGGTCCTTGATCATCCCGATACATATCCCATGGACGTTTCCGGTGAGAATACAGCTGTAAACTGCCTCTACTATGGTGCGCTGAACGCTGCCGCATGGATGGCCCGTAATATTATGGAAGATACCCCACAGGCTGCTGAATGGGAGAAGGAGGCTCAGGCCGTAAAAGCCTCGATCCAAAAATGGTTATGGTCGGAGAAAGACAAAGCCTTTAAAGACGGTTTTGAAAGCTCCCGGATCACACAACAAACCCAGGTGTATGCTTTGAAATATGGCCTCATTCCAGTAGGCAAAAAAGCACGGGTGGTTGAATACTCAAAAAGCCAGGGACAATCGTGCGAACAGTCATTCTCCTACTGGTTGCTTCACACCATGTTTTCCGAAGGGGAAGGGCAATGGGCCCTTGACTATATGCGAAACCACTGGGGAGACCAGATGAAACGGGATGACTTTAACGGTGCCTGGCACGAAATGTGGGAGACCTGGGGGACTACTTCCCACTCCTGGTGTTCGGGACCTACCGCACTGCTGCCGGAGAAAGTACTGGGAGTGGAGCCATTATTGCCTGGCTGGAAGCAGTTCAAAATTCAACCCTGCCTTTACGATTTGAAATGGGCCGAAGGTGTAGTGCCTTCTGTAGCAGGTGATATAAGTGTAAAATTGAAAAAGCTGGTGAGAGGAAATACAGAAACAGGCATGCAGATCAAAGCAGTGGTGCCTGCTAATACAACTTCAAAGATATATGTTCCAATCCGGCCATCTGATCATTTTTCCATCAGTGTGAATGGGAATAATATTTGGAAAAACGGGACCTTTACACCTGATAACAAGATAATCTCATATGATTCAAAAACAGATGATTACATTGTATTTGTATTTAAACCAGGAAGCTATGAGATCAATGCTGTCGATGTGGTTGCATATGAAACGCAATAAACTATCTAATTCTTTATCAGATCCGTAAATGACCGGTCAAAGGGTTCATCATATAGTGTGAAATAATCCTTTGTGAATTTGGAGTAGATCTCTTTTGCAAGACTATGTTTGCCAAGTGTTGTCAGGGACCTGCATTTCATACTGATAGCCTCTTCATGCATCATGTCGAAAATTAAAATTGCATCTGCCAACTTGATCATAAGCTCAGGGTCTGATCCGATTTTATCCTGATCAACAAAGTGTGACAGGGTATCTATAATCATATTTGAACACTCTAATTTAAATTCATCCAGCCATTCATATCTTGCATTTCCAAGCAATGGTCCCTTATTAATAAGGTGAAGAAACTGCACGAGTTCTTCCGTTGACAGCGATTTTTCATGATTAATGCTTTTAATACATGACCAGTAATCATTGTATACAATCGAATCATTAAACTCCAGCTGCCAGTAACTTGTGTTGCGGTTTACTGAACAACTGTCGATTTCAGATAACAGATGCTTCAACTTGGCAATATTCACAGCACGGTTGTTTTTTGCAGTTTTTGAATCCATGGAAAACCAGAGCAACTCTGTAAGCCTCGGGACTGATATTCCTTTATCCTTGATTGAGTGAAGAAATATAACAAGAAAAAGCTCTTTCAGGAGCGGTGTGAATTTCTTAGTGATATCATCTCCATGTTTGTTTATCACCTGAAAGCCTCCGAAAAACATAATTGAGTTGGCGGGATTCTTCGGCTTTGCCAGGAGCAGGCTATTTTGAGAATGCAGGTGGCTATCAGCCTTATCATTCTCTTTGCGTTCTTCGCTAATGTTGGAAGAGCTCACTCTCTTTTTTATACGCTTTACCAGGATGATAGAAACAGCCACAAGAATAAGAAGGAACAGAAGGCCAAAAACCAATATCCAGGTAAAGCTCCTGGCTTCATCAGGTTCTATATCTATTACATAAGGTGGGAAGGATATTTTATGAACCGAGATTTTTGTCACATTCTCCTCTGTGTCGACTATGAACGTTCCTGCTATCAGTTCCTGGCTGCTTTTTGAGAAATACAGATCGCAATAGGAATTCTCATTGTGATATAAATAGGAGATCTTACCTCCAACATTAATCAGTTTTGGATCAGCCAGGTTTCCTCTCAATAGTTGTAAATATGTATCGTACTCAAATATTGTGGTTGCCAGTACATAATATGACAGATCTTCCTCATTTATAACCATTGAATGCGCAAAATCCAGTCCCTTCATAGGTGCCTGGAACTCATATTTCTTGATAAATTCAGAATCTTTTAAAGAAAAAGCCAACAGGTCGGTATAATGTGCTGGATTTAGAATTTGATCACCCGAAATACTACCATACCCCCCCAGGATGTACAAGGTGTCTGCATAATTTCCTATTGCTGCATGCATGCGTGGGTGGAACAGTTCTCCACGGGTCTGAACGGTGTCCCATTTATGATTTTTAAAATCAAATTTCTGAACCAGCTTAAAATATTTATGCTGACCATATCCTCCAAAAATATAGAGAACACTGTCCGAACTTGAATAGTATTTATTGTGGAACCAAAAACCTTCTCGTCTGTTTGGTCCATCTGAGATTTGTTCCCATTTGAGTTCTGGAAAATTGAAATAATAAATAGTTTTATTTGGCAAATTATAGCAGATCAATCTATGGCTTATGGTATCATAGAATACCTGGCTTCCACGAAGGAGGCCGGGAAAAGGAGTGCTGTACTTAAATGTTTCAATTGAATCTTTAAGGACTGAGAAAATTTTCATCTGTTCATCCCCTACCATAAATAACCTTTCATCAACAGATTCATAGCATAAGGCTACATGTCCATTCAAATATGTATCAAAGGCCCAAATCCAATTAAATCTGGACTTTATCCAGCCCGGATTCTGAACAATTGCTCTATTGTTTGAGATGATATCTTTTGCCTCATTTCCGGTAATTTCATTGAGCGGGAAATGGTGCAGACATTCGCGTTTTTGAAAGATCCGGATGTCCTTAATGTTCATTCTAGGAACATCGGTTGTTTGTACAGGTTTGAAATCATTCCCGCCAAAGAATATTTTCACCTTTCCTGAAAAATCAATATCGTGTTGTAGAAGGGTGGTGTCTGGAGTATCAAATTGAAGAGTCCTATCCTTTATACTATACTTCAGTCTGATTTCAGTCCACTTATCATAGATGTCCGGGTCATTTCCAGGTGCTGTAATGTGTGCAAGGGATTGACCGTAAACAACATGCAGGCTTTGTGATTCCGGGCTGTTAAATATTATATCAATATGATGACCATCAATATCAATGATACGTGCGATGTAGCCAAAATTTGCCTTTTCAATTTCACGCAATTGAATGCTAAATGACAATTCAAAATCAGATCGAAAAGAGTAATAGCCCTCAGGATTAAGATCAAGCTGTGTACGTTGATCTTTTGAATTGGGTTGTCCGGCGAATTCCAGACCATATTCCTGACCAAATGAGAAGAAAGGAAAAAACAGACCTAACAACAGCAGTTTCAATAACCGATTGCTGTAGAATCCGAATATCTGATTTATACGATCTAGAGTCTTATAGGACTTCATGTTTGAAAACTGACAAACTATCTCTCAACAGGGTTTCAATAGGTAATTATTGAAGTGGAAAAATAGTTAAAATCCTCAAATTAACAATTTCAAATTGTTGAATAACATTTAGTAGGATTACTTACCAATGTTTCAGAACAACCCAAAAGATAATTCAACCCTGTATCTATTTAGCTTTTATCATTGTATAGCTGAATTAACTCTTTATTAATTTTTCATTTATCCAATATCCATACATTCATATTAGAATACCTGGAATACAAAGATAAATGCCGTAGATAAGCAGAACACGCAGATATTACAAAATTTTCCACTATGAAAAAGGATTTGTTCTTATCAGGAATAATTTCATTGGTGCTTTTTGCAAGCATTAACGCACAGACCAAACATGCTGCAGAGAGCAGGTATATGTCATACAAGGGTCTTGTCATGGCAGGATACCAGGGATGGTTTAACTGCGAAGGAGATGGGGCAGACCGCGGGTGGACACATTATGCGAAAGGAGATAGGTTTGAGGATGGCAGCTGCACCATTGACTACTGGCCCGAAATGGATGAGTACAAAGTGAAGTACAAAACTCCGTTTAAATTCCCGGATGGTTCACCTGCCTATGTTTTTAGTCCGTACGATGAAAGTACGGTCGATCTTCATTTTAAATGGATGAAAGAGTATGGTGTTGACGGAGTCTTTATGCAGCGTTTTTTTTCCGTATTACAGAGTTCAAATCGACTGAATCATAATGATAAAGTGCTTCGATCGGCCATTAAAGCTGCAAATAAATACGGGGTGGCCATCTGCATGATGTACGATATCGGGAGCATGGACGACAGCAAATACAAACTCATTTTCGACGATTGGAAACACCTGGTGGATGATCTGAAACTTACCAACCAGGGAGAGAAAACCACTTACCTCTACCATAATGGCAAACCCCTGGTCGCTTTCTGGGGGATCAGTGCAGGTACACGGGAATCGGGACATATTCCCGAGATATATGACATCATCGATTTTGTAAAGAACGATCCGGTCTATGGAGGTTGTGCTGTGCATCTGGGTATACCATCACGGTGGAGAACCCTGGGTGAAGATACTAAAGGTGATCCCAGGTTGCACGATGTTCTCAAGCAGGTAGATGTGATTCACCCATGGCTTGTGGGTCGTTATAACGAAGAGAGTTATGAAGCATATCGCCAGGAAAATATTATTGATGATGTTAAATGGTGCAAAAAGATGGGGAAATCTTATGCTCCCACTGTATTCCCGGGATTTTCCTGGCATAATTTGAAAGGGGACAAATCCAATAAAATACCTAGAAACAAGGGGGAGTTTTTTTGGAAGCAGATCTCCGGAGCCATAGAGAGTGGGGCTGAAATGCTCTATGTGGCCATGTTTGATGAGATTGATGAAGGGACTGTCATTATGAAATGTTCGCATACCGTCCCAGTGGGAAAGAGTGTGTTTGTACCCTATGAGAAGGAGGTTCCATCAGATCACTACCTGTGGATGACCGGTATGGCAGGAAAAATGCTTCGGGGTGAGATTCCTTTTTCAAAGAGCATTCCTGAAAGGGAATAATCGAGTAGATAAACCATCATAAAATCCTGTCGTAATGACTATGAAACCTGGTGACAAATTATTCTTTCTAATTGCTTTACTGGTACTCCTGCTGCTTCCGGCAGCAAAGCTTGAAGGGCAGATCTTATTAGAGAAAACGCATATCCGGATTGTATTTTCAGAAAAAGAACAGGGTCCTTTGAAACTTGCACTCGATGCGCTTGAGAAGGACATCTTCAGTGTGATGAATACCAATCCGGTGATTACAGGAAAGATGAACAAGGATATTTCTGATACTGAGATCGTCATTGTTAATCTTGCTTCTGGTCACACGAAGATTACGGGCAGCGCGCTGAAGGAGCTGGATGGGTTTGAGTCTCACAGAATCTATGTAAACGAAGAGACAAACAGGATCTATCTGGTGGGCTATGATCTTCGGGGTACGATCTTTGCAATGTACACTTTCGCAGAAGAAATACTCGGAGTCCCTCCCCTGAAGTATTGGAGTTCCTGGGAGCCGGAGGTAAAGGAAAAAATCAGGGTGGGGTCTGATTGTGATATTTTCTACCCGTCTCCACAGGTCCGCTACCGTAGTCTTCTGCCGGGCGACCAGGATTTTTTCACTCCCTGGAAGAGGAATTCTGAGGAAAACAACAACATATGGCTCGAGACTGCTTTACGCCTGAAAATCAATACCGTTGAAACCTATTCAACCATTCTTCCTGGCTATATAATGACCGATTATGCATATCTGATTGACAGGTACGGACTGGTCAATACTTCACACCATACCAGTGGCCT